>JAJFHL010000052.1 GCA_021775615.1 Hyphomicrobiales bacterium
CTTGGTCACGATCTCGGCCACACACCCTTCGGCCATGCCGGTGAGGGCGCGCTTGATGAGTGCATGCGCCGCTATGGCGGTTTCGACCACAATGCCCAGAGCCTGCGCGTGGTCACCAGTATCGAATGCAAATATGCCGACTTCGACGGCCTCAATCTGACCTGGGAAACCCTCGAGGGACTGGTCAAGCACAATGGCCCGCTGATCGACGCGGCCGGCCAGGCCTGTGGCGTCTATGCCGAAACCGGCCTGCCGACGGCGGTGAGTGAATTCGCCGGCGAGGTCGATCTTCGCCTTGACAGCTTTGCCTCCGCCGAAGCACAGGTCGCGGCCCTGTCGGATGACATTGCCTACAATGCCCATGACATTGACGACGGCCTCAGGGCAGGGCTGTTCGACATCATCGATCTTGCCGACGTGCCCCTCGTGGGTGAAGTGCTGGCCTGGGTTCTGGACCGGCATCCCAATCTCGAGCGTTCGCGCATGATCCATGAAACCGTGCGCCGGCTTATATCGGTGATGGTTGACGATGTTCTGGCGGAGACCCGCCGGCGGCTGGCGGAACTTGCGCCTCAATCAAGCGATGACGTCCGCGCATCGGAAAGGCCCGTCGCCGCACTTGGCGCTTCCATGGCCTCGGCCAACGATCAGTTGAAGCACTTCCTCAGCGAACGAATGTATCGCCACGAACGTGTCCTTCAGGTCATGGAACGGGCCAAACGCGTCATCCGCGATTTGTTCACCGCCTATGTCGAAGACCCGCTACAACTGCCGATCGAGTGGCGGCCGGCGGCGGACGACGGCGATCAGGTTCGCATTCGCAAGGTCTGCGACTTTATTGCCGGCATGACGGATCGTTATGCCCTTGAACAACACAAGGGTTTGTTTGACGTTGACCCGCTTTTCAGATAGTCCGCGCAGAGCGGCAATCGGCCCGAACGGAGCCTCCAAGCCTTGGATATATTTGAACATTTTCGAACGACCGTCTCCAGCGTCATCGAGCAGTTGGTGACCGCAGGCACATTGCCGGAAGGCACGGACATGTCCCGCATCGCGGTGGAACCGCCGAGGGAGGCGGCACATGGCGACGTCACCACCAATGCGGCAATGGTCCTTGCCAAGCCGGCCGGCCAGCGGCCGCGCGATCTGGCCGAGACCATTGCCGACCTGTTGCGCCGGTCGGACGGGGTTGCCGCGGTCGAGATCGCCGGCCCGGGATTCATCAACCTGCAGATCGATGCGTCATTCTGGCCCGACGTTGTCCGCGCCGCACTTGAGCAGGGCGAACGTTATGGCCGTTCCGATATCGGCGCCGGCGTGTCCGTGAATGTCGAGTATGTTTCGGCCAACCCCACCGGACCGCTGCATGTCGGTCACTGCAGGGGAGCGGTATTCGGGGATGCGCTCGCCAACCTTCTGGCATTTGTCGGCCATGACGTGGTTCGCGAATATTATTTCAACGATGCCGGCGGGCAGGTCGACGTCCTGGCAAGGTCCGTATTTTTGCGATACCGCGAAGTGCTTGGTGAGGACATCGGCGAGATACCCAGTGGGCTCTATCCGGCGCCGTACCTGATTCCGGTCGCCCGGCACCTGGCCGACATGCACGGAGCCGACCTGTGTGACATGCCGGAAGACGAGTGGCTGCCCCTCATAAGGCGTGAGGCCATCGAGTTCATGATGGCGGTGATTCGCAGTGACCTCGAGGCAATCAACATCAAACACGACGTGTTCTTCTCGGAAAGTTCACTGCATGGCCCCGGCGGCCCGGTCGAAACGACTTTGGCCGCCCTGCGCGAGCGGGGCCTGGTTTTCGAAGGCCGCCTGCCGCCGCCGAAGGGACAGTTGCCGGAGGATTGGGAGGACCTGGAGCAGACCTTGTTCAGGGCGACCGAATTTGGCGATGATGTCGACCGCACGGTCATAAAGTCGGACGGCGCCTACACCTATTTTGCCGCAGACGTTGCGTACTTCCAGACAAAATATGACCGCAATTTCAAGCAAATGATCTACGTGCTCGGCGCTGACCACGGAGGTTACGTCAAGCGGCTGCAGGCCGTGGCCAAGGCGATCAGCGGAGGCGATGCCGAAGTAATAGTGCTCTTGTGCCAGTTGGTGAAACTGTTCCGCGGTGGCGAGCCGGTCCGTATGTCGAAGCGGGCAGGAGAGTTTGTCACTCTGCGTGAACTTATTGATGAAGTCGGCCCAGATGTTATCCGCTTTATCATGCTTTTCAGGAAGAACGACGCGCCGCTTGATTTTGATTTCGAAAAAGTAACTGAACAAACCCGTGAAAATCCGGTATTCTACGTTCAATACGCACACGCGCGGATTTGTTCTGTGATGCGAAATGCCGCCAGAAGTGCATCTGGCGATGGCAGTGGACACTTAGCGTTAACGAATTGTCACTTAAATCTTTTGCAAGATGACGGAGAGATTGCGATAATCAAACGGATCGCGGAGTTTCCAAGAGTGGTGCAGGGTGCAGCGGCGGCGCACGAACCGCATAGGATAGCGTTCTACATGTATGAACTGGCAAGTGCGCTTCATGCGCAGTGGAACCGGGGCAAAGAGTTGCCTCATTTGCGGTTTATTGACGAAAAAAATCCGGATGCCACAGCTGCGCGGCTCGCTTTGTGCCGTGCGGTGCGGTATGTTCTGTCCAACGGACTTGGAATCTTAGGGGTGGTTCCGGTTCAAGAGATGAGATAGCGGAAATCGCTATGGCTGACGACACTCCCAGATACGGTGCCCGGAACGACGAAAGCGCTCGTCGCTATCCCGAGGACGCCAAGGCAACGGAAGACCGCAAGGTCCGCCCGAGCTATCTCGATTCACCCCATTCGGATGAGCCGGCAAGTGCTGATCCTTATGACCGTGCTGCGGGCACGCAGGACAGGTCGCACAGCAGTCTTGAGGGCCTGCGACCGTCCCGCTATGACAATGACGAGACCGCGCCGCCGGCCCGGGACTCCTATTTGACCCCGCCGCCCCGCGAAAACGGATCGAGCCGCCACGACAGCACGTTCGACAACGACAGATACAGGTCGAACTCGACACCGTCGTCATTCGGTGCGCCGGATACCGGGCAGCGCAATCCGCTGCTCAAGTCCGATACGGCGATGCGGCGGTTCAGCTGGGAGGATAACGACCCTCCGCAGCCGCCCGCGCGTCCGAGCCCGCCCGCGCGCGATCGTGACTATGATGCGCCGCGCTACGAGTCCCGCAATCCGAGGCTCGACGAGCTGACGGCGGCGAGGGCCGAACAGACCGCCAGCTACGGTTCCAACCGCTCCGATGACGCGCAATACCGTGCACCGGCCCCTGCAAGTACACCCCGCACGCCGGCGCCTTATCCCGCCCCCGAGCGTCCGTATGGGCAAGAGGCCAACGCCTACACCGATCAGCCCTATGACCCAAACAGTCAGGGTGGGTACGAGCAGCCCTATAACGATGCAGCCTATCAAGGCGTGCATTCGCGCGAGCTCGCGGATGTCGATCAGGACTACGCGCGGGAATACCAGTACAACCCAGAAGGCGCCGACCCGCGGCAGGGTTACGGCGACTACGATCCCGAATTCCAGCAGTACGATCAGCAGTATGGCGATTTCCAGGAACAGCCAAGGCGCCGCGGCCCGTTCCTGCTGGTCGGCTCCCTGGTCGGCGTTGCCGTCATAGCAAGCGGCCTGATCTTCGCCTGGCAGGCACTCAAGGGCGGCAACGAGCCGACAATTCCGGTGGTCAGGGTCGACGAAAATCCGATCAAGGTCGAGCCGCAGACGCAGCCCAAGGCGATCGAAACGCCACGCAAGACAAAGCTGATTTACGATCGTATTCGGTCCGAGGACACGGAAACGGAAAGCACGCTCGTTCCGCGTGAAGAGGAACCAACGATACCGGCGGCTCAGGAACAGTCGACCAACGATCCGAATCAGCTGTCGATAAACCCGACCTCTGAAACGCCGCAGATCAATGCCGATGGTACCGATCCGCTGCCGCTTCCGTTGCCGCCGCCGCCCGTCAACAATTCGCAGAATACCCAGACGACGCAGCCGACGTTCAACACCACAACCCAAAACCTGAACACCGGCGGCGAAGTCGTGGTTCCGACCCAGAACGAGCCGCCCGCTCCGGCATCGCTCGACACGGCGACGACCGTCGATACGGATCAGGCGACCACCCCGCCGCCATCCGACGCGATTGCCAAACTCATTCAGTCTCCGCCGCTGCCGCGGGAGAAACCAACACCGCCGTCACGCCAGGTGGACCCGGGACCGGCGGTACCGACCGGTCCGATCCAGATCGCTCCGTTGCCGGGTTCGGTCGAGCGAGACATCGCGACCACCGAGCAGGTCACGCCGGATCAAAACCAGGTTACGCAGATTCAACCGACGGCGCCGGCCACACAGCAGGTGCCGACACAGGAGCAGCCGCGGCGTCGTACGAGCCGTTTCAGCGATGAGCTTGACACCGGGACGCGGGTCACCAACACCCAGCAGAACACGCAGGTTGCGGTGGCGGAGCCCAATGCACCTACCCCCGAGGCGGTTCAGCCGCAAGCGCCCATTACCGGTGGGAACTACATGATTCAGACGGCTTCCTTCCGTTCACAGGAAGAGGCCCAGGCGGGATTCCAGGAACTGCAGTCACGTCATCCCAGTTTGCTTGGCACCTATTCTCCGCTCATTCAGCAGGCGGATCTGGGAACCCGGGGCACCTACTACCGGCTGCGTATCGGTCCGATTGAGACCCGGTCCCAGGCCTCGCAGCTGTGCAACTCGCTCATCGCCGCCGGTGAACGCGACTGCGTTGTGCGCGACCGCCGGTAGCAGCGCATAAGAACCCGCATCAGATGACGACCCGGGCATTCGTTTCAGGATGCGAGTCCACATCGTTGTCGCCCGAAGAAACTTCATTCTTCCAATCGGCGGACCCCTGGGGCCTCATCCTTTTCCAACGCAACTGTGACACGCGCGAGCAGGTCAAACGTCTGACGGAAGATTTCCGCCAGGCAGTTGGACGCACCGACGCACCCGTGTTCATCGATCAGGAAGGCGGCCGCGTGCAGCGGCTCAAGCCACCGCACTGGAGAAAGTATCCAAGCGGCGCGCAGATCGGGGCCGTCTATGCAAACAGTCCCGAGGCAGGACTGCGCGTCGCGTTCAATTGTGCCCGCCTCATTGCCGATGATCTGCATGAACTGGGAATCACCATCGACTGTCTGCCAGTCCTCGATGTCCCGCAGCCTGGCGCCCACGCTGTCATCGGAGACCGCGCCTATGCAACGCGACCCGACACAGTGACCGCTCTCGGGAAGGCCGCGGCGCGGGGACTGCTTGCCGGCGGTGTGTTGCCGGTCATCAAGCATATCCCGGGGCATGGCAGAGCCAACGCGGACACTCATTTCGAACTGCCCCGCGTTGCGGCCGGTCTCGGCGAACTCAAGTCCCATGATTTCGCCCCTTTCCAGGCGTTACATGACGCCCCGATTGCAATGACCGCCCATGTTGTCTTTAGCGACGTGGACCCTGATCATCCGGCAACTCATTCGAAACTCGTACTGCAAGGCATTGTCCGCGAGAAGATGGGATTTGATGGACTTCTCATCACCGATGATCTGAACATGAACGCCCTGTCCGGCAACCTCGGTGAACGGGTCACGGCATCTTTCAGAGCCGGATGCGACATGGCCCTTCACTGCAACGGCAACCTGGAACAAATGGAAGCGGTTGTCCGGGAGGCCCCGGAAATTGCCGGTAAATGTGGAGAACGCACCACTGCCGCCCTTGCCTTGCTTTCGCAGCCGCGCGAATATGATGTGGATGAGGCTTTGCAAGATCTCGACCTTGCGCTCCGCGAATCAGTATAAATTCAAGATTCTGAGCTGCTTTTCCGGCTGCCGACTCGAATCGAGCGTAGGATGTCTGAACAAGAACCCATAGAGGCGTCTCCGGCGCCTGACGAGGCATGGGACCTCGACGCGGGGCCGGACAGGCGTGCCGAATCGCTCATCGTCGATGTCGATGGCTTCGAAGGACCGCTCGACCTGCTTCTGCTGCTTGCGCGTGAGCAGAAGGTCGACCTCGGCAAGATATCGATCCTCGCGCTGGCCGAGCAGTATCTGTTGTTCGTCTCCGAGGCGCGCCGCCTGAGATTGGAACTTGCTGCCGACTATCTGGTCATGGCCGCCTGGCTGGCGTACCTGAAGTCCCGGCTGCTCCTGCCGGACCCTCAGGGCGAAGACGAGCCGAGCGGCGAGGAGATGGCGGCGCTTCTGGCATTCCGCCTGCGCCGCCTTGAAGCAATGCGCGAAGCCGCAGCGCAGATGATGGCGCGCAATCTCCTCGGCCGGGACATATTTTCTCGTGGCGACCCGGAGAACATCGAGGTGTTCACCACCAATGAATATGTCGACAACCTGCATGATCTGCTCAAGGCGTACGCACAACGCCGTCAGACGGGCGTGAAACGCAGCCTGACGCTGCGCAGAAGGCCCGTGTGGACAATCAAGGATGCGCGCCAGGCGATCGAACGTCTTATCGGCAGCATGGATGCCTGGGGGCGCTTCGACGAGTTTCTTGCAGACTACCTCGCAGAACCCGAAACCAGAAGCACGGTCAAGGCAAGCAGCTTCACCGCCACACTTGAACTCATTCGGGAAGGTAGAGTGGAGGTCCGCCAGGAGACCGCGTTCGCGCCGTTATTCATGCGCCGGGCCGCAGTGTCCGCCACCTAGAGAATTCATTGGAAGGAATTGGGTCAATGCAAAATCAAACTGGTGAGGCGCTGAGCACCCTTGATCCTGCACACACCACAAACAGCGATGTCGATCTCCAGGGGGACAGGGCGTTGGAGAATGTAACAGTGTTGCCGACTGCGGAAAGAGCTCAGCATATGCGGATGCTGGAGGCGCTGCTGTTTGCTGCCCCCGAACCGCTGCCGGAGACCCTGCTCACCGATCGGATGCCAAACGGCGCCGATGTGGCCGGCCTTTTGGCCGAGCTTGCCGATGTCTATCGCGAACGGGGGGTGAATCTCGTCCAGGTCGCGGGAAAGTGGTCCTTCCGAACTGCCGAGGACCTGAGCTTTCTGATGCGCCGGGACGCGGTCGAGGAAAAGCGCCTGTCCCGCGCGGCGCTCGAAACGCTTGCCATCATCGCTTACCACCAGCCGGTGACCCGCAGCGAAATCGAAGAGGTGAGGGGCGTTTCGATTTCCAAGGGAACTCTGGACGCCCTGCTCGATATCGGCTGGATCCGCATGCGCGGCCGCCGGCGCACTCCAGGAAGACCGGTGACCTATGGCGTTACCGATGCGTTCCTCAGTCATTTCGGGCTCAACGACGTTGCCGATCTTCCCGGGCTGGCCGATCTTAAGGCCGCCGGATTGCTTGACAGCAATTTGCCGCCCGACTTCGAGATTCCGAGCCCGCGCAGCGGCGAGGAACTCGATGACGACGAAGACACGCTCGACGATGACGACGCTCTGGTTGAAGATGCGCTCGAAATCGATGAAGCGGCGTTGGACGATGCGTTCGGCGAGATCGAGGAACGTCCCGTCGATAGCGATGATGTGAACCCTGATCGCGAATAAGCTTCGAAGCCCCGCCAACATCAGTATATAAGCTCTTCGGAAATCAAATTCCGTGTGAGCTGGGTTGGTAATGGGCTCGATTGACTCCGAACAAGAAACCGCAAGCGGCGGCTCCGACTGGGGACCGCGCGGAACCGCGGCCGCGACTTTTGCGGCGCGCCTCTCGTTCGAGAACATTACCCATGTCTATGGCGACCTCGAGGCGGTTCGCGACGTCAGCCTTGAACTGGCACCAGGTGAGATCGTCTGTCTTCTGGGCCCATCGGGGTGCGGCAAAACCACGCTTTTGCGCATCGCCGCCGGAGTGGAGCGTCCACAATCCGGCCGGATTCTGTTGAACGGCAGCGAAATTGCCAGCGCCAGCGCCTTCGTGCCTCCCGAGCGTCGCAATGTCGGCCTGATGTTCCAGGATTTCGCGCTGTTTCCGCACCTGACGATCCTCGATAACGTGATGTTCGGCCTGCGCAATCTTGAGCGGGCGGATGCACTGAGAGAGGCGCAGGCCGCCCTCAGGCGGGTCGGCATGAGCCAGTACGAGAAAAGCTATCCTCATGTGCTCTCCGGTGGTGAGCAGCAACGTGTAGCGCTTGCCCGGGCAATCGTGCCGCGACCCGCCGTCATGCTCATGGACGAGCCTTTTTCCGGCCTCGACCAAAGGCTGCGCGAGGTTGTCAGGGAAGAGACGCTTGCCATATTGCGGGAGACGCGCGCCAGCTGCCTGCTTGTGACCCACGATCCGGTCGAAGCAATGTGGATGGCTGACCGCATTGCCGTCATGCGCGAGGGGCGCCTTGTGCAGATCGGCACTCCCACGCAGGTTTACCGAGCTCCAGCGGATATCAGCACTGCGAAGTTCTTCTGTGATTTCAACGAGTTGATCGCACCTGCCCGGGCGGGAAAAGTATCGACGCCGTTCGGCACGTTCAAGGCGGACACCCGCAAGGAAGATGGATCAACGGTCGTCCTCATCAGGCCGCAGGGGTTGGTCCCCACCACCGGCAAGACCGGCACCCAGGGCACCGTGCTGGAGGTTCGCTATCTCGGTGACGCAACTCTTTTGTCGCTCGGCGTGCACGGTTGTGAAAGGCCCATCAAGGCGCGTGTGCCCGGAAGCATCGTCCCGCAAAAGGGGGAGACGATGCGCTTTAAGATTGACCCTGACCATGTTTTGCTGTTTCCAGCGGCATCTGCGACGGCCATCGGTGCGCGGGATGGTTACCAAGAATAAGGTTTGGTCCGGGCATTTGTTGCAGCCGCACACCGATTTTGCGATAGTGCGGCCAATTCACCACGCACACCAAATTTAGTGACTCAGGAGAGTTCAGTCATGACGCCTAGTTTTGTGCAGATCTTGATCGTTGTCGCGCTGCTGGTGCTCCTCTTCGGAAGGGGCAAGATATCGGCGCTGATGGGCGATGTTGCAAAGGGAATCAAGAGCTTCAAGAAAGGTATGCAGGAAGAGCCTGAAACCGAAGCGGCCGAGGACGTGAAGACCATCGAACACGAAACCGCCGAGACCGTCGACGCGGTGAAGAAGCCCGCCAACAGCAAGGCCAAGAGCTGACCGGCCGAACGAGCGTCGCCAACTCCGCCCGCAAGGCAAGTGTAGAGTGTAATCATGTTCGATATCGGCGCGATGGAGCTATTGGTTATCGCCGTCGTGGCGATCCTGTTCGTGCGGCCGAAAGACCTGCCGACCATGTTGCGCACGATCGGGCAGTATGTGGCGAAGCTTCGCGGCATGGCGCGGGAGTTCCAGCACCAGTTTGAGGAAGCCGCCCGCGACACCGGGATCGACGAAATCAGAAAAGGCATCTCGTCGGTTCAGGACCTTTCTCCGGCCAGCAAGGTCAAGGACGCCTTCAACTCCATCGGCGACGATGTTGCGAGCGTGCAGGCCGACATGGAAGCACCGTCGGATAAGACGAGTTCCGAGACGAAATCGGCCGATAAACCGGCCAAGAAACCGGTCGCAAAAAAGAAACCGACCGCAAAAAAGAAACCGGCCGAGCCCAAACCGGACGCCGCACAGCGAAAGCCCGCTGCGGCGAAGAAGCCCGGCGCGCGTTCGAAAGCGTCCACAGAAGGCTAGGGGATCTGTCCGTTGAGCCAGGAAGACATCGACTCAACAGAAGCTCCGTTGATTGAGCATCTGACCGAACTCAGGTCGCGTCTCGTGAAGACGATGATCGGCCTGGCGATCGGCTTCCTTTTCTGCTTCATCTTCGCGACGGAAGTGTTCAACATTCTGCTTTATCCCTATGAGCGCGCGGTCGGAAACGTCGCCGACGTACAGCTGATCTACACCGCGCCGCAGGAATACTTTTTCACACAGCTCAAGATCGGCCTTTTCGGCGCGTTGTTTCTCGGTTTTCCGCTGATCGCAATTCAGCTTTACGCCTTCGTGGCGCCGGGGCTCTACCGCCACGAGCGCGCGGCGTTCACGCCGTTTCTGGTGGCCACCCCTATCCTGTTCTTTGCCGGCGGATGTCTGGTCTATTTCGTGGTCATGCCGCTCGCCATGCAGTTTTTTCTCTCCATGGAGCAGACCGCGGGGGACGGTCAGGCCTCGATCCAGCTTGTCGCCCGGGTAAGTGAATATCTCGGGTTGATCATGACTCTGATCTTTGCCTTCGGCATCTGCTTCCAGCTGCCGGTTCTGCTGACCCTGCTCGGCCGGGTCGGCCTGGCAACAGCCGACGGTCTGAGGAAGAAACGCAAGTATGCCATTGTCGGCACCTTCGCCGTCGCCGCCTTCCTCACACCGCCTGACCCGATCAGTCAGATCGGCCTGGCCCTGCCGACCCTGATCCTCTACGAGATTTCCATTCTCTGTGTTCGCTCGGTTGAGCGCAAACGCGCCGAGATGCAAGGCGAGATGGATGACGACGAGGACGAGGAAGACGACGACGCGCCCGAAGCCAAAGCCTAACGGGCGGGCCTTTCCGCAAACTCAGTGTCTGGACGCACCGCCGAGTGCGGCGTATACACGTGGCGCGACCGGGATCTGGATCGATTCCGGGTTGAACCCACGGTCCCCCTATCAGAAACAGTACTCGTTAGCCCCATGTTTGATGTCAGATGGATTCGCGAAAATCCCGAGAGCTTCGATGCCGGCCTAGCAAAACGGGGCCTCGAGGCGAGATCGTCGGAAATTCTTCGTCTTGACGAGGCACGACGCGGCCACATCGCCAAGCTGCAGGATGCGCAGACCCGGCGCAACGACGCCAGCAAACAAATCGGCGCCGCGAAGGGCTCCGGCGATGATGCCGCGGCGCAGAGCCTCATTGCCGAGGTCGCCGAACTCAAATCCTTCATTCAGGGCGGTGAGGAGGAAGAACGCCGGTTGACCGAGGACCTGGACGGACTGCTTGCCGCGCTTCCAAATCTGCCCCTGGACGATGTGCCGGTGGGAGCGGACGAGGCCGCCAATCTGGAACACAGGGTGGCCGGAGATATCCCCGATTTCGATTTCGAGCCCAGGCAGCATTTCGAGATCGGCGAAACCCTTGGCCTGATGGACTTTGAAACGGCCGCCAGAATTTCAGGAGCCCGGTTTGTCGTCCTAAAGGGCGCACTGGCCCGCCTCGAACGGGCTCTGGCAGCGTTCATGCTCGACCTGCAAACCAACGAGAATGGCTATCTCGAGGTGCAGCCACCATTCCTGGTACGCCCGGACGCGCTGTTCGGAACGTCGCAACTGCCCAAGTTCGCCGAAGATCTGTTCCGCACCACGGACGACAAGTGGCTCATTCCAACGGCCGAAGTGCCGCTCACCAACATGGTTCGCGAAACAATCGTCGACGAAGGCGATCTGCCCTTGCGGTTTACGGCGCACACGCCGTGCTTCCGTTCCGAAGCCGGTTCGGCGGGCAAGGACACGCGCGGCATGTTCCGCCAGCACCAGTTCACCAAAGTGGAACTGGTCAGCATAACGACACCGGAGCAGTCGGACGCCGAACTGGAACGTATGCTGAGTTGCGCGGAAGAGGTTCTCAAGCGCCTCGAACTGCCATACCGGGTTGTCGTGCTGTCAACCGGTGACATGGGCTTCGGCGCCCGCAAAACCTACGACATCGAAGTCTGGCTTCCGGGGCAGAACCAGTATCGCGAAATTTCAAGCTGCTCGGTATGCGGAGACTTTCAGGCAAGACGCATGCAGGCGCGTTACCGGCCGCAGGAAGGCAAGGGAACAAGCTTCGTTCACACCCTCAACGGATCGGGACTGGCGGTTGGCCGCACCCTGATAGCTGTCCTTGAGAACTATCAAATGAGTGATAGCTCCGTTCGCATTCCCGATGCCCTGAAACCGTACATGCCGGGCATCGTTTCACTTGAACCCTCAACATAGGCGCCGAGACCTTTATGTCCGCCGAGCAGAACCTGACGATCCTCGTTACGAATGACGATGGCATACATGCGCCGGGCCTCAGGAGCCTTGAGAAGATCGCCGCGGAGTTGACCGATGACATCTGGATCGTGGCGCCCGAAAGCGAGCAAAGCGGCGCCTCGCACTCGTTGACCCTGTCCGACCCCCTGCGACTCAGGCGGCTGGACGACAGGCGTTTTGCGGTCAAGGGAACCCCAACGGACTGTGTCCTGATGGCGCTCAAGAGGGTCATGCCCAAGGTGCCGGACCTGATCCTGTCCGGGGTCAATCGGGGGCAGAACCTTTCCGAGGACGTCACTTATTCAGGCACGGTCGCCGCCGCAATGGAGGGCACCAATCTCGGCGTCCGCTCCATCGCCCTCAGCCAGACCTACGGGCTTGACGGCTCTGACACTCCCAAGTGGCAGACATCGGAGGCCCATGGACCGGCCCTGGTTCGCAAGCTGATCAGCATCGAATGGGGGGAGGGCGTGTTGATGAATGTGAACTTCCCCGATCGTGATCCGGATGATGTTGCCGGCACCGAGGTTACGGTACAGGGCAAACGGGATCAGGGGCTTGTAAAACTCGATGAGCGGATCGACGCCAGGGGACGCGCGTATTACTGGATCGGCTTTGAACGCATTCGCAGCAACCCTGCACAAGGCACTGATCTCAAAGCGATATACGATGGAAAGATCTCGGTGACGCCGCTGCATGCCGACTTGACGCAAACACAGGCAATGGCGACACTGAGGCCCCTGTTCGAATAGGGGAATGAGCCGGTCGCGTGGCCGGCGGCACGGGGACATCGCAGCGGTGGGCGACGACTATCACAAGATCCAGTTGATCATGTCCTTGCGCAATCAGGGCATCCGAGACACCCGTGTGCTCAGCGCCATGGAGCGGATTCCCCGCGAAGTGTTCGTACCAGGACTGTTTGCTGAACAGGCTTACGCGGACCAGTCACTGCCGATCGAATGCGGCCAGACGATCAGCCAACCCTATGTGGTCGCCTTTATGACCGAGAAGCTGAAAGTCGATGACCGCTGCAAAGTGCTGGAGATCGGCACGGGCTCGGGCTATCAGGCGGCAATTCTTTCACGGCTGTGCCGTCGTCTCTATACGATCGAGCGTTACCGGACCTTGCTGCGCGAGGCCGAGGAGCACTTCAAGCAGTTGCGGCTCACCAACATCACAACAATGCATGCGGACGGCACCAAGGGCTGGCCGCAGCAGGCGCCATTTGACCGCATCATTGTCACCGCGGCGGCCAAAACCATGCCGATGGACCTGATCGAACAGCTGAAGGTCGGGGGCATCATGGTGCTGCCTCTGGAGAACGAGATCGGCGAACAGGAACTGGTGCGCGTGACCCGGCATGAGGACGACTACGAAGTCGAAACTTTGCTTCCGGTTCGATTTGTCCCCCTGGTCGATGGAATCGCCAAGGAACTCTAGCAATTTTAAGCGCTCTTTAACGAAAGCTGCTCATTCTGCAATTCAGAGTGAGTTGTGGAGCGTTGGTATGTACAGAGTTAGTAACCCACATTCTCGTGTGGGTCGTTGTTTTAAAGTTGGCCTTTCGATAAGCGTCATCGCCCTGGTCGCCGCATGCAGCTCAGCATCGGAGCGCTTCGGGCCGTTCGACGAGTCCAAGGCCACTAATGATCCCGGCTACAATCCTACTGGCGACAATTCGGTCTATACCGGATCCTTGAACGACAACCCGTCGGACAACACGGATTTCAACCGCGATGTGGCCGCCCAGCCCCTGGATGATCCAACCAGGCCCCGGCCGGCGGACTACACCGTTTCGGACACCGCCGGGAACAACACCATCATTGTGCAGCGCGGCGACACGCTGTACAGCATTTCACGCCAGACCGGCGCCAGCGTTGGCGATCTCATTGCGATCAACAACCTGCAGCCGCCGCATGAAATCAAGACCGGCCAGAGTCTTGTCCTGCCAGGCGGAACGCACCGCACCCACGTTGTGGAGAACCGGCAGTCGACAATCACTCCGGCATCGGCAATCGTTCAGACCACCGTGCCGGGCACGCACCGGGTGAAACCGGGACAGACGCTCTACAGCATCTCGCGCGCCTACGGCCATAGCCCGAATACCGTCGCCGAGCACAACGGTATCCAGGACCCGACGGCAATCAAGGTGGGACAGGCGCTGCAAATTCCCGGCAGGGGACATGTGGTCAACACAAGCTACACTCCGCCGACCAGCAAGACACCGAAACCGCAGGCCCCGAACAACAACCTCCGGACACCGAACAAGCCTGCCGTTTCAATCACTCCGGTCACACCCCCGGCACCGACTGCCAAGGTCGGCCCGGCGCCGGCCAAGAACCCGACGGTTCCCAATATGACGTCCAGCAAGTTCCGCTGGCCGGTCAAAGGACGGGTCATTTCGGAATTCGGTTCGAAACCCACCGGCGGCCGCAACGACGGCATCAATGTCGCCGTGCCCGAAGGCACCTCGGTCAAGGCCGCGGAAAACGGCGTTGTCGCCTATTCCGGCAACGAGCTGAAGGGTTACGGAAACCTCATTCTGGTTCGCCATCAAAACAACTGGGTCACCGCATATGCACATAACAAAGAGCTGTTCGTGCGCCGCGGCGACACCGTGAAACGCGGCCAGATCATCGCAAAAGCCGGCAAGACCGGGTCGGTAACAACACCGCAGCTGCACTTTGAGATCCGTAAAGGCGCCCAAGCGGTCGACCCGCGCAAGTATCTGTCACCGAACAATGTTGCCGCAAATTAGTATCTAGGGAACGCCTGAGAAGACTGGGTCCGCCGCATTGGCGGGCCCATTTTTTATGTGCGAATGTCCGCTTGGCCGTCAGCCGTCGGTTCTGACGCCGAGCCGGCCGGCCAGATCCTGAATGTATTGCCAGGCCACACGGCCGGAACGGGCTCCCCGTGTCGCCGACCATTCGACCGCTTCGGCGCGCAGTTGCTCATCGGACACGTCGAGGCTGAAATGTACCGCGTAGGCGCGCACCATCTCGAGGAACTCCGCCTGCGAGCAATTGTGAAAGCCAAGCCACAGTCCGAACCTGTCGGAAAGGGAGACTTTTTCCTGCACCGCTTCGGACGGATTGATCGCGGTTGACCGCTCATTCTCCATCATGTCGCGTGGCAGAAGGTGCCGGCGGTTCGATGTGGCGTAGAAGATCATGTTCTCGGGCCGCCCCTCGATACCGCCTTCCAGGGCTGCCTTGAGGGATTTGTAGGATGTGTCCTGGGCGTCGAAGGACAGGTCGTCGCAGAACACGATAAAACGGTACCCGGGTGCGGCGCGCAGCAGTGTCATCAGGTCCGGCAGGCTTTCGATGTCCTCGCGGTGAATTTCGATGAGCTTCAGCTTGCCCTCGGTCTGGGCGTTGACCACACCATGTACCGCCTTCACCAGCGAACTCTTTCCCATGCCGCGTGCGCCCCACAGGAGTGCGTTGTTCGCTGGCAGGTCTTGTGCAAAGCGGGTGGTGTTGTCGACCAGCGTGTCACGCATGCGGTCGATGCCATGCAGCAGTTCCATGTCGATGCGGTTGACCTTTTCGACATTCTGGAACTGGCCCCGCCCGGCCTGCCAGACGAATGCTTCCGCGCCGGAAAAGTCCGCCACCGCCACTGGTGCCGGGCTGAGCCGATTGAGGGCCTCGACAATCTGATCAAGTTTTTCCGTCAGGCTCTGGTTATCCATCCGCGTGCTCACTATCTGTTCGGAAGTCTCTGGGTTATTGAGGATCGCGAGCCTAGCAGAAAGGGCCGTGACGGTTAACCGCGAGATGCGGAGACACCGCTTGCAAAAGAGGCGTGCGAAGCTATAGTCCCGCCGAATCGTTGACCGTGGGATAACCAGCGTCCGATTGGGACCCTCACTGCTTTGACCCCTGGAGTTTACTGATGTTCATTACCCCGGCCTATGCGCAATCGGCAGGCGATGGCGGCAATCTTCTTTTGCAGTTCGCCCCGTTTATCCTGATCTTCGTGATTATCTACATGCTGATCATCCGGCCGCAGCAACGGCGCCAGAGAGAGCACCGTGACATGGTCACCAATGTGCGGCGCGGCGACACGGTAGTGATGAGTGGCGGTATCGTCGGCAAGGTTACGAAAGTCGTTGATGACACGGAGGCCCTGATCGAAGTGGCCGAGGGCGTGCGCATCAAGATCATCAAATCGATGATCTCCGACGTTAAGGTCAAGGGCGAACCGGCCAAGAACGAGCCGGCCAAGGACGACGCCAAGAAAAAATAGGCTGACGGGTTGCACCATACGCCGGCATTCGGGCGGCGAGACGGACGGCTGGAAGAGCTAAATGCTGCATTTTGCCAAATGGAAAACGACGCTGATCATCGTGGTCTCGGTACTGGGGCTGTTTTTCTCGTCGGCAAACCTGGTTCCCGAGACGTTCCGCCAAAGCGTCGATGAATGGGTTCCATACAACACCTTGAATCTGGGTTTGGATCTGCAAGGTGGTGCCCATGTGGTGCTGGAAGTCGATGAGGAGAAACTTTTTACAAATCTGCTGGAGACGTTGAAGGGCGACGTTCGGCAAACACTCAGGAGAGACGTTGACGGCAAGCGCATCAGATACTCCCAGCTGCGGCGGACGGGACACGAAGTCAGCGCTCGCATCCTGAACGAGGCAGACGTCAGCGACGCGGTTTCAAGACTGAGTGCGCTGGCTCAGCCCATAGACACGGGCCTGTTCGCCCAGGGAAACACGGCCAACGACATCGAAGTGTCGACCGAAGGTCAGCGAGTGGTCGTCCGTTACACCGATGCCTACATCGAGTTCAAGGTTGGGCAGGGGGTCCAGCAATCCATCGAAGTCATCCGTTTGCGGATTGATGAACTCGGCGTCACGGAACCGGTCATACAGCGCCAGGGCATTGACCGCATTCTGGTGCAGGCTCCAGGCCTCGATGATGCGGAACGATTGAAAGAGATCATCGGCAAGACCGCAAAGCTGTTTTTCAGGCTGTTGTGCGAAGACCAGAGCGATGGCGCGCCGCGAAGCACCTGCCAACCCTATAAAGACAAAGACGATCCCAACTTCTTGTATCAGCTGCGGACCGACAGCCCGTCAATCGTCGACGGCGCCGACCTGGTAGACGCGCAGCCGACCTTCGACCAGCAGACAAACCGCCCCATCGTCAGCTTCCGCTTCAACCAAAGGGGCGCGGTCAAGTTTGGAAAACTCACCCAAGCTCATGTGGGTGACCGCTTCGCCATCGTCCTGGACGACGAGGTCTACAGTGCGCCGGAGATACAATCGGCGATCCTTGGTGGCTCGGGCATCATCACCGGGCAGTTCACCATTCAGGAAACAAACGATCTCGCTCTCGTGCTGCGCACCGGCTCGTTGCCGGTCGAACTCACCTTTGTCGAAGAGAGAACCGTCGGGCCGAGCCTCGGCGCCGACTCCATCGCAGCCGGCAAGATTGCCGGGCTCATCGGCCTGACCGCCGTGGTCGTGTTCATCATCATCTCATACGGGTTGTTCGGAATATTCGCGAACCTGGCGCTTGGGATAAACATCGCGCTTATCGTCGGCGTGCTGTCGCTGCTTCAGGCGACACTGACCCTGCCTGGCATTGCCGGAATTGTCCTCACCATCGGTATGGCGGTCGACGCCAACGTCCTGATCTTCGAACGCATCAGGGAAGAGATAAGAAACGGCAAGACTCCAATCGCCTCCATCGACACCGGGTATTCACGCGCGCTGGGAACCATTCTCGACGCCAACATCACCACCTTCATCGCCGCGTTCATTCTGTTCGGCCTTGGCTCAGGTCCCATCCGCGGCTTCTCGGTGACGTTGGGGGTCGGCATTCTGACGTCCGTGTTCACCGCATTCACACTGACCCGGCTCATTGTTGCCTTGTGGGTACACCGCTCCAAGCCCAAAGAAGTACCGATCTAGGAAGATTAAGTGATGCTTCGTCCCCTTAAGTTCGTACCCGTAGGAACCAAGATTCCCTTTATGAAGGTCGCCCGGCCGGCCTTCATCGTATCCGGGGTCGCGGTGTTGGCGGCCATTGCTCTCTTCCTGATGATCGGCCTCAATCTCGGCATCGATTTTCGCGGCGGCACGCTCATGCAGATCAAGACGCAGGGGCCGGCGAACATTGGCGAACTTCGTGACGCAGTGAGTGGCCTCGGGCTTGGAGACGTCCAAATTCAGGAATTCGGCGAGCCGGAAGATGTGCTCATTCGCATCGAGCTCCAGTCGGGAGGAGACAGCGCACAGCAGGAAGCGCAGAGAAAGGTTCGCGACGGACTCGGCGATAGCGTCAGTGTCGAGCGCGTGGAAGTTGTCGGGCCAACCGTGAGCGGGGAACTTGCAACCCAGGGAACGATTGCGGTTGTCGCCGCCATATTCGCGGTTCTCGTCTACATCTGGTTCCGATTCGAATGGCAGTTTTCGGTAGGGGCGGTGCTGGCTCTCGTTCACGACGTGCTCGTCACCATCGGCATGTTCTCGATCCTGCAGCTTGAGTTCAACCTGTCCATCATCGCCGCGCTTTTGACCATCGTCGGGTACTCGCTCAACGATACGGTTGTGGTCTATGACCGGGTGCGCGAAAACCTGCGCAAATACAAGAAACTGCCGCTCGACGAACTCCTCAACCAGTCGATCAACCAGACCCTGTCGCGAACAATCCTGACTTCGGTCACCACGCTCATTGCGCTTCTGTCGTTGTACACCTTCGGCGGCGAGGTGATCCGCGGGTTTACCTTCGCCATGATCTGGGGCGTCGTCATCGGCACATACTCCTCCGTGTGTATCGCTTCCCCGATGCTGTTGCTGCTCGGTGTCAAGCGTGACTGGAGTTCTGAGGCCAGCAAATCCGGACCCGAGACCGCCAAGGCAACCTGACGCCACCAGGGCGGGACCCGCATGGCAGACTCAACGCCGCATTTTCCTGGCAGGGCGCCAATCGACGCTTATGGCGACGGTGGCTTCCGTTTCGCGCAGATGTCCCACAAGGGATCGGTCCTGTTTCTCCCATCAGGTGTCTATGCCTGGGATGTGGCGCGTGCAGATGAAACGCAGCCGCATGACTTCGCGCGGGTTTTCGAGAGTGCCGAAACGATAGAATTCGTCATCTTCGGCACGGGATCGGAATTTGCGTTACCCTCGAAGGAAATACGCTCGGCGTTTTCCACCGCGGGCGTAGGGCTGGAACCGATGGACACAGGCGCTGCCGCACGCACCTATAACGTCCTTCTTGCAGAGGGGCGCGCCGTCGCGGCCGCGCTCATTGCGGTCGATGACCCAATCTAATCGGGATGCACCGGTGGGGACTGGAGCGACACCGGAAGTTACCAAAGACGCAGCTCACTATTGCAGCGAGCTGGTCCGCGCAGCGGACAAGGACCGGTACCTGGCCAATCTGTTCGCACCGGACGACAAACGTCCGCACCTGATGGCGTTATACGCGTTCAGCATCGAGGTCGCCCGCGTTCGCGAGGTGACCAGCGAACCTGCAACCGGCGAATTTCGCCTGCAGTGGTGGCGCGACACCATCGAAAAAATCTATGATGGCGCGGCGCCGGACCATCCCGTGGCACAGGAGCTTTCGGGCGCCATCGAAGCCGGCAACCTCTCCCACAAGGGGTTTGTCAACCTGATCGATGCTCGCGCGTTCGATCTCTACGACGATCCGATGCCCTCTGTCGCAGCCCTTGAAGGCTATCTCGGCGAGACCTCGTCGGCGCTCATTCAAATGGCGGCGCTGATCCTGGCCGGGCCGTCGGCAGCCCTGGCGGCGGATGTTGCGGGCCACGCCGGTGTCGCCTATGGCATGACCGGACTGATACGGGCGCTGCCGATCCATCGATCCCGCGGCCAGTGTTTTGTGCCCGCCGAACTGCTCGCCAGAAGCGATTTGACAGCGGCAGACATCATGGCTGGAAAGCGCTCCGCGGCAATCCGCATCGCATTGCGGGAAATGCGCCAGCTTGCCCGGCAGCACCTGTTCACCGCACGAGAGCAATCCACAAATGTACCCGGCCAGGCTTTGCCCGCATTCCTGCCGGTCACACTTATTGACCTTTATCTGAAGCGATTGGATAAGGCAGGCGAAGGCGCGATCGTCAAGGTCGTCGAAGTTCAGCAGTTCCGGCGCCAGTGGAGAATGCTGCGGGCCGCGTTTCTGAAAGACTTCTGAGACCGGGCTACTCAGCCGCGGCCTGCTCGCGTCCCAGCCACCCGGCAAGGTCACCAAGCGCACGGGCCGTGTAGGCGCGTTTGCGGGCAGCGCCGCGCTCCTTGCCCCGCAGTCTCTTGCCATCGAGCGTCTTCGGCGCATCGATTGTCGGAAACAGCCCGAAATTGACGTTCATCGGCTGAAAGCTTCGTGTCTTGCCACTGTCCGTCACCAGATGCCCGCCGGTGATGTGATGCATCAGCGCTCCAAGGGCCGTTGTCCCGGGGGGCGCATGAACCGCAGTGCCAAGACGTTCGCCCGCCGCAAAGCGTCCCGCCAACAGTCCGATCGCGGCGCTTTCCACATAACCCTCGACACCGGTCACCTGGCCGGCGAACCTGAGGCGGGGCTGCACACGCAGCCGTAGTTCGCTGTCGAGCAGCGCCGGACTGTTGATGAATGTGTTGCGGTGCAATCCGCCCAGACGGGCGAACTCCGCCCCTTCCAGGCCGGGAATCATGCGCAGAACACGGCTCTGTTCGGCATATTTGAGCTTTGTCTGGAAGCCGACCATGTTGTAGAGCGTCCCAAGGGCATTGTCCTGTCGCAGCTGGACAATCGCATGGGGCTTTACCATCGGATCGTGCGGGTTGGTCAGGCCGACAGGCTTCATCGGCCCGTGGCGCAGTGTCTCGCGTCCGCGCGCCGCCATGATCTCGATCGGCAGGCAACCATCGAAGTATGGAGTGCTCTCTTCCCACTCCTTGAACTCGGTCTTTTCGCCTTCAAGCAGCTCATCGATAAAGGCATCGTATCCATCGCGATCGAGCGGGCAGTTGATGTAGTCGGCGCCCGTGCCGCCCGGTCCCGCCTTGTCGTAGCGTGACTGGAACCAGCAGATGTCAAAATTGATGCTTTCCTTGTAGACGATCGGTGCGATGGCATCGAAAAAGGCAAGGCCTTCTTCGCCAGTCAGCTCGAGCACGGCTGCACTGAGGGCGGGAGAGGTGAGGGGGCCGGTGGCCACAATCACACTGTTCCAGCCCTCCGGCGGCAGCCCGGCGACTTCGCCGCGTTCGATGCCGATCAGCGGATGATTGTGCAACGCCCGGGTCACTTCATCGGAGAACCCGTCGCGGTCCACCGCCAGCGCGCCGCCGGCAGGCAGCTTATGCAGATCCGCAGACCGCATGATGACCGAACCGCAACGCCGCATCTCCTCATGCAGGAGCCCTACGGCATTGGACTGTGCGTCATCCGACCGGAACGAGTTGGAACACACCAGTTCGGCGAGCCCATCGGTCTTGTGCGCGTCCGTGGCCCGTTCGGGCCGCATTTCATGCAAGACGACCGGCACACCCGCTTCGGCCGCCTGCCAGGCGGCTTCCGAGCCGGCCAAGCCGCCTCCGATGACATGAATGGGGTCGTTTTCCGGTCTCGCCATTGAATTTCACTGTCCAGGTGGTGCCACTTCAAGACCGGTGAATAGCATTCTTGCCCGGTGTGCGCACCAGAAACGACAGGACAGCTTTTCGACCTATTCCGCCGCCGCGGTGGACACGCGTCTCGCCTTGAGCACCCGCTTCAGGAACTCGCCTGTGTAGCTGCGTTCGCAATCCGCCACGGCTTCCGGCGGCCCGGCCACGACGATTTCACCGCCGCCGTCGCCGCCCTCGGGGCCAAGGTCGATAATCCAGTCGGCGGTCTTGATCACTTCGAGATTGTGCTCGATCACCACTACCGAATTGCCCTGTTCGACGAGTTCGTGCAGCACTTCAAGAAGCTTGGCGACATCATGGAAGTGCAGACCTGTTGTCGGCTCATCCAGAATGTAGAGCGTTCGGCCGGTCGCCCGCTTGGACAGCTCCTTGGCAAGCTTGACCCGCTGCGCCTCGCCGCCCGACAGGGTTGTCGCCTGCTGGCCGATCTTGATGTAACTGAGACCGACCCGGTCGAGCGTGACCAGCTTGTCGCGCACCGCGGGCACCGCCTTGAAGAAATCCTTGCCTTCCGCCACCGTCATATCCAGCACGTCGGCAATCGACTTGTCCTTGAACTTAATCTCAAGGGTTTCCCGGTTGTAGCGCTTGCCCTTGCAGGTGTCGCAGGTGACGTAGACGTCGGGCAGGAAATGCATCTCGATCTTTATGACACCGTCGCCCTGGCAGGCTTCGCAACGACCGCCCTTGACGTTGAACGAGAAGCGGCCCGGCGTATAGCCGCGCGCCCGGCTTTCGGGCAACCCCGTGTACCACTCGCGGATCGGGGTGAACGCCCCGGTATATGTTGCCGGGTTGGAGCGCGGCGTCCGTCCGATCGGGGACTGATCGATGTCTATGATCTTGTCGAGATATTCCAGGCCTTCGAGCTGATCGTGCTCGCCGGGATGTTCACGGGCATTGTTGAGCTTTCGCGCCGCGGCCTTGTAGATGGTGTCGATCAAAAGGGTCGACTTGCCGCCGCCCGAGACACCGCTTACGCATGTGAACGTCCCAAGCGGAATTTCCGCCGTCACGTTTTTCAGGTTGTTGGCGCGCGCACCATGGACCACCAGACGGCGTCCCTCCCGCGCTTCGCGCCGCGTTGCCGGAACCGGCACCTGCATGAGCCCGGTAAGGTACTGCCCCGTCAGACTGGCGGCTGACTGCATGATCTGATCCGGCCGGCCTTCGGCAACAATCTCCCCACCGTGGATCCCGGCGCCCGGGCCGATATCGACGACATAGTCCGCGGTCAGGATCGCGTCCTCGTCATGCTCGACCACGATCACCGTGTTGCCGAGGTCGCGGAGATGTTTGAGTGTGACCAGCAGCCGCGCGTTGTCGCGCTGGTGCAGGCCGATCGAGGGTTCATCCAGGACGTAGAGCACGCCTGTCAGTCCGGAACCGATCTGGCTCGCAAGCCGGATGCGCTGGCTTTCGCCGCCAGACAGTGTTCCCGACTTGCGCGACAGGGTCAGATAGTCGAGGCCGACATCGACCAGGAATTTCAAACGCTCACGGATCTCCTTGAGGATCCGCACGGCAATTTCCCTCTGTTTGTCGCTGAGCTTGGGTTCGAGGTTGTCAAACCAGTCGCGCGCCTGGCGGATCGACATTTCCGATATCTGACCGATATGCGCATCATCGATCTTGACCGCCATCGCCTGAGACTTGAGGCGGAACCCGCTGCAGGCCTCGCAGGGGTGATCTGACTGGAACCGTGCAAGTTCTTCGCGCACCCAGCTCGAATCCGTCTCACGCCACCTGCGGTCTATGTTGGTGATGACACCTTCGAATGGCTTCTTGGTCTTGTAGCTGCGCAATCCGTCATCATAGACGAAGGTGATCTCGTCCTTGCCGGACCCGTAAAGAATTGCCTCGCGGACAGCGTCCGGCAGATCGTTCCACGGTGTCGCGTTCGATACGCCATAGTGTTTGCACAGGGCATCCAGCGTCTGAGCATAGTAGGGCGATGTGTTGCCGGTGCGGGCCCATGGCGCCACGGCCCCGCCCTTGAGGCTGAGGCCGCCGTCCGGCACCACAAGATCCTGCTCGAAACGCAATTCGGTGCCCAACCCATCGCATTTCGGGCAGGCACCGAACGGATTGTTGAACGAGAACAGGCGCGGTTCGATTTCATCTATGGTGAAACCGGACACCGGACAGGCAAAACGCGCCGAGAAGATGATGCGTTCCGGCTTGCCCTTTTCATCGGTTTTGTCGGCAAACTCGGCGACCGCCAGACCATCGGCCAGTTCGAGCGCGGTCTCGATACTGTCGGCCAACCGGTTTCCAGGATCGGCCCGCACCACGATGCGGTCAACCACGACGTCAATATCGTGCTTGAACTTCTTGTCGAGCGTCGGCGGGTCCTCCAGTTCATGGAACTCGCCATCGACCTTGACGCGCTGGAACCCTTTCTTGAGAAGCTCGGCGAACTCCTTGCGGTATTCACCCTTGCGTCCGCGCACAATCGGCGCCAGCAGGTAAAGCCGCGTATCCTCGTCGAGCTCCAGAACCCGATCGACCATCTGCGACACGGTCTGACTCTCGATGGGAAGGCCCGTGGCGGGAGAGTAGGGGATGCCGACCCGTGCGAACAGCAGCCGCATGTAGTCGTAAATTTCGGTAACCGTTGCCACCGTCGAGCGCGGGTTGCGCGATGTGGTCTTCTGCTCGATCGAAATGGCTGGCGACAGACCGTCAATCTGGTCCACATCCGGCTTTTGCATCATCTCGAGAAACTGACGCGCATAGGCGGAAAGCGACTCGACGTACCGGCGCTGCCCTTCGGCATAGATGGTATCGAACGCAAGCGACGATTTGCCCGAGCCGGAGAGGCCGGTGATAACGATCAATTCGTCACGCGGCAGGGTCAGCGAAACGTTCTTCAGGTTGTGCTCACGCGCGCCCTGAACGGATATCACCTTCTTTGCATTGGCCGTGTCATTCATTGGGCTGGCATATCGCATTCGCGGGAACAGGGCAATTGGCCAGCCGCCTCATCCACATGGCTTTCAGCTCCATACTGACAGGAGGTGTCAGGAGAAGCTCGACTCGCTGAACCATTTCTCGGTTTTCGCCATCTCCACATGCAGCCACACCCGAAACGCGCGCACCGTAGCGGTGTCCTCCATATCCTGAGGCGTTACCAGGTAGTAGGCACCCTGAAGCCGAAATCCGGGCAGGGGCTTGATCAGCGACCCGTCCCGCAGGGCTTCAGCCGTCAGCACCTGGTCGCCGAGCGCGAATCCCTGTCCGGCTTCAGCGGCCTCGAGTGCCAGATGGCCCTGGAACATGGGTCCCTTGGCGCTCACCTCGTCGGTAATGCCTTCGGCGCGCAGCCAGTGTGTCCACCATTGCTTGGATTCTTCGTGCAGCAGCGTGAATTCCTTGAGCTCCGAGGCCGAACGTAGCACACGGCCATTCAGCAGCTCCGGGCTGCACACCGGGAATATCTTGGTCCGCACCAGGAGTTCGACGTCGACGCCCGGCCAGTCTCCCAGGCCGTAGCGGATTGCCAGATTTGCCGAACTGCTGCGGAAATTCACCAGCGCATCTTCCGGATCGATTGAAATCTCGATGTCCCTGTGAGCCGAGGTAAACCAGCCGAGATGGGGAACCAGCCAGCGCGACGCGAAAGCTTCCTCCACGGACACCGAGAGATCGCCTTCCTGTGCATCCTGCATCAGGTCGCTGGTCGCCTTTGCCAGGCGGTCGAAGGCAAGCGACAGCTGAGTGACATATTTTTCGCCGGCCTTGGTCAAGTTGACGCCGCGCCCGGTTCGGTTGAACAGCTTGATCCCCAGCCATTCCTCGAGGTCCCGTACATGGCGGCTCACGGCGGCGTGCGTCACGAACAGTTCGTCCGCGGCCTTGGTAAAACTGACATGCCGGGCGGCCGCCTCGAAGGCCCGCATCGCGTTGAGTGACGGCAGTTTTCGCATCGCACACCTGTAACAAAAGCTTACACGTCATGTAGGAAATTGCCGTTTGTTCGGCAAGGACCAAATCTCCATATTGTTTGTAATTCAAAGATTTAGAGAAGGTGCAACATGAACTGGCTCACACAGGCATATGCCGACATCTACAAGGTGACGCTTGGCCAATCCGATGTTTACGGCACTTCCGTCAAGTGCAATAAGCACCGGCGTACCGGCGAAAAGACATACCGGAAGCGGAGTGCCCGGTAATCCTACCGACCTGCACATCGATCGGCACATCGATCGGCACGGTGGGCGCTCCAAACTCATAACGAGAAAGCATGGCGCCGACCGTATCGATCATCATTCCCTGCTACCGGGCCGAACCGACAATTCGTGAAACGATAGATGGTGTACTCGCCCAGACGCTGGCCGACTGGGAGTGCATTCTCGTGTCCGACGACGGCGTTTCATACCTCGACGTGCTCGCAAGCCAGGGGGTTCGCGATCCCCGCATAGTCGAGCACGCTGAACGCACACGGGCAACCGGCACCGTCGCACCGCGCAACCGCGGCTTTTCAATGGTTCGCGGAAGTTACGTTGCCGATCTCGACGCCGACGATGTCTGGCGGCCGGAGCGCCTCGAGAGGCTGGTGCCTCTGGCAGAACGACACGGCTGCGTGCAGGACGTTCTTGAATGCTTCGATGAAAATTCCGTGCTGGGTTTTTCCGGCACTCCTGACGACGCGCTGGGCGAACTGGGCGTTCAAGACGTGGTGGCGTTCGACTTCCCCTTCCATCTTGTCGTCAGGCGCGACCGGGCCGGCTCGCTATGGTCGCCCCATGACAGCTGGGTGCCGGATGTGATCCGCACCATGCTGCTTGCGGCGGACACTCCCGTGGCGTGGCTGCGCGCGCCGCTGCTGCGTTACCGCGTGAGCGCCACATCCATGAGCCAGAGTCTCGATGGCTCGCGAAAAATCGACGTTGCCTACGACGATGTTCTGACCCGCCTGAACGAGGGCGACAGTTTCGGCCTGTCGCCTCAGGACCGTGCCATGGCGCGGCGTGGCATCGAGCGCAAGAAGGCGCTCAATCAGCGCTACATGCGCGAGATGGAGGGGGTCGCCGCACCGCAGCCCTTCATTGCCTGGGTCCTGTCCGGCGGCCACTCGGGCTCTCCCGCAAGCCAGGCCGGTTAGGACAGCTCTCCGGCCGCAACAACGGAGATTTCGACCTGCCAGGCGGGATCGGCGAGCCCGGATATGATCAGGAGGGTCGAGGCCGGCTTGGCCCCGCCGAGCATGGCGTCGCGCACTTTGCGAAACAGCGGCACACCGCTTTGCCCGGTGACATAGCCATGCACCTCGAGAATATTGTCAGCGCCAAGGCCGTGTGCTTCGAGAATGGCGAGGATGTTGCGCCAGCACTGCTCATGTTGCGCTTCCTCGCCGTCTGCCAATGCTCCGTTCCCGTCTACGCCAACCTGGCCCGAAACATAGATAATTGAGGCGTCCGCCGACGCCGCCGTTGCCTGGCTGTAGTTGCTGAAGGGCGGAGGCGCCGTGTCCGTGTGCAGATACCTGACCATAGAAACTCTCCCGATCCGTTGTTCACATGCACGATACTTACTGCACCGCCATCGCAACGAGAACCGCCATTTCACCAGCCGGTGCACCGGCTTGCGCCGGGAAAGCCGTCATGGTAGAACAAACACGGAACAAATGAATGTGCCGTTTGCAGTCCCCGCCCCACGCCCGCAATGGACTGTGGATTAACGGGGACGGAACTGGAGGGTGCCCGGCCGATCGGCTAGGTTGCCGACGTAAATGCGCCCCGCAATGATCCATGCGGCGTGGCGCTCATCGAATGAGGTGAATCATGGCAGGATCCGTTAACAAGGTTATTCTCGTCGGCAATCTTGGCGCCGACCCCGAGATCCGCAGCACACAGGACGGCAAGCCGATCGCGAACCTGCGTGTCGCCACGAGCGAGTCCTGGCGCGATCGCAATTCAGGCGAACGCCGCGAACGCACTGAATGGCACCGGGTCGTGATTTTCAGTGAAGGTCTTTGCAAGATCGCCGAGCAATATCTTCGCAAGGGCTCCAAGGTCTATCTGGAAGGTCAGCTGCAGACCCGCAAATGGGAAGACCAGTCCGGCAACGAACGCTATTCCACCGAAGTGGTTCTTCAGGGCTTTAACAGCACCCTGACCATGCTGGACAGCCGGTCGGGCGGTTCGGAAGGATTTGGTGATCAGCGTTCCTCCGGCGATTTCGGCCAAACCGGCCCGACGGACACCGGTGGGCAGAGTGGGCGCAAGAAGGATGACTTCGCGCAGGAACTGGACGACGAAATCCCATTCTGATCCGCGTTTCGCCTTCATGCCGGAATGACGCTTGAGCAGTCCGTTCGATTCCTCTGGAAGAACCGTTGGGGCGACTGTATTTTCCGTGCGGGTGGGCGCGCCTCAACAGGAAATGACAGGTGAAAAAGACACTTCTCATACTGGCAGCGGCACTCAGCCTTCTCACCGTTACACCATCTGGCAGCGCACAGGCCGGCCAGCGTCTGACGGCAAGCGAACTGCATGGTCTGTTTCGCGGCGTGCTTGTCGGCTACTATCAGGAAACCCGTCAGATCAAGATCCAGGCAACCCGCGCCGGACAGGTAATGGCCTGGTTCGAAGGCAAGGTCGACACGGGAACCTGGAAGATCGTCGGCAACCAGATTTGCGTCGCCTTCAAAGTCTGGACCAGTGGCAAGCCCAAATGCCGTTTCGTTGAACGCGACGGCCGGTGGTTCCGGGCGGTCAAGGCGAACGGCAAATCCAAGATCAAGTTTCAGCGCTGAACTTCAGAACTTCACACCCTGCGCCGGTTCGCTTCCGCCGCGGCGACTTCGTCGTGGCGCGGCTGCGACTGCACTTCGATGAACAGGCGTGTGATTTCCGGGAAGCGCGACTTGATTGCCATCTCCAGAATGTAGATCGCCTCTTCAACCTTGCCGGCGGTGAGATGGTCGTGAAAATCAAGGCTGAGGGCCAGCAGCACGTCCTGGGGCCCCATATGCATGGTGCGCAGTTCGTTGATCATCCGCACCGACTCGGCGTTTGCCACGATCTCCTGGACGCCTGAGCGCAACATGTCGCTCGCCGCTTCACCGATCAGGAGCGCCTTGGTCTCATACGCCAGGAAGATAGCCGTGACGGCAAGGAGCACACCAATCCCTATGGACGCGGCCCCGTCCATCCACGGCAGCTCGAGATACTGTGCGAGGGCCAATCCGACCAGCGCAATGAACAAGCCGATCATCGCGGCGATGTCTTCGAACAGCACCGTGAAAACGGCCGGGTCCTTGCTGTGCCGGACAGCCGTGATCCAGCGCATCTCTCCGCGCATCTTGTTGAATTCCTTCACCGCCACCCGCAGCGAGAAGGCCTCGAACAGCATCGCCAGTCCGAGCACCACATAGTTCACCATCGGATCGGACACCTGATGTGGGTTCATCACCTTGGTGATCCCCTCGTAGAGCGACACTCCCGAACCGATGGCAAAGATCAGGATGGCCACCACAAAGGCCCAGAAGTACAGCTCGCGGCCATACCCGAAGGGGTGCTCCTCGTCCGCCGCCCGGTCAGCGCGCCTGAGCCCGTAGAGCAAGAGGAGCTGATTGAACACGTCCACCACCGAGTGTATGGCCTCGGACAGCATGGCCGACGAACCGGTGTATGCCGAAGCTGCAAACTTGGTGATGGCGATCAGGCTGTTGCCGATGAGAGCGGCGTAGATCACCCGCTTGGAGGCGTGAGAGGCCATACGTGTTCTGCAATCCGTTAGATTGATGCCCGCCCGGCAGAGCTTTACGTTGTTACGGAAAACCGCCGCCGGGAACAAGAGCGAACTGGTTTCGGTGTCCGGAATTTACCGCGGATACA
The DNA here is from genome assembly GCA_021775615.1 of Hyphomicrobiales bacterium. GTDB lineage: Bacteria > Pseudomonadota > Alphaproteobacteria > Rhizobiales > JAJFHB01 > JAJFHM01. The sequence continues at coordinate 29,486 of JAJFHL010000052.1, forward strand.
GGCCGAACCGGCACAGTGCCGAAGGCCCGAAACCACGGACCAAAGCTGCCCGGAGCGGGCGAAAGCGCACATTTTGCGGCACGCCTCTTTTTCATCGGTGAAAAGCGCAGAAAACTGGGCAAAACACGTCTATTTCAGGCACGCTTTCATTTGCTTGCAGGAGCCCCAGCTGGTAAACTCAAATCAATTACGAATCAGCGACTTAACCACACTTTCTCACGTGCCGTAACTTATGACCCCCTCGTCATAGCAGTGAGTGCATTGACCGCCGTAAACGCGGTCGGCAAAGAGGCCGGATTTGTCAGATATCGACGATACCATCGGCGGCGAGCAGACGCCCGAAGAAGGCGGAATATCTCCGATAGCAATCGAAGAGGAGATGAAGCGCAGCTATCTCGATTACGCCATGAGCGTGATCGTGAGCCGCGCCTTGCCCGATGTTCGCGATGGCCTGAAACCGGTGCATCGCCGCATTCTCTATTCGATGCACGAGAACGGCTACGACTGGAATAAGCCCTACCGTAAGTCGGCCCGCGTCGTCGGCGACGTCATCGGTAAGTACCACCCCCACGGCGACCAATCGATCTACGACGCCCTGGTCCGCATGGCGCAGAGCTTTTCGCTGCGGCTGCCACTGCTCGATGGCCAGGGCAACTTCGGTTCCGTGGACGGCGATCCGCCGGCCGCCATGCGTTACACCGAAGTGCGCATGGGCAAGCCCGCGCATGCCCTCCTGGAAGACATCGATAAGGACACCGTCGACTTCCAGGACAACTACGACAATTCGGAAACCGAACCGAAGGTCCTGCCGGCCCGCATTCCGAACCTCTTGGTCAATGGTGCCGGCGGTATCGCCGTCGGTATGGCAACCAACATCCCGCCGCACAATCTCGGCGAGGTGATCGACGCCTGCATCACGGTGATCGAACGACCTGAAACATCCATCGAAGAACTGATCGAAATCATTCCGGGACCGGATTTTCCCACCGGCGGCCTCATTCTCGGACGCGCCGGCATCAAGTCCGCCTATCACACCGGCAAGGGGTCGGTCACCATGCGTGGCCGGGTGACGACGGAGACGGTTCGCAAGGACCGCGAAGCCCTGATCATTCACGAGATTCCCTATCAGGTGAACAAGGCCTCGATGGTGGAGAAGATCGCCGAGCTGGTGCGCGACAAGAAGGTCGAGGGCATCGCCGACATCCGCGATGAATCAGACCGCCAGGGCATGCGCGTCGTCGTTGAATTGCGCCGCGACGCCATGGCAGATGTGGTGTTGAACCAGATCTACCGTTTCTCGCCGCTGCAATCGACATTCGGCTGCAATCTGGTGGCGTTGTCGAGCGGCCGCCCGGAGTTGATGAACCTGAAGGACTTCCTGACCGCCTTCGTGGCGTTCCGGGAAGAGGTTGTCACCCGCCGCACCAAATTTCTGCTGAACAAGGCGCGCGAGCGCGCTCACATCTTGGTCGGCCTCGCCATTGCCGTGGCCAATATCGACGATGTCATCCACCTGATCCGCAATGCGCCTGACCCGGCGACCGCCCGGGCCCAGCTGATGGCCCGCAACTGGCCGGCGCATGACATGGAGCCGTTGATCAAGCTGATTGACGATCCGCGTCACAAGGTTGCCGAGGACGGCACCTACCGGCTGTCGGAGGAGCAGGCCCGCGCCATCCTCGAGCTGCGCCTGCAGCGCCTGACAGCACTGGGGCGCGACGAGATCGGAGACGAGCTGAAGGAGCTCGGCGCCAAGATCACCGATTACCTCGACATCCTGCGCTCGCGCGCCCGTGTGCTGGAGATCGTCAAGGAAGAACTGCTGGCGGTTCGCGAAGAGTTCGCCAACGAACGGCGCACCGAGATCGTCGAGGCCGAGTTCGAGGTTGAGGACGAGGACCTGATCCAGCGCGAGGACATGGTCGTCACCGTGTCGCACCGCGGCTACATCAAGCGGGTTCCGCTGGCGACCTACCGCGCCCAGCACCGCGGCGGCAAGGGTCGCTCCGGCATGTCGACCCGCGACGAGGATTTCGTCACCCAGCTGTTCGTCGCCAATACCCACACGCCAATGCTGTTCTTCTCCTCGGCGGGCATGGTCTACCGCATGAAGGTCTGGCGCCTGCCGGTCGGCACGCCGCAGGCCCGTGGCAAGGCGATGATCAATCTTCTGCCGCTCGGCCAGGGCGAGATCATCACGACCGTCATGCCGATGCCGGAAGACGAGAGCGCCTGGTCGGAGCAGCAACTGATGTTCGCCACTCGGTCCGGCGGTGTCCGCCGCAATGCGCTGGCCGACTTCATCAACATTCACAAAGGCGGCAAGATCGCCATGAAGCTGGATGAGGGCGACGGCATCGCCGGGGTCCAGATCTGCAGCCCGGCCGACGATATCATCCTCACCACGGCCAATGGCCGCTGCATCCGCTTCCGCGTCGAGGACGTCCGCGTGTTTGCCGGCAGAACGTCCACCGGCGTGCGCGGAATAAGGCTGGGCAAGGACAAGGAGATGGGCGAGGACAGGGTCATTTCGATGACCGTGTTGCGGCATGTCGACACCACGCCACCGGAGGCCCGTGCCTATCTCAAACAGGCAAATGCCATGCGCCGGGCGGTCAATGGGGAAGAAGAACTCGAAGCAGAAATTGAAATTGCCGAAGACGACGCCGAGGAGAACGGCGAAGAGGTCACGGTATCGCCTGAACGCTATACCGAACTGGGCGCCGCCGAACAGTACGTGCTCACTGTATCCCAAAACGGCTACGGAAAGCGTTCGTCGGCCTACGAATACCGGGTGTCTGGACGCGGTGGCAAAGGCATCATTGCAATGGCCGTCAACAAGCGAAATGGCCCGCTCGTGGCATCGTTCCCGGTTGAAGACGGCGACGACATCATGCTTGTCACGGACGGCGGTCAGCTCATCCGCTGTCCGGTAGGCGACATCCGCATTGCCGGCCGAAGCACGCAAGGCGTGACGATCTTCAATACGGCAAACGAGGAACACGTCGTTTCCGTGGAACGCCTGAGTGAAGACGCCGGCGAAGACGAAGACGGTGTGAGCACTCTCGAAGAAGGTGAGGGCGGCATCGAAAACAGCCAAGACGGGCAGGATGAGACCGATCCGGGCCCCGGCGGCGACGGCGAGCAGGACGGTTAGAAGGTTGCATTCGCCGCCACTTCTGTGAGACAGCAGTGCCCGTAAAGTTTGCACGACCAAGGGACTGAGCGACGTGACGACGACTGCGTTCTATGCTGGAAGCTTCGATCCTCCCACAAACGGGCACATGGACGTCATCGCACGCGCCTTGCGTATCGCGGACAGGCTCGTTATCGGGATCGGCGTTCATCATCAGAAAACACCGTTCCTCGAAACCGAAAAGCGCATTCGCCTGCTCGAGGAGGAAGTTGTTTCCCTGGCTCAAAAGACCGGCCATGAGGCAGCTGTCACAACATTCGACGGGCTCGTGGTCGAAGCCGCGCTAAGAGCGGGCGCCGACTACATGGTGCGCGGCTTGCGCAATGGAACCGACTATGAGTACGAAGCGCAGATGAACGGCATGAACGCCACGATGGCTCCCGGACTTGAGACGGTCTACCTTGCGGCCACGCCGCAGGTCAGCTTCATTTCATCAACACTTGTCCGCCAAATCGCCACAATGGGCGGGGATATCACGCCATTCGTGCCAGAGACCGTTGCCGTTTGCATCGCAGAAAAACTGGCAAACGCATAATCCAGACAAGACTATCGGAGAAATTGCTTATGAGTTTCATCAAGACTATTGGGATGGCGCTGCTACTTGTTGCAGTCCTCGTCGTACCGGGACAGGCGCTGACACTCGACCCGGAGAACACACTCTATCTCGACACCAAATACGGCCGCGTGGTCATCCGTTTGCGCCCGGATCTTGCTCCCTTGCATGTCGAGCGTGTCAAGAAGCTGACGCGTGAAGGCTTCTACAACGGGTTGAAGTTCCACCGTGTCATCGAAGGTTTCATGGCGCAGACCGGCGACCCGCGCGGCAATGGCACCGGCAGCTCGTCATATGCCGACGTGAAGGCCGAATTCAATCACATGCCCTTCATCCGGGGCACCGTGGGCGCCGCACGCTCCAACGACCCGAACAGCGCCAACAGCCAGTTTTTTATCGTTTTCGCTGATGCTCAGTTCCTCAACAAGAACTACACGGCCTGGGGCGAAGTCGTTAAAGGCATGGAGTTCGTCGACAAGATCAAACGCGGTGAGCCGCCATCCAATCCGGACAAGATTGTAAAAATGAGTGTCGCGGCAGACGTCGACTGATTGCAGGTCGGCGCCGCATTACCGAACACGAGAGAGAATTCATGTCAGACACACCCATTCAAGATCCCGAAAACACCCTGCTCATGGATCTGGAGCACGGCCGCGTCGTCATAGCGTTGCGTCCCGACGTTGCGCCCAATCACGTGGCGCGCATCAAGGAGCTGTCCCGTCAGGGCTTCTATGACGGCATTGTCTTTCATCGCGTCATCGAAGGCTTCATGGCTCAGGGCGGTGATCCCACGGGCACGGGAACGGGAGGGTCGGGTCAACATCTCGATGCTGAATTCTCCGATGCACCACATGTTCGCGGAACCGCCTCGATGGCCCGTGCGGCAAGCCCGAATAGCGCCGACAGCCAGTTTTTCATCTGTTTCGACGACGCTCCGTTCCTTAATGGCCAGTACACCGTATGGGGCAATGTCGTCGACGGCATGGAGCATATCGACAAGATCAAGCGTGGCGAGCCGGTGAGCGATCCCGACAAGATCGTTCAGATGAAGGTCGCGGCCGACGAAGACGCGGCCTAGTGCCGTTCTGTGCGCGTCGATGCGTTCGACTTCGAGCTGCCGGGCGACAGCATTGCGCTGCGCCCGGCCGAGCCGCGCGATAGCTCGCGGTTGCTTGTAGTCGATCCGGGCACAGACAGCTGGCACGACAGCCGGTTCGCCGATCTGGCCGAACTTCTTCAGCCCGGCGACACGCTTGTTTTCAACGACACCAAGGTCATACCCGCCAGGCTTCGCGGCGTGCGCCTGGGGCGTGGCGAGACCACACCGAGGATTGAAGCAACACTCCACCGGCGTGTGGACGGTCATCGCTGGTGGGCATTTGCCAGGCCAGCAAAGAAACTGGGCGAAGGGGATGTGGTGTCCTTTGGGGGATCCACCGATGCGTGTCTTGCCGGCATTCTCGAGGCCCGCGTGGAACAAAAAGGCGAGGGCGGAGAAGTCCTGCTCGCTTTCGAGCTTGCGGGCACGGCGCTTGACGAAGCGATCGCCATGCACGGCACCATGCCGCTGCCGCCCTACATCGCCTCGAAGCGGGCACCGGATGACCGCGACCTGGATGACTATCAGACGATCTTTGCCGCGGAGGGCGGTGCCGTGGCGGCGCCCACTGCCGGTCTGCACTTCACGCCCTCCATGCTGCAGCGGCTTGAGAGCAGGGGAGTTGAACGAATTGCGGTAACCTTGCATGTCGGCGCCGGCACTTTCCTGCCGGTGAAGGCGGAAACCACGCAGGAACACCGCATGCATTTCGAGTGGGGCCAGATATCGGCACAGGCCGCCGCACAGATAGAGGCGGCCCGAACCCGTGGCAACCGCATCATATGCATCGGCACCACGTCGCTGCGCCTCCTCGAGGCGGCCGTCGATGAGGCGGGCACACTCCGGGCATTTTCAGACGAAACCGATATATTCATTACGCCTGGATATCGCTTTCGCGCCGCCGATATGCTGCTGACGAATTTTCATCTGCCGCGCTCCACCCTCTTCATGCTGGTTTGTGCATTCAGCGGTACAGATTTGATGAAGGCAGCCTACGCCCATGCCATTGATGCGGGATATCGTTTCTACTCCTACGGCGATGCCTGTTTGCTGTCGCTCAAGACGGCCTAAGGTCCTGCCATGACGAACGCTCCGCCTCCTTCATTCGGCTTCACCGTGCACGCCAGCGACGGCGCCGCCCGTTGCGGCACGGTCGCAACCGCCCATGGTGAGATCCGAACACCGGCATTCATGCCGGTGGGCACCGCCGCCACGGTCAAGGCAATGTTTCCCGAGCATGTCCGCGACACAGGCGCCGATGTGCTGCTCGGCAACACCTATCATCTGATGCTGAGGCCCGGCGCCGAGCGGATCGCGGCCCTGGGCGGTCTGCACCACTTCATGGGCTGGCCGCACGCGATCCTGACTGACTCCGGCGGCTTCCAGGTGATGTCGCTTGCCAAGCTGCGCAAACTGACCGAGGACGGCGTCACCTTTCAATCCCATATCGACGGCAGCAAACACCATCTGACGCCGGAACGGTCCATGGAGATCCAGGGCCTGCTCGGGTCGGACATCCAGATGGTGCTCGACGAGTGCACACCGTTTCCCTGCAGCAGGGATGAAGCGGCGGACTCGATGCGGCTTTCGCTAAGGTGGGCTGAGCGGTCACGAAAGGCCTTTGCCGGGAAACCCGGCCAGGCGGTGTTTGGCATCGTGCAGGGAAGCGTTTTTGCCGATCTGCGTTATGAATCGGCCAAAGCCCTCATCGACATCGATTTTCCCGGATACTCGGTGGGTGGCCTGGCGGTTGGCGAAGGCCAGGAAGCCATGCTTCGGGTTCTCGATGAAACGGTCCCGGTCCTCCCGGACGACAAGCCCCGTTACCTTATGGGCGTCGGCACCCCTTCCGACCTTCTGGAATCGGTGCAACGCGGCATAGACATGTTCGACTGCGTGATGCCGACCCGTTCGGGTCGCCACGGTCAGGCCTTCACGCGTTTTGGAAAGGTCAATCTTTCGAACGCCCGCCACGCCGACGACCCGCGGCCTCTTGACGAGGAGAGTCCGTCGGCCACCGCAGGCACCTATTCGCGCGCTTATCTGCATCATCTGGTCAAATCAAACGAGATTCTGGGCATGATGCTGATCACCCGCATCAATCTCGATTATTACCAGCATCTGATGCAGGGCATGCGGGACGCAATTTCAGATCAAAGCCTTTCGGACTTTGCTGCAAGGACCATCGCCGGTTGGCGGGCGGGGGATATTGCCGAGCGCTGACACTCGCGCTTGCAAATCCGGCACGGAGTGGATTTGATGCGCAGCGGCGATGTTTTGAGACCACGCGGCAATTGGGGTGCGGCGACATGAAGACAGTGTTGAACGAAGTGCATCGACAGCACTTTCCCAAGGGCGAACTTTATGGCGGAGAGTTGGTCGTTCCCTTTGAACGCCCAGAGCGATGGGACATCATCGTCGAACAGCTCAATTCCATGGAGATGGCCGACTTCGTCGATCCCGATCCCCTGGACATGGAGACGGTCCAAAAGATCCACGACGCCGACTTCCTGCGGTTCCTTGCAACCGCCTGGGATATGTGGGCGGAAGAGAATTACGCCGGCGAGGCACTGCCCACCGTGATCCCCGCACGGCGCATGCAGCAACGCGAACCCGATCACATTGACGGCAAGCTCGGCTACTTCTGCATGGCGATCGAAACAGCCATCACCAGCGGAACATGGGTGGCAGCCTGCGCGAGCGCAGCGGTTGCACAAACCGGACAGCGCCTCGTGTCAGGCGGCGAGGCGTCGGCATTCGCGTTGTGCCGTCCGCCGGGCCATCACGCCGCGCGCGATCTCTATGGCGGATACTGCTTCTTGAACAACGCGGCAATAGCTGCCCAGGGCTTTCTCGACGCCGGAGCTTCCAGGGTCGCCGTTCTCGACGTGGACTTTCATCACGGCAACGGCACGCAGGACATTTTCTACGACCGGTCCGACGTGCTGTTCGCGTCTCTGCACGGCGATCCGCGAACGGCTTTCCCGCATTTCCTGGGTTTTGCCGATGAGACCGGAAAAGGTGAGGGCGAAGGGTTCAACGTCAACTATCCGATGCCGTCGGGCACCGACTTCCAGACCTGGGGCAACGCCCTGGATGACGCCTGCGCCCGGATTGACGCCTACGCACCGGACGCCGTCGTCGTTTCGCTGGGGGTCGACACCTACAAGGATGACCCGATCAGCTTCTTCAGGCTCGAATCCGAGAATTTCTCGACCTATGGTGCGCGGATCGCAAAACTGGCGCGCCCGACGCTCTTCGTCATGGAAGGCGGCTACGCGGTCGAGGAAATCGGCACCAACACCGTCAACGTCCTTGAAGGCTTTGAGCGCGCCTGAACACCCAAGAAGAAGACCAACCTCGCCGGGAGAGATATCATCATGAACGCAGTTTCCAGCACCGCCCGAGACATCTCCATGAAAGGCGCGGGGTACTATTCGAAAGCCACCACCGGCGCCAAGGAGGTCATAGACAACGCGACCCCCATGGTTCTCGGCGCCATCGAGGCCATGGATTTTCCCGATGATGGCCGGCTGATCACCATGTCGGACATGGGTTGCGCCGATGGCGGCACCTCCATTGAGATGGTGCGCAAGGCGCTGACCGCAATGCGCGCGAAATGGCCGTCATGTCCGCTGCAGATGGTCTATACGGATCTGCCGCGCAATGATTTTTCACAGGTCTTCCGCATCATTCACGGACAGACCGACATCAAGTCCTACACCTCCGAGATCGACAATCTCTATGTCTTCGCCTCGGCCACCTCGTTCCATCAGAACATCTTTCCCGCCGAGACGCTGTATCTCGGCTTTTCGGCAACCGCGTCCCACTATATCTCCGACAAGCCGGCCAACATCACCGACCACGTTCACATGGTCGGCGCCTCCGGTTCCGAACGCCAGGCTTTCGAGGAACAGGGCCGCAGGGACTGGGAGTCCTTCCTCCTCAACAGAACCAAGGAGCTCGCTCCGGGCGGCCATCTGGCTCTGTTCAATTTCGGCATCGACGAAGAGGGCCGTTATCTCGGTCACACCGGCGGCGTCAGCATGTTCGACACGTTCAACGAGGTCTGGGCGGAACTGCGCGACGCCGGCACCGTCACCGCGCAGGAATACGCGGACACCAACTTTCCGCAATGCTACCGGACTGTGGAACAGTTCACCGCGCCGCTGACGGATGAAAGCAACCCGGTCTATCAGGCCGGCCTGCGTTTAAAGAGCGTGGAAACCCGGGTCGTTCGCTGTCCCTATGAGCGCGATTTCACCGAAAACCACGGCGATGCTGAAAAGTTCGCCCGCGAATACATCCCGACCCTGCGGTCATGGAGTGAAATGACGTTCGCCAGCGGCCTTTCGCCCGACCGGCCTGTCGACGAGCGCATCGCCATTCTGGATGGATATTTCGATGCCTACGAGGCCCGCGTGCGCGAGGCGCCGCAAGGCCACGCCATGGACTACGTGCACATCTATCTGGTTCTGCAGAAAGCCGACAATTGAGCAGACTACAGCGGCACACCGTCTGAAAGAGCCTGGAGGCTCGTTCGGAGGTCTTCCGGGATCGGCACCGCCCGGTCCCGATTGCCGTCAACAAGCACCAGCGTCCCCTCCAGAACCGCGGCGCAGGCGTCTGCATTGAACATGGCATGCAGGATTGACACGGAACTGCGGCCGATGCGTTGGACCCGTATCCCGATCCTGACCGGATCGGGATAGTGCACCTGCGACATGTAGTTGATGTTGGCCTTGACCAGCATCCAGCCTGCATGAGGCCTGTCAAGCGCTTCCGCCGCCTCACGGATAAAACGGATGCGGGCGTTCTCCATCATCACCAGATACGCCGTGCTGGTGAGGTGCCACATCGGATCGATATCGTTGAACCGGACGGTATCGTCATGCCAGTAGCTGTAGGCTGAGGCATCCTTGCCGTCTGGTACGGCGGTTGCGGAAGGTGTCGTATCCACGGCCAATTCCAAAAAGTTATCGCTGACGATGGAGAAACAGATCCACCATTGTCTTGTCAAGGATGGAGCAGCAGGGTTTCAGCCAAGGAAGCGGTCGGGTGCAACACTCGCGCGCGTCAGTCCCTGTTCCGCCAAAGGTGCCGGCACGTCGTTGTCGTGTATCAAGCCCGCAACCAGCATCGCCCCGCCATGGGCACTCTGGATGCCATATCCGCCCTGGCCGGCAAACCAGAAGAACCCTTCCGTCCGGGGGTCGAACCCGATCACATGCGCGCGGTCCGGACTGAAGGTACGCAAGCCGCCCCAGGTATGCTCGACCCGCGTAACTTCAATGTCGACGACTTTGCCGAACGCATCGATGCCTTCTGCCAGGGCCATGTCGTCGGCGAACGCGTCATGCGGTTCCACCTCGGTTTCATCCGCCGGGGACACCAGGAGTTTCCCTCCTTCCGGCTTGAAATAGAAACTTTCGTTCATCACCGTGAATGTCGGCCAGGAGGAAATGTCGACGCCCGATGTCGGCACAATCGCGGCGGTGCGCCGGCAGGGTGCAAAGCCGATCGGATCAAGTCCGGCGAGCCCCGCGATCACATCAACCCATGCCCCCGCCGCATTGACCACAATCGCTGCGCTGTAGGTCCCGCCGTCGGTGGTGACGTGCCAGGCACCATCCCTGCGTTCCAGGCCGCTCACCTCATTGCTGCACGCGATCTCGCCGCCATTTGCCTTCAGCAAGCGTCTGAAGCCCATCAGGATGGCATTGACGTCCATGTCCTCGGCATCGGGCTCGTAGCCACCGCGAACCAGTGCCTCCGGCTTGAGCAGCGGCACCTTTTCGCAGGCCTCGGCCACGGTCACATGCCCGATGCTACCATCCGATCCGGCAATAAGTTCATCGAGCGCATCTTCCTCGCCGGGTTGCGCCATGTAGAGGACGCCGCGCGGCCCCAGAACCGGGTCAGGCCAGAATTCATTGCGCTCTTCAAGAGACTTGCGGCTCGCCTTGGTAAGCTGGCGGATCACCGGACCGCCGTAGTTTTCGATGAACATCGCCGCCGACCGCCCCGTGCTGTGGTAGCCGGGCTGGCTTTCCCGCTCCAGAACGATCACATCGGAGGTCGCGGACAGTCTTGCTCCCGCGCCGATGCCCGCCATGCCCCCTCCGATGACGATGATATCTGCTGTTCTGGTCACTTTGGTCGTCCTCCTGATTTGACTGCGACCGGAAGCATAGGTGAGGGGGCCCCGAGTGGGAAACCGTTAAAAACGCGACATTGACCACTTCAGGACAAGCGGCCCACGGGTTCTGAGGCACTGCGACTTGCTATCGGTGGCGGAACCGTTGTAGGTCAGAATGGAACTCTTCCAGGCGAGTGCGGAAAGCAAGACATGCGCAAGGCGAACTTGATTGTGATTTGCACCAGCCTGCTTCTGCTGGCTGGCTGCGGTTCGGGTTCCAAACCATTCAATGGCATTTACTCCATGACGACGCCGTACGACCCGGCCGCGGCGCAGTATATCAACGGTCTGGGAACCGGGAGCATCTCCGGCCGCACCTATCAGGCCAACCTGTTTACCGGCGCGGGGGCAAGCGTCCAGCTGGTTCCGGTGACACCCTATTCCACCGAATACATGGGCCACCTGTTCGGCACCAGCAAGGCGTACTACACGCCCACCACGATTGACAACGTGAACCCCCAGTTCAAACGCGACCAGCGGCGCTCAAAGGCCGATCAGAATGGCAGATACACGTTTTCCGGCGTCCCGCCCGGCGAGTATTTCGTCTATGCACAGCTGGTGGAGAACCGCACCGGGGTTGCGATGTATGAGCGCGTAACCATTGCCAACGGGCAGAAGGTGCAGATCGACCTTACCGGGTCGTAGACCTTTCCAATATGCCCGGCATTCATCTGCGCACCCCCCCGTTTGACTGGACCTGTGGACACTGCCGCAAGGTTGTCACGCTGACGGCAGAGCACTACCACTCCGGCTACAGGCATCTTTCGGTCGCCGAAACGAAAGCCGGTGAAACAGCGCTGGTGTTCTCGGCGGCCTCCTGCCCAAATCCCGATTGCCGGGAACTGACGCTCGCGGTCAGGCTGGCCGAATACAAACCCTCCCTCGGGCATGCCTATTCCATCGGCACCGCCGGAGATCCGATTGAAGAATGGATGTTGCTTCCAGCCCACCGCGACAGCGATGCATAGCAGACCAGAACCGCATCCGCTCAATCAATGAAAATGCGAAATCCGAACGAAAAACCGTGATTGAATTCGGCATCGAAACTCGACGTAATGCGCTCCCCGTTCGACAGGTCGTTGAACTCGCCGGACGAGGAGATGACGCCGGTGTAGCGGATCGTGAAATCCAGATTGTCCCTGACACGGTAATGCAGGCCCGCCAGGAGGCAGCCCATGTAAACCAGCTCGTTGTCGGTCATCCGGAAGACGCCGGCCTTCACACCGAGACTTTCGACATGGAGGATCGAGAACCCGCCTCCGACACCGACAAACGGCACGGCGCCGAAGACGGTGAACGGCAGGTCATAGAGGACGTTCGTGCTGAGACCGTAACTGCGGACATATCCAACGCCTTCCTGCTCTCCGCCCGCAAACGGATTGCCGGGAAAGCCGGAGACGAAATCGATATCCGGTTGCGACAGGCGCGCATGGGAAAACTCGAGCTCGAGGCGGAGGTTCTCGGTCACGTAGTAGCCGGCCATGAATGCCAGAACAAAAGCCGTTTGATAGAAATGTTCCTGGTCACCGCTCTGTATCGGTCCCGCGGTGTTGGAGACCTCCATGGAGACCGGATCGGGCAGGGGGAACCCGATTCGTCCCTCCAGGTAGACCCGATTGACATTCGCCGGCGGATCCGCGCCTTCCCCCGAAGCCCCGGTGACACAGCACACCAGTGCAATCATCAAAACAGCGCCCCGCCACAACTGAGGTGTTGCCCGCATGACCCAAAACCGCTCAAATTGTTGCCGCCGGTATCTTATGCGGCAAATGAGCCAAACGCCAACCCGTCTGTGTTGCGGTTCGTACTCTGCCACCGGCAACCCGAGGCGGCTTCACCGCTGCCGGTTTCTCATCGCATGAACCGTTTACAACACCGGAAGTTGATTTGACCGATCGTTCCAAACATGTAATGCACCACGTCTGGAAAGCACGCCGATGCCCTGGGAAAAGACATATAACGAAGAAGAGGTGCTGACCCGCGCCATGGAAGCCTTCTGGGCACGCGGCTACGAAGCCACGTCCATGAGCGATCTGGTCAAGGCGACCGGGATCAACCGCGGCAGCATGTATGCCGCATTCAATGACAAGCGCACTCTCTTCATTCGGGCGCTGACCCATTACGATCAGCGCCACCGCGCCGAATACCTGCGAAGTGTACGGGCTTCCAGTGCCCCACGGATTGCGATTATCACCGCCTTCGAAGATGCTATCGCCACCGCGGGAGACGGCACGGACCGGCGCGGCTGCCTGCTGGTCAACACTTCGCTGGAACTGTCACCGCACGATGCCGAGATCGACAATATCGTGCGCGCTAGTTTCAACGAAGTGGAGCTGTTTTTCCGGCGCAATGTCGAGGACGGCCAGGCTGCAGGCGAGATTGATCCCACCATCGACGCGGTACACGTGGGAAGAGCGCTGCTGGGGCTGTTCATCGGGCTGCGCGTCCTCATGAGATCAAAACCGGAAGCGGGGGTCATGACGTCCATCCTGGCCCAGGCAAAGACTATGGTGGGGGCCGGCTAATTTTTTTGCCGTATTTGGAACGATCGGTCAAAACAAGGGAGGAAGACCATGTCGGTTTCTTACGTAGAGCGCGAACAGGCAAGCACGGAGACGCTTGCCTTTTATGACAAGGCCGAAGAACGGTTTCAGGCACTTTTGAACATCTTCAAAGTGTTGGGCCATCATCCCGAATACGGCAACGCATTCACTGAGGTGATCATGGCCATCCTGAAGGATGGCGAACTCGACTGGCTGACCAAAGAACTCCTGATCCTCAAGGCCACACAACGCAATGACTGTCAGTATTGCGTCATCCAACATGAACGCCTGTCGATGATGCTGGGCATGGACGAAGCCAAGATCGCGGCCCTGGAAGGCGACAATTACAAGACCTCCGACCAGTTCACCGAGGGCGAGAAGGCGCTTCTCGATCTCACCGTCCAGATCGGCGCCGACGCAAACCGCATTTCGAAAGACCTGTGGGACCGGTTGCATGCCAATTGGACCGAACCGCAGATCGTAGAAGCGACGTTTGTCATCACCACCTACATCATGGTGTCGAAATTCGGTGACGCTCTGGGTGTCGAGCTCGAACCCATGTTCGATGGCGTCAACAGCATCTTGAAGGTACAGCACTAACGGACCCGGGCGCGGCACACACCCCGCGCCCGAAACCCTCGCGCTTGCATTGGCCGGCATCTTCTATAGAACATCGCCCAACCCAGACGCACGGCCCTGCGCATGATGCCCGGCCGGCATTCTGTACTCACAGCCGGACCCACCGCCATGCAGGCAACCAAGCACAGCCGCCGCACATTTGCGATTATTTCGCACCCTGATGCCGGCAAGACCACGCTGACCGAGAAGCTGCTTCTCGCCGGTGGCGCCATTCACTTATCCGGCGAGGTAAAAGCCCGCGGCGAAGCGCGTCGGGCACGCTCCGACTGGATGAAGATCGAACAGGAAAGGGGCATCTCGGTCACCAGTTCGGTGATGACCTTCGAGCGCGACGGGCTGCTCTTCAATCTTCTCGACACGCCGGGCCACGAAGATTTTTCCGAAGACACCTACCGCACGCTGACCGCGGTGGACTCCGTGATCATGGTGATTGATGCGGCAAAAGGCATCGAAAGCCAGACCCGCAAGCTGTTCGAGGTCTGCCGCCTGCGCGATATGCCGATCATCACCTTCATCAACAAGGTGGACCGCGAGTCGCGAGACGCATTCGAGTTGCTCGACCAGATTCAGGATGAGTTGCAACTCGATCTCTCGCCCATGGTCTGGCCGGTCGGTATGGGTGGGCTGTTCGCCGGCTGTTATGATCTGCGAACCAACGCTTTCATGACATCGGATGAGAAAGCCGGTGCGGGGTACAACAAGACAATCGCCTGCTCGGGCCCGGACGACCCCCAGATCGCGGAATACACCCGTCCCGAGGCGTTGGAGCAGGCGCGCGAATCCATCGAACTCGCCCAGGCCGCATATGACCCGTTCGACGCCGAGGCCTACCTCGACGGACGACAGTCACCGGTGATCTTCGGCTCAGCTCTGAGAAACTACGGTGTCGAGACACTGCTTCAGTTCATCGGCCAGAATGCCCCCGGACCGCGCCCGACCCCCACCACCACCCGAGTGGTGGACCCGGACGAAAAGGCGGTGACCGGTTTCATCTTCAAGGTCCAGGCCAACATGGACAAGAACCACCGGGACCGGATCGCCTTCATGCGGATCTGTTCGGGCACCTTCAAGCGCGGCATGAAATTGCGCCAGGTCAGAACCGGCAAGGACCTTATGGTCCACAGCCCTGTCATCTTCCTGGCGCAGGACCGCGAAATCGCCGAAGAGGCCGCCGCCGGCGATGTTATCGGCATACCCAACCACGGCACCATCCGCGTTGGCGACACCTTCACCGAAGGGGAAGACGTGCGTTTTACCGGACTGCCCGTTTTTGCGCCGGAAATCCTGCGTCGCGTGCGGCTTGTCGACACGACCCGGGTCAAACAGTTGCGCCAGGCACTCCAGGATCTTTCGGAAGAAGGCCTGGTTCAGATCTTTAAACCCGATGTCGGTTCGCAGTGGGTCATTGGCGTAATCGGCCAGTTGCAGCTCGACGTGGTCGCCGACCGCGCCCGCAACGAATACAAGGTCGATCTTGCGTTCGAGGGCGTTCCCTATTCCACGGCCCGCTGGATCGGCTCTGAAGATCCCAAAGCCCTGCAGGCCTTCATCAGCTCAAATGCGTCCAAGGTCATGACCGACCGCGTCGGCGATCCGGTGTACATGGCGGGAGACGCCTGGGAGCTCAATTACAAGGCTCAGAACAACGACGCCATCGCCTTTCTGAGGACCAAGGAGCTCGACTAAGCGCTTGAGAACACCGCCTTTTTCAGCCGCGTTCAAGTGAACACATTCTTAGCAAATTCATTCTAATTTTGATTTCCATACAAAGCATTTGGGAACTCACCTGAGTTTAGCGGGAACGGACATGGCGGCATCACAGAGAAAAGCATTTCGGATTGAACAGATCGGCGTCGTCAACACGCAGACTTCGGATCCAGACGACATCGAGAGCATCAGGCACCACGAGCTGATGCGGACAATCACCGAACTGCGTGATCGCATTGCGCCACAACAGGAAATCTCCACAGAACTCCTCGACCGCTATCGCTCAGAGATGGAACAGGCGCAGAAAATCAAGTCTGAACTGGATGAGATTTACCGCGCCATCGCCGAAACCAAGAAAGACATCGCCACGCTGCATCACACGGGGTTTGGCGAGGAACAGCTCTCCACCGTCAGCAACCAGCTTGATGCGGTCGTCGCACACACCGAATCCGCGACCGAGGTGATTCTCGCCGCGGCGGAGCAGATTGACACCAATTCTGCGAATCTTGCCGCTGCCCTGACCGGTTCGGAAAACGAGATGGCCTCCGACATCCAGGATCAGGTGATCAAGATATTCGAGTCCTGCAACTTCCAGGACATCACCGGGCAGCGCATCACCAAGGTCATCGATACGCTGAAGTTCATCGAGGAGCGGGTCAGCCACATGATGGAAATCTGGGGCGGAATCGAAAGCTTTGACGGGGTGGCTCCCATCGAAATGGAGAAGCCGGAAGGCGACGCCGCGCTTCTCAACGGCCCGGCACTTCCCGAAGAAGACAACACTGCCAGCCAGGACGATATCGACGCCCTGTTCGACTAGATCGCTTCACGTTCACACGGAATCGCTTTGACCGGGACTTCGGTGGGCCAAATCGACCCTCCAGCCACGTTGCGGCGCTTGCCCGATGCACCACATCGCGCGGCGCACCGCGCCTTACCGGACGAACCGATTTGGCGCCATCAAACGACGTGAAGCGCTCTGGACCGCTTCACCTCCGTGCCGGCCTGTCGCGGCGCTCCGCATCTAAAGCTTCAAGTGATGGTGATTTTGCTCTAGAACACCGCCGTCACCTGAGAGTCTCCGGAGCCATCATGGGCAAGTCGAACAAGCCGCACCGGCCGAAAGCCAGGTTGCCGAAAGGTATGCGCGATGTAGGGGCGGACGAGGTCCGCGCCAGCGCCGCAATGCTGTCCGCCATCCAGTCGGTTTATGAGCTCTACGGATTTGAGCCCCTCGAAACCCCGGCCTTTGAATATACCGACGCGCTGGGCAAGTTCCTGCCTGACCAGGACCGGCCGAATGAAGGGGTTTTCTCATTCCAGGATGATGACGATCAATGGCTGTCGCTCAGATATGACCTGACCGCGCCGCTGGCGCGCTATGTTGCCGAACACTATGACGGGTTGCCGAAACCGTTCAGGCGCTATCAGATGGGTCCCGTCTGGCGCAACGAGAAGCCCGGCCCCGGCCGATACCGGCAGTTCACCCAGTTCGACGCAGATACGGTCGGCACGGCATCCGTGGCCGCCGATGCGGAAATCTGCATGATGGCGGCCGACTGCATGGAGCGCCTTGGCATTCCACGCGGCGCCTATGTGATTCGGGTCAACAACCGCAAGGTGCTCGATGGCGTCCTTGAGCGCATCGGCATTGCGCCCGGCGATCCCGCATTCGATTCTCAACGCATGACCGTCCTGCGGGCAATCGACAAGCTCGACCGCTTGGGCCCGGATGCCGTGCGGCTCCTTCTTGGCGAGGGCCGCAAGGATGACTCCGGCGACTATACCAAGGGCGCCGGTCTATCGCCTGACCAGATCTCGCCGGTAATGGAGTTTGTCGCCACGGCTTCAGATGATCCCGCGGAAGTCCTTTCACGCCTCGGTGCGCTGGTTGGCGACAGTTCAATCGGCCAGCAGGGTGTCGAGGAACTGCAAACCATGGCGAGCCTGTTTGCCGCGGCCGGCTACGCCTCCGACCGCATTCTGCTCGACCCAAGCGTCGTGCGCGGCCTCGGTTATTACACAGGCCCCGTCTACGAGGCCGAGCTCACCTTCGAAACAACCGACGAGGAAGGCGAAACCGCACGCTTCGGCTCGGTTGGCGGTGGCGGTCGCTACGACGGGCTCGTGCAGCGCTTCAAGGGGATCGAGGTGCCCGCAACCGGATTCTCCGTCGGTATCTCAAGATTGTACTCCGCCTTAAACGAACTCGGCAAAATTCAGATGAATGCCGTGGCGGCTCCGGTTGTCGTCCTGGTGATGGATCCGGACAGGTTGCCGGACTATCAGAAAATGGCCTTCGACCTGCGCAGTGCCGGAATACGCGCGGAAATGTATCTGGGAACCAGCGGCATGCGCGCTCAGATGAAGTATGCCGATCGCCGCGGGGCACCGGTGGTCGTCATCCAGGGCGAGGACGAACGCGCCCGTGGCGAGATCACTATTAAGGACCTCGTTGAAGGTACACGTTTGTCGGGGGAGATCGAAGACAATGCGGAATGGCGAAGCGGCCGGCCGGCCCAAATTTCGGTCGCCGAGGGCGAACTCGTCGCTGCAGTCAGGCAAGTCCTCGCCAGCCACGGGAACTGAGCGCTCAGGCATGTCAGGCAAGGCAACTGATCTACGGGCCGCTCTCGATGCCCAGGCAGACACTATTCTCGGTCTCTTCGCGGACTCGGGCTATGAATACATCGAGCCTGAAATTCTGCAGCCCGCCGACATATTCCTCGACAGGTCCGGCGAAGACATTCGGACCCGAACCTATGTTTTCACCGATCCGGCAGGCGCCGAACTCTGCCTGCGCCCGGATCTGACGGTCCCGACCTGCCGATACCACGTCGAACACGGGCAAACCGGACCAGGTACCGTGCGCTATTCCTACAGTGGACCGGCATTCCGGTTTCAGCCGGGCGGCCATGATGAGTTGCGGCCACGGGAATTCGACCAAATCGGCATCGAGTATTTTGGCGCGGAAGACTCCGAAACCGCCGAGGCCGAAGTCATTTCCCTTGCCGTAGAGGCGGTGCGGCGCGCCGGGCTTGACGGGTTTCAGGTCAAGATCGGCGATCTTGGATTGTTCAACCGCCTGCTCGACGGGATTGATATGCCGGAACGTTGGCGCAAGCGCCTGAGGCACGATTTCTGGCGGCCGCAGGCGTTTCACGAGACGCTCGCGCGTCTCAGCGAAGATCCCGCCGCAAGGGTCGACCGCGAACTGGACTTCATGGGCGGTGCATTGTCTGACCGGGTTGATGAAACCGCCGCCACGCTCGACCAGCTTTTGACGTTGCGCGCGATCCCCCTGGTAGGTGGCCGCAGCGTCCAGGACATCGCCGAACGCATTTGCGAGAAGGCGGCGGACCGTTCCGCGCCACCCCTGCCACAGCAAACTGCGCGCCTGATCCAGGACTACATTTCCGTCACCGGCCGGCCACGCGACGCACTGCACCGGATCATGAACCTGATCGTCGCCGCCGAGCTTGATCTCAGCACGTCTCTCGCCGCCTTCGCCCGGCGCATAACCTTGATGCAGGACAGCGGCATCGCGGTCGATTCCTGCCGCTTTCTGTCCGAGTTCGGACGCAATCTGGAGTACTACACAGGCTTCGTATTTCAGATTGAATACGACACCCCGGCCGGTCCGATGCCGATTGCCGGCGGCGGCCGATACGACACACTCCTGTCAGACATCGGCGCCGATCGCCCGACCCCGGCGGTGGGCTGTGCCATCCACACCGAACGGCTGCTCGCCGCCGTCAACGGAGACTACTGATGCGCGCGCCGTTCTCGCTCGCCCTGCCCAGCAAGGGCCGCCTCAT
Source organism: Hyphomicrobiales bacterium (assembly GCA_021775615.1). GTDB lineage: Bacteria > Pseudomonadota > Alphaproteobacteria > Rhizobiales > JAJFHB01 > JAJFHM01. The sequence goes on from JAJFHL010000052.1 coordinate 49,240, forward strand.
GGAGGACGCGATCGAGCTGTTCTCCGCCGCCGGCATGCCGATCTCCAAGCTTGGCGACGACCGGGGGTACAGAGGCATTATTGCCGGTATGAACGATGTGGAAGTCACGTTTCTTTCGGCAACCGAAATCGCCTATCGCCTGCGCGAAGGCAGTATCGATATGGGGATTACAGGTGAGGACCTGCTGCGTGAGCACATTCCCGACCTGCAGGAGCGGGCGGAAATATCGGCCAGGCTCGGCTTCGGCGGGGCCGACGTGGTGTGCGCGGTGCCCGAATGCTGGATCGACGTGTCGACAATGAGTGATCTCGACGAAGTCAGCATGCACTTCTATGAAACGCATCAGCGCAGGCTGCGGGTCGCCACCAAATACGTCAACGTCACGCGCGGCTTCTTCGCCGATTGCGGCGTGCGCGGCTACCGCATCGTGGAAAGCCTCGGCGCGACCGAGGGCGCGCCGGCTGCCGGCGCGGCGGAAATCATCGTCGACATCACCTCCACCGGAGACACTCTGCGTGCCAACCACCTGCGCATCCTGGATGACGGGCTCGTGCTGCGCAGCGAAGCCGTGCTGGCACGCTCCCGGCTGGCGCTCGACGATACCGACCGCCTTCACATATCGGATCTGATTCTCGATGGGCTGCGCGACACCATCTGAACCTGCACCCGGATCGCCGATCCGTTCCTTCCTGGAAAACGGCTGGTGCCGTTTCCCGTTCGACCCGGTGCTCGCCGAATGGGTGGAGCAAACACTCCCCGCGGCCCGCGACACCGTCACCGATCCGGCAAACACGCAGTGGCTCAGATGTGGCGGCACCTGGTTTGCCGGCGTCAACGTGTTGCCCAATGACGGCGCCGGAGCAATCGAAGGCGGCCCGCCGATCGCCGGCACGGCCGCCGAGTTTATCCGCGACGAACTCGCTCTTCACGGCTTCACCTGGGACCGCGCCCAGGTTTCCGTCTGCTACCCCGGCTACCCCAAACCCATGCCGGAAGAAACGGAGGCCGCCTTCCGTTATCGCCGCCATCGCGATGCCGCCCATCTCGACGGGCTGCTGCGCGAAGGGCCCGAGCGGCGGCGCTTCGTGCGCGAACACCATGGGTTCATTCTCGGAATCCCCATGGTCGAGGCGGGCGAGGGGGCGTCGCCTCTGGTGGTCTGGGAGGGCTCGCATGAAACCACCCGAAGCACCTTCCGCGAGGTGTTCGAGAATGTTCCACCGGAAAGCCGGGCGAACCTCGATGTGACGGAAGCCTACCAGGCCCTGCGGCGTCGGATATTCGATCACTGCGCAAGAGTGGAAGTTGCCGCCGGGCCGGGCGAAGCCTATCTGGTCCACCGGCTCGCACTGCACGGTGTTGCGCCCTGGCAACCAGGTGCCACAGCGACACAGGATGGCCGGATGATCGTCTATTTCAGACCCGAGACCGGCGGCCCGGAGACGTGGTTGGACCCACAGTAACGCCCGCCTTGCGTGCAACATGCCCGCGGCAAGGCCAGATGCAACTCTCCATCACTTCCCACAGGCAAGGACCAAGATGTCGCCCACACGACCTTTAATCATCACAATCATAGGTTCGACGCTTCTCGGGTTTGCGATTATCGGTACGGGTCTGACCCTCTATCTGCTCATTACGTCCGGCCTTGCTCTGGAAAACACGGTCGT
>JAJFHL010000053.1 GCA_021775615.1 Hyphomicrobiales bacterium
GGCCGATTGCATCATTGCCGGCCATTCCGGGCTTCCGTTCACGCGGGTGTTCGATGATCGCATCTGGCACAATTCCGGCGCCCTCGGCCTGCCCGCCAATGATGCGACAGCCCGCGTCTGGTTCTCGGTCATCGCCCCTGCAGGAAACGGCATCGCGTTCACGTTTCACGCCCTCGACTACGACCACGCCGCCGCGGCCGGCAAGATGCGCGAGGCCGGGCTGCCGCAGGGCTACGCCGATGGTCTGGAGAGCGGCCTGTGGCCGAACACCGACATTCTACCCGATGAGGAAACCTCGCAAACCGGTCGGGAACTCGACCCGCCGGCTTACATCTGGGCGCCGTTGCGCGCGGCCGCCGAATAGCCGCGGTTTAGACCTTTTCTTCTTTTTCCTCGGCGTCCCAAAACCCGCGCTCGACAATCTTGCCGACCAGCGGCTTCATGGTCAGCCCCTGCACGATGATGGAAAACACCACGACCGCATAGGTCGCCGCCAGGATCGGCGCCTTGAATTCGGACGCCGGCAGCGACAGCGCCAGGGCGACGGAAATGCCGCCGCGCAGGCCGCCCCAGGTCAGCATGATGATGGCGCCGCGCGAAAACGTCTCACGCACCGCCAAGAGGCTGATCGGAATCGCCACTGAAATCCAGCGTGACGCCAGCACCACCGGTATGGCGACCAGGGCGATGCCGATGAATTCGGTGGACAGGCCGATCACCAGCACCTCGAGACCGATCAGCAGGAACAGCACCGAGTTGAGGATCTCGTCGAGCAGTTCCCAGAACTGGAAGACGTGCTCGCGGGTGTTCTCGCTCATGGCGAACTTGGCGCCGTGATTGCCGATGAAGAGTCCCGCGACCACCACCGCGATGGGCCCCGAAATATGCAGGTGCAGCGCCAGCGCATAGGAGCAGAACACCAGCGCCAGGGTGATCAGCACTTCCAGGTTATGCTCGTCGATGACCCGCATGGCCCAGTAGGCGATGACGCCCGCGACGATGCCGAGCACCGCACCGCCCACCGCCTCAAGCGCGAACAGCGTCACCGCATCGACGGCGTCGAGCTCACCGCTCGGACCGGCCACTGCAAGCGCCACGATGATGGTGAAGACGACGACGCCAACGCCGTCGTTGAACAGGGATTCGCCGGCGATCTTTGCCTGCAGCAGGCGCGGGATGCGTACGGTCTTGAGAATTCCCAGCACCGCCACCGGATCGGTCGGCGAAATCAGCGACCCAAACACCAGTGCCCAGATGAAGGGGATGGGGATGCCGAAGAAGTGCATCACGTACCACATCACCGTACCGATCACGAAGGTCGAGGTGATGACACCGACGCTGGCCATCAGCCCGATGGCCCATTTGCGCTCGGCCAGCTCGGAGAAGTCCACATGCACGGCGCCGGCAAACAGAAGCACGCTCAGCATGCCTTCCATCAGCGCGGCATGAAAGTCGATCTCCTTCAGGGCGCTGGTGACGTTCTCGGCAACCTGCGAGGTCTCCACCAGCGCGTCGTAGATGACGATGGCCATAGAGGCCGCCAGCGCGATCACCACCAGGCCGATGGTGTGCGGCAAATGCAGGTACTTGTGATTGAGATAGCCGAACACGGCCGACAGGCCGAGCAGGATCGCGGTGATGTCGAACAGGGAAAGATGCATGTCGCCCGATGCTCGGCGTTACGGGATGTGCAGAACCCGTCCTATAACAATTTTTGAGGAGAGTCGGGAACGATAATCTCGGTGGCGGCGGTGTTTGAAGTGAAATTTGAGCCGGCCCGGTGCATATGCGGCAAGCACTCGACTTTGGGCCTGTTCATGGTTATCTCGGCTTGGAGATAATGTGTCATGACACGACATTGCGATCGGCTATGCTTGCGCACGCGCAAAAATACTCGGGTAACAAGCCCAGGTACAAGCCGAGCCGATGACAGCCGAATTCAGCAGAGAAGATGCGCGCCGTTTCTATGATCGCTTTGGCGCAAAACAGGACCGCCAGGGTTTCTACGAGAATGCGGCGCTTGACGCATTGATCCGGAATGGTCGATTTTCAGGCGCCCAATCCGTTCTTGAGATTGGCTGTGGAACAGGCAGGCTGGCAGCCCGCCTTCTATCTGATCACTTGCCCGCTTCTGCCCGCTATGTGGGGGAAGACATCAGTGAAACCATGGTGAAACTGGCGAAAGATCGACTTAAGCCCTGGGCTGAGCGATCTGAGGTTCGTCTCAGCAGCGGCGGTTTTGATTACTCGTCTTATGGACGGCCATTCGGCAGGATAGTAAGCACCTACGTGTTCGATCTGCTCAGCAATGAAGAGATTGTTGAAGCGCTTGCGGGGGCGCATGCAGTAGCGCAGAAGGGCGGGCTTTTGTGCACCGCGGGTTTGACGAAGGGAACTGGCCTTTTCTCTTCGGCAACGAGTAAATTGTGGACCTTGGCCCACAGCATGAAACCATCACTGGTCGGCGGTTGCCGCCCACTTGTACTCGCGGACATCGTTCCTCATACCCAATGGCGGATTGTGCACAGAGAAGTTGTCGTCAGCGCCACGGTGCCGTCTGAGATCCTTGTGGCGGAGGCGACATAGCCGACGACACTTGAAATATCGGAGGTGAGCCAGCCAACCCGGCATCGATGCTCGGGGCACGATTTACGTTTCGCCTCCAACTCCCGACATTCGCGCCGGTATTGCCGATCACTTCGCGCCGGTGCCCCTGCAGTCGTCATCGGCTCAGCGCGCTCGAACGCAGGATTGGTTTTGATACTCTGGCACGGGTGGAGATCGCGAAGCGGTCGGCAATGGCGTTAACCGGGACGCCATCATCACGCAGTTCAACAATCACGGCTCGAATATGAGGAGTGGTTCGTGCATTCTTGTGGAGGTTCATCCGGCTGCGCTCCTGCGGTAAAAGGTTTGCACCAATCACCAGAGGCGTTCGGTTCGAATGGACAACCTACTGAAAGCTCACATCTAGATCGTTTCACGTTCACACGGAATCGCTTTGACCGAGATTTCGCGTCTACTGGCGAGGCACGGTTCCCGCCGTGGGCTTGCCGTCCACAAGGGGGCCGTAACGCAGTCCAGAAGGCGCGAAACCCCGGCCTTCGGTGGGCCAAATCGGTCCTCCAGCCACGTTGCGGCGCTTGCCCGATGCACCACATCGCGCTGCGCACCGCGCCTTACCGGACGAACCGATTTGGCGCCATCAAACGTTTCCGTGTGAACGTGAAACGATCTAGTTGGCCGCAGCCGCAAAATCGCGCAAGCAGTTTTCTCCTGCGGCCTCGATCGGTGAGAAGTCTCGGGCCGCGTAGTATTCCGGCCGTTCGAAGGTCTCGCCCCGATTGTCCACGGTTGAAACATTGAGATAGAGGATCACACGGCGCAACGGCGTGATGTTTATCGAGGACCCGTGAACCACGGTCATGTCCATGAACAGAACGGACCCGGCCGGCCCCATAATGGCTTCGATGCCATGTTCGTGCGCCAGGTTGGACAACGTTTCCGGCGTGATGTCATAGCGGTACTTCGACACGGTTTCGAAATCTTCCGAGGTGGAATCGAGCGCCGCTTCCGAGACAATGCCGTTTTTGTGCGACCCCGGCATACCAAGCACCGGCGCATTGCACGGATCGATATCGTCGAGGAACACACCGATCATGATGCCGTCGGGTTTCGGCAGACCATCCACCCGGTGGTAGGTGCCGAAGTCCTGGTGCCACTTAACGACAGAGCCATCGGTCTGTTTGATGTTGACGCGGCTTTGGTGAACAAAGAACTGTTTGCCCAGAATCTTTTCGACCGCTGCCACCAGGGCGGGATGGCGCGCCAGCATCGCCATCCTGTCGTCAAGCAGGTGCATGCCATAGACCACATGCGCCGCGCCGCTGCCATCCTTCGCCACTTCCGGCCCCTCATGATGACTTAGCGCGTCCAGAGCGTCATTCAGCACGGAAACCTCGGTTTTATCCAGCAGCGACGGCAGGACCGCCCATCCTTTATCTGCATATTCCTTGATCTGTTCTGAAGTCACCATGGTGCTCGTTCCTGTTTCCGGATGCCTTGTTCTATCTGCCCCTCAACGCATTTATGCCGGCGGTCAGGCTATCAGTCATCAGGCCGATGTCATAGCTGTAAGACAGCATGCGATAGCCGCGATCGATGAAATCATGACCCCATTCCGGTGTCGGCGCCAGGGTCGCGGCGACCTTGCCGTGCTTGTTCGATGTTTCGACGATCCTGTCGACGGCGCGCTGCAGATCGGGGTGATCAAACTGGCCGGGTATCCCCAAGGAAAGCGACATGTCCGCATGCCCCAGATGGGCCGCGTCAATCCCGTCCACAGCCATTATCTCGTCGATGTTTTCAAGTCCCGCCGCGGTTTCTATCAACACCGTGGTGAAGGTGCGTTCCATGGCCGCGTTGGCTTTTTCGGCCATGTCGCCGCCGGCGTAGTCGTCATGAGCGCCGCCGAATATGGCGCCGCGAATGCCTCGCGGAGGGTATCGCGTCCAGCGCACCAGCTCGCGGGCTTCTTCAGCGCTCTCGACCATCTGATACAACAGCCCGAACGCGCCCACGTCCAATAGGCGTGCCGTAAACTGGTAGTCCTTGCCCGGCGGCCGCGCGAACGGGATCACCCCGGCGCCGGCGCAAAGCGCAAACTGGGTCTTCATGTCCTCGACGGTAAAACCACTGTGCTCAAGGTCGTAAAAGACGAAGTCGGCCCCGGAATTGGCCAGAATGCGCGGCAGGCCCGGGCTCAGGAACTCGAATATCATCGTGCCGAAAACCAGTTCGCCGGCGGCAAGTTTCGTCTTTACGGGATTGGTTCGCATGGAGCGTTGGTCCTTTTTTGGGGACTTGCGGGGCCGGCGCCGCCCCGGCGTCAGGGTAATTCACTGCGGGCCGAATTCGAAATTAACCTTCATCTCCAATGCGTATTGTTGCAACATATTGGCAGCCTGCGGGCAAGGCAAGTTCAGCGCCACCGGCCGCACGTCCGGTTCGCTTTCAGGGGAGGGTTCGATGCCGGTGGAGTTCAGACCATCACAGGATGAAAAGTTTGGCGCCTTGGTGGTCGGACTTGACCTTTCAGGCACGGTGACCGCTGCGGATCTTGAGACGCTGCGCCGGGCTTTGCCAAATCATCGGACGTTGCGGTTCGCGGACCAGGCCCTCAAACCGGAAGACTTCGTCCGTTTCTCACAAATATTTGGCCGCCCGCAACCGCATGTGCTGGAACACCTGCGTCTGCCGGGTCACCCGGAGATCCTGGTCCTGACCAACATCGTTGAAGACCGATCCAGACCGAACGGCCATAACGGTGCCGCCTTCTGGCATACCGACAATTCCTATGAAGCCGAGCCTGCCAGCGCGACCATGCTCTATGCGCGTGAAGTGCCGCGAACCGGCGGCGAGACCCTTCTGTGCGACATGGGGTTGGCCTATCGCGGGCTTTCCGAAGCCTTGCGGCAGCGCTGCGACAACCTTGTCGTGCGTCATAGTTATGGGAACCGGGACCAGGACACCGAACACGCGGCGGGAGCATTGCAGGGCAGCCAGCTGAAGAACGTGTCAGAAGTCACCCACCCCTTGGTGCAAAGCCACCCGGTAACCGGTGAAAAATGCCTTTATGCTGTGGCGGCCAGCTCGCGCGGAATTGTCGGCATGCCCGATGATGAGGCGCTGGATCTCTTGTCGGAGCTGAAAGCCCATTGCACCAGACCGGACTACACCGTCACCCATGCCTATGCCGTTGACGAGTTGTTCATCTGGGACACCATTCTCACCATGCATGCCGCGGCGGTGATTGATGAAGCCCGCGACGCCGACAACACCCGCCTCATGCACCGGATCAGCGTCAAGGGGTATCCGTCGCCGGCGTTGGCCGGGACTGCTTCCGCGTGATTATGCTTGCCGCCTTTTCCCGCTTCATCGATCACCTCAACGACAGGCTGGGCCGGGCCGTGTCCTTTCTGGTCGTGCCGATGATCGTCATCATGGTGACGGAAGTGGTGCTGCGCTACTTCTTCACCGCACCGACAATATGGGCTTTGGAAGGAACGCAGCTGCTGTTCGGCTTCATGTTCATGCTCGGCGCCGGCTACACCTTGAAGGAGGATGGGCATATCCGGGTTGAAATCGCCTACACTTTCGTTTCCCCGCGCGTTCAATCGGCGATGAAGATCTTTGCGCTGATCTTCCTGTTTTTCTACTGCGGGACGGTGCTCTACTACGGCGCGATCAAGGCGTATGAATCCACCATCATCGCGGAGCGGCACTTCTCGGTCTGGAGCCCTTACATCTTTCCTTCCTTCATCTGCATTCCCCTCGCCGCCCTGCTGATGATCTGTCAGGGCGTATCGATCCTGCACAAAGAGCTGAACAACCTGACGCGGCCCGACTGACATGGACATCCAAACCACGACGGCCCTGATCTTCGTGGGCCTCCTGTTCCTTGTCTTCATGGGCGTGCCGTTGACCTTCGCGTTGGGCAGCGTCTCACTGATCACCTCCTATTTTCTCTGGGGGCCGGAGAGCTGGTATCTGATCGGAGGCAAGGTCTCCGGCATGATCTTCAACTACACGCTGATATCCGTGCCATTCTTCTTGTTTATGGCCAACGTGCTGGCCCGATCCGGCATTGCCGATGACTTCTACGACGCCATGTACAAGTGGATGGGCCCCCTGCCGGGCGGCCTCGCCATGGGCACGGTTCTGATCTCCGCCCTCATTGCAGCGATGAGCGGGGTGAGCGCGGTCGGCGTTGTGACCATGGGCACCATCGCCCTGCCGGCCATGCTGAAGCGCGGCTACAACAAGAACATCGCGTTGGGCACGATCCTGTCGGGCGGTGCGCTGGGTCAGTTGATTCCACCCAGCCTTCTGGCGATCATATTCTCCGCCATGGCCAACCTTTCCGTCGGCAAGGTGTTTCTGGCAGGGGCCATGCCGGGCCTGCTCCTGATGACCCTGTTCGTTGCGTATGTGGGCATCCGCAGCGCGCTCAACCGCGACCTCGGCCCACCCATACCGGCCGAAGAACGGGCGAAAATCACCTGGCGGGACAAATTCGCCAGCCTGAAGGTTGCGCTCCCGGCGGCCTTTCTCGTTTTGGGCGTTTTGGGATCCCTTTTCGCCGGCATCGCCAGTCCGACGGAATCCGCCGCCGTCGGCGCCCTCGGCGCTTTGATCGTCGCGTTGGCGAACCGACGCCTCGACTGGTCGAGCTTCAGCACTGCCTGTTATCAGACGCTTCAGTCGTCAACCATGGTGCTTTGGATTGCCATCAGTTCTCTTCTGTTCGTCTCTGTCTATGCCGGGATCGATGGCGATCGGTTCATCAGGGATTCGATCGAACTGGCGGGCTTGGACAAATGGTCCGTGCTTGGCGGCATGATGATCATCATTTTCCTGCTGGGCATGGTGATGGATCCGGTCGGCATCGTTTTTCTGACCGTGCCGATTTTCCTCCCGATTATCGAGTCCATGGGCTTTGACCCGGTCTGGTACGCGGCGCTGGTGATCATCAATCTGGAAATGGCCTATCTGACACCGCCCTTCGGCTACAATCTTTTCATCCTGAAGTCGGTTGCACCGCCCTCAATCACAACGCTCGATTTGTATCGTTCGGTGCCGCCCTTCGTGGCGTTGCAGGCTCTCGGCCTGATCTTGTGCATGCTGTTTCCGCAGATCGTGATGTGGTTGCCCAACCTGCTCTTGCCATAAACCTTAATTGCCTCGATAGTTTGGGTGCTGAACAAGCTGACGCGGAATGCCGCCGGGGCCACCCATCGACAAGGGCGGGCACTTCTGAACGTTGGCGTCTTTGGGAGGGTGCCTCCGCAAGTCGGAGGACAGTTAGACGGAGGACTGTTGTATGAGACGAAATTCAATCGCCCTGGCGGTGGTGTCGGCCTTGATGGCCATCGCGTTCGGTCCCGGCAGCGCGCCGGCAACCGCCGATACCATCGAATGGCGCATGCAGACCATCGCCGCACCGAGCACGTCCGAATACAAAGACCTCGCCCAGGCCTTCGCCGACCGTGTCGAAGAGCTGTCCAAGGGGCAGATGAAAATCAAGGTCTTCGGCTCCGGCGTACTGGCCGGCGAACTCGAAGCCGGCGGCGCGGTCGCCAAGGGCGTGTTCGAACTGTGGCACAGCTACACCGAACTCTACGCCAGCAAGGAACCGGTCTTCAGAAGCTCCAATGAGTGGCCCGTGAACGCAGATCCGCTGCAGGCGGCCATGTGGTATGACGCCGGCGGCTCAAAATTCTATCGCGAGGCTCTAGAGCCCCATAACCTCTATCACATGGGCGTTACCCCGGTGGCCGGTGAGCACATCTGGTCCAAGGTGCCGCTGAACGGCGTCGAAGATCTCAAAGGCCTGAAGATCCGCTCCGGGGGCGTCGCCTCTCGCAGCTTCAAAATCCTCGGCGCAGCTCCCGTCTCGATGGGTGGCTCGGAGGTCTATCAGGGTCTGCAGCGCGGTGTCGTGGATGCGGCGGAATGGACGACCCTGACCGTCAACTATGGTTTCGGCCTGCACGAGGTGACCAAGTATGTGATCATGCCCAGCTATTCAGGGGGTTCCACCTATGACTGGGTCGCCAACCTGGATGCCTGGAAAAAACTCTCCGACGACCTGAAGCAGGTTGTCGACGCAGCGCTCCACGAAACCAGCTACAAATACTGGATGAAGGAAAGGGCCGCCGAACAACGGGTGCTCCAGGAACTGGAGGAGAAGGGCATGATCATCATTCGCTGGTCGGATGAGGACATGCGCAAGCTGGAAGACGCCCGCATGCAGGTGGTTGCTGAAATGTACGTCAAGGACGCACCGAAATACGTTGAGGTGCTGATGGACCAGTTCAGGTTTCTCGAAGCCCT
>JAJFHL010000054.1 GCA_021775615.1 Hyphomicrobiales bacterium
GGGAGAGGCGCCGTAGTGGGTTCTGTAGACGGCCGAGAAATGCTGCAGGCTGTTGAAACCGGTGGCCGTGGCGATTTCGGCCGGTGGCATGGCGGTCTTGGTGACGAGATCGTGCGCCGCCCTGAGGCGCAGCCCGAGATAGTACTTCGCCGGTCCCGTGCCCAGATGCTGCTTGAAGTGGCGCTGCAGCTGGCGGGCGGAGAGGCCGAGCGCCTGGGTGAGCTCGGCCGTCGTCAGCGGGGTCTCGATGTTGGCTTCCATGAGCTCGACGCTGTGCAGCACGACGGGGTCGGTGGTGTTGAGCCGGTTGCGCAGGTCGAGGCGCTGATGCACCGTGTTCCCGCGAAAATTGTGGTGGATGGCAATGTCGGCGACCATCCGCGCGACATGGTCGCCGGCGGTGCGGGCGACGAAACGCATCATCATGTCGATGGGCGCGGTGCCGCCGGAGCAGGTCAGCAGGCCCCGGTCCTCGACCACCACCGATTTGCTCAAGTTGGCGCGCGGAAAGAGCTCGGCGAAGATGTCCTCGTATTCCCAGTGGACCGTGCAGGCGCGCTCGTTGAGAAGCTTCAGTTTCGCCAAGAGGAACGAGCCGGTGCAGATCGCCGCGAGCTGGGCGCCGTGCCGCTCCAGCCGGCGCAGGACCGGGCCGACATGGTCCGGCAGGTCGAGCGCCTCGACACCGTCGGAGCTGCAGATGACGATCAGGTCCGACGCCTTCATGTCGGCCAGCGCGATGCCCGCCTGCATGGGCAGTCCGTTGCTTGCCGTCACGGCTTTGCCGTCGACCGAGGCGCAGCAATAGGCGAACTTCCCCCTGCCCAGCACCTTGTTGGCGATGCGCAGGGGCTCGAGCGCAGATGAGAACGACAGGAGGGAGAAATTGTCGACCAGCAGGAAGTGAACCTGGCAGACATCTCCCTCCATACCGGCGGATACGGAACCGCGACAGCCGGCGCCCGGATCAGGCGATCGTGTTGTGCTCCGGCCCGAAGGGGAAAGCGGTGATGTTCTCGGCTCCATCCTGGTCCACGATCAGAATATCATGCTCGCGATAGCCGCCGGCGCCCGCCACACCTTCAGGCACCCACAACATCGGCTCCATGGAGACGACCATACCCGGTTCCAGCACCGTTTCAATGTCCTCGCGCAGTTCCAGTCCGGCCTCGCGGCCATAGTAGTGCGACAGCACACCGAAGGAATGGCCGTATCCGAAGGAGCGGTGCTGCAAGAGGTCTTGCTCGGCAAAGAAGCGGTTCAGCTCGTCGCAGATCGCGGCGCAGGTGATGCCCGGGCGGATCAGCGACAGACCCAGTTCGTGGGCCGCCACATTGGCCTCCCAGACGCGTTTCGACGCCGCGTCGGGCTCGCCCAGAAACAACGTCCGTTCAAGCGCCGTGTAGTAGCCGGAAATCATCGGGAACGTGTTGAGGCTGAGGATGTCGCCGCGCTGCAGCTTGCGGCAGGTCACCGGATTGTGGGCGCCATCGGTGTTCAGGCCCGACTGGAACCAGACCCAGGTGTCGCGCAGCTCGCTGTCGGGAAAGGCCCGGGCGATCTCGATTTCCATTGCGTCGCGGCCGGCCCTGGCGACATCGATCTCGCGCACCCCCTCGGCAATCGCCGCGTGGACCGCAGCGCCGCCAATGTCGGCCACCCTCGCGCCTTCCCTGATCAGGGCGATTTCTTCGGGCGATTTCAGAATGCGCGCTGCCATCGTGTCGCCGGCGATGTCGACCAGTTCGGGCTCATCCAGCATGGTGGCAAGCGTATCGCGCACGGTCAGCGTCAGGTGGTCGGCCTCAATGCCGAGACGACCGCCGGACCCGACGACATCTCCCACCGCGCGCCAGTAATTGTTGCGCCGCCAGTCGGTGTAGATGACGTTCTCGCAATGGGACCGGCGCCAGGGCTGGCTGCCGTCGATATTGGCCGAGACCGTCACGCAGCGGTCTTGCGTCACCACGCAGCCATAGGGCCGCCCGAAGGCGCAGTACAGAAAGCCCGTGTAATAGGCCACATTGTGCATCGAGGTCAGCAGCACCGCCGGCACATCGCGCCGCGCCATGATGGCGCGCAGGGCGTCGAGACGGCGTTCGTACTCCGTTGCAGAAAAAGGCAACGGCGCCTTCGAGCCGTTCTCAAGGCAAAAGAATTCAGGGCGGATCTGAGGATTCAGCATTTCGCTCTCCCAAACGGACCGGGTCTGAGACAACGAACCCGGCGAACATCCGGGCGTACAGGACAATGAAATCACCGCATCAGGGGCGGTCAAGACATGCGCTCATGTGCAACGACGCCATCGTTGCGAGCCCCAATTCAGTACCCGAAAATCCAGCAAATTTCAAGTACCGGCGATTGTGGCCTGGGGCCGCCCCGCAGCATTACGCGGTTCAGTCGCCTTCCCGCGCGAACAGCGCGTCGGCCATCACGCCGACGCGCTGCTCGATGGCTTCGCAGGCATCGAGGATCATGTCCTCCCTGAAGCGCCGGCCGACGATCTGGACGCCGACCGGCAGCCCCTCGTTGAAGTTCGCCGCGACGTTGCCGGCGGGCAGTCCCATGAAATTCATGGAATAGCTGTAGATCGCAGCGCCGAGCACTTCCATGACCCCTTCGGGACCTTGCGCGTCGCGGTCCCATTCATAAGTCGGTGTCGGCAGGAACGGCGTCAGCACCAATGGATGGTCCTGCAGAAACAGGTTCCACTGGCGAATGTAATGGGACCGCCTGGCGAGCCCGAGGATCAGGTCGTCGCCTTCATGGGGTTTGAAGATCTCGAAATACTCATCGAAGATCCGGTTGATGGTCGCACTCCCGTGCTGGCGGATATCGGCCTCCATCAGGACACGCATCTCGCCGAACAGACAGCGCATTGCGTCATCGGCCGCCTCGCGCAGGAGCGGCGGCTCGGCGTCCACGATCTCGTAGCCCGCGTCGGCGAGGGCGTCGCGTGCGGTTTCGAGCGCGGCGCGCACCGCCGGATCGAGATCGAATTCGAACGTGTTCGCGGTGTAGGCGACCCTAACCGGGTGATCCGGAGCCGGCCCGTCGAAGGGCATGGGCACCATCCACGGGTCATGCGGGTCATAGGTGACGAGCGAGCGCATCGCGAGGCGCACATCACGGACCTGCCGCGCGATCACGCCCTGCACCGACATGAGCTGGGCCAGCAATCCGCGTTCGACGGCTGCGGAAGGATTATAGGCGGGTGTGCGTCCGAGGCCCGGCTTGACCGTGGCGGCTCCGGTGGCGGCGGCCGGGAACCGCAGCGAGCCGCCGATGTCATTGCCGTGAGCGAGCGCCCCCATGCCGGACATCACCGCCGCCGAAGCGCCGCCGGAAGACCCGCCCGCCGAAGCCCAGTCGTTCCAGGGGTTGAAGGTGCGGCCGTGCAGTTCGTTGTCGGTTGTGGCCCGGAAGGAGAATTCCGGCGTGTTGGTGCGCCCGATGATGATGGCGCCGGCAGCCTTCAGATTCCGCACCACCGGGGAGTCCTCCGGCGCGATGACGTCCGCGTAGGCGGAAACCCCGTTCGGGGTGGACCGGCCATCCTGGTCGATGTTCTCCTTGACCGTGACCGGGACGCCGTGCAGCGGTCCGATGGGGCCTGATCTGGCGAATTGCGCGTCATGCGCTTCGGCCTGCGCAAGCGCCGCGTCCCCAAGGTCGTCAACGATGGCGTTGATGTGCGGATTGTGCAGGCGAACCCGCTCCACCGCCGCCGAGACCGCTTCGACCGAACTTACATGGCCACTCGAAATGGCTTCTGCAAGCTCGCCGGCGCCGAGCTGCCAAACCGGCCGATCACCCATGCATGGCTCCTTTTGTCATGTTGTCGCGGAGCTCGTATAGCTGTCCGAACCCTGATCAAGGATCGCACCAAATGGGGCATTCAACAACACTCACGCAGCGCCGCTAGGGGACTCAATCCCTTCGGCCTGGAACCACCTTATTGCCGTTGCGTCGAAACCCTGACCCGCCGCAACCATGGAATGGGTACGGCGGGATGCCGGTCAACTCAGTACCGCTTGCGGGAGCGGATCTGGCCGGAATAGGCGCTTGCCCTGATCTTGTACCTGCGGCCCTTGTAGATGGCGTAGAACTTGTAGGTCCTGCCGCTGCAGTCATAGGCGCGGACACGTCGGTAGCCGTGATGCCGCAAAATCCGCCGGACACGTTGGCAACTCAGTCTGGTTCGATCGATGCTCGGCGCGGAATAGAAGGGCGCGTCGTAATAGGGATCATAAACATAGGGGTTGTAGCGATAGGGATCGTAGTTGGGGTAAATCCTGATCGTTACACCGCTTCTGCGATGAGGCCGCCGGTAGTGCTTGTGAAACCGGCGGTGTGCCCGTTTGTAGCCCTTTTGCCTCTTGTTGTAGCGCTGATGAAAACGCTTGTGATGGCGCTTGGCGCGCCGTTTGATGTTTTTTTGGCGCCTATTGCGCTGTTTGACTTTTCCGCGTCGCGGCGTCTTGTGCGCGACTTTTTCGACGTGCGAACCAAGCTCCGCAAGCGTTTCGATATCTCCAATGGTTTCGGTCATGGCTGACGCAGCCATCGGACTGGCCGATGCACCTGCCGCCAGACAAACCGCGAGCGTGACGGCAAGAGCCGGCACGGCCAGAACTGAATACACAAACTTCATTTGAATACTCCAGTTGACGGTCCTAACCGGCCGCCGAACAGTTTCCGGGATCTGTTTGAAGCCTAGGCTGGCGTTCATCGCGCGGCATTGACTCACGTCAACGAATGGCGCCGGTGCACAAGCCGGCTGTCAAGCTCCCATGCCCGGTGAGAACGTCAGGGCTGGCGAGAACTGCGACGCAGGGCGTGGTCCGGCTATTCCGGACGGAGCCGCTGTTGCGGTGATTGAACGGATTTCACTGCACCACCCGAACGCGCGAATGTCTGGCGGAACACGTCCCCCACCGGGGTCTGCGGATAGGCACTCGCATTGGGGTGCAGCGGCAGGCGAACCTGAACCTCGCCGGCGGCCCGGCGCGTCATCGTGGCCGCCAGTTCCCTGAACACCTGAAGCATCTTCGTGTTGCCGCTCAGGACGACGGCCTCGAGCTGGTCAATGCCGTTTGCGACGGCGGCGTGGGCAATCGCCGCCAGCAGCAACGTGCCCAGCCCCCTGCCCTGGTGACTGTCCACCACGGTCACGGCGACTTCCGCGGCTGCCTTCTCTTCGGGGGACCGAATGTAGCGCGCAACGCCGACCGGGACCGGATCGGCGCCGCTGACGTCCAGCGCGCCGATCGCTTCATGGTTCACATGGTCTATCTCGGTGAACTGGCGAAGCAGGTTTGGCGGAATTTCAGGCAGCGGCCGAAAGAACCTGAAATACCGCGATTGCGGCGACAGGTGCTCCATACCGACGCTCAACAGGTGTTTGTCGTCCGGCTGAACCGGACGCAGCAGCACCGCTGTTCCATCGCGCAATTCGGCCTCGATCGAACAGGAGGCCACCTCCGGTGCTGGCTCTTCTCGTGTCATTTCAGCTGCCATAACTGAACCGAACGCTTAACGCATTCACTCCTGAAAGACGTATGTGCCCGGGGCCGCGCAATGAACGCCGTGATCTTTGGCGGATGCACCCGGCGAGGGAGGAGGCACCGTAGCACCTGACCTTTCGTCCAGCCAGCGCACGAATTCGGGCCACCATGAGCCGTCCCGTGTCCGGTTTTCCGACATCCACGTCTCCGGATCGGTGAACCGGGCGTCCGGCTCGCAGGTCGCGACCCGGAAATGCCGGCGCGGATGTCCCGGTTCGGACACGATGCCCGCATTGTGCCCTCCATTGGTGAGAAGAAAGGTGACCTGCGTGTCCGCCATGGAATGCAGCTTGTAGACCGAACGCCACGGCGCCACATGGTCCCACTCGGTGCCGACCGCAAATATCGGCGCGCGGATGTCCGAGACGGTAACCGGGCGGTCCTTCACCAGATACCTGCCGCGCGCAAGGTCGTTGTCCAGAAACAGCCGGCGCAGGTATTCAGAATGCATCTTGTAGGGCATCCGCGTGGCGTCGGCGTTCCACGCCATCAGGTCGGTAACGGGCCGGCGCTCTCCCAGCAGATAGTCGCGCACGATGCGTGACCAGATCAGGTCGTTGGAGCGCAGCAACTGGAAGGCGCCCGCCATCTGCGTGGCGTCGAGATACCCCTGCTCCCACATCATGTCCTCGAGGAACGCCACCTGGCTTTCGTTGATGAAGAGCGTCAGCTCGCCGGCTTCGGAAAAGTCGGTCTGCGCCGCCAGCAGGCTGAGGGTGGCGAGGCGCTCATCCTCATTGGCCGCCATGGCTGCCGCCGCAATGGCGAGCAATGTACCACCCAGGCAGTAGCCGACCCCGTGTACCTTCTCGCAACCGCAGATGTTCTGCACGGCATCGAGCGCATTCATCACGCCGAGCGTGCGGTAGTCGCTCATGCCGAGATCCCGGTCGCCGGGATCGGGGTTCTTCCACGAGATCATGAACACCGTGAAGCCCTGGCCGGTCAGGTATTCAACCAGCGAGCGGCCGGGCGCGAGATCGAGAATGTAGTATTTCATGATCCAGGCGGGCACGATCAGGATCGGCTCGGGCCGCACCTTGTCCGTCGCCGGCTCATATTGAATGAGCTCGATCAGGCGGTTGCGGTAGACGACCTTTCCCGGGGTCACCGCGAGATTTTGTCCAACCGCGAATTCTCCGGTTCCGGCCGGCCCGCCGCCGGACGCAAGCCGTTCCATGTCCTCTTTCAGGTTTTCCAGGCCGCGCACCAGGTTCATGCCACCCTCTTCGGCGGTCTTGCGCAACACTTCCGGGTTCGTCATTGGAAAGTTCGACGGGGAAAACACATCGAGGATCTGGCGTGCGGCAAACTCCAAGACATTTTCTTGCTGTTCGGTCACGCCGCGCACGCCGGTCGTCGCGTTGTGCCACCACTGCTGATTGAGCAGAAACGCCTGGTGCATCAGATTGAACGGCCACTGCCGCCACGCCTCATCGCGAAACCTGCGATCCTGCGGCAGCGGTTCGATGCACTCCGCCGCATCGTCGCCGTGAACCGCGCACCGGGCCGCATACGCCGCCAGCCGCGCCTGCTTCTTCGCCGCCTTTTCGATCAGGTTCAACTGCTTGCCCGGCGACAGCGCGAGATGGATCGCCCAGTCCCAGTAGGCCCCGGCAAGGGCGCTCGGCGACAGGCCGGCCGTGAACCGCGCGGCCAGGGCGTGAAGCGACCGGTCGATGATCTCCGAAAACGCCGTCGATGCGTATGAATCCGGTTCGAAGGCGAATGGAGACGGCGGCGACTTCGCCGCAGCGGAGCGGGATTTCCGTGCCGGCGGCAGGGGCTCGGTTTTCACCGTCCGCGCAGATTTGGTGCGGCCATTCCCTTTTCGATCTGGGCGCGATCCTCTGGCGGACGCGGATTGCGTGTTAGGCTCATTCATGGCTGTGCCTGCTTCACGATGCTTCACATGGGAGGACGGGCCATCGTCGCCGTTCCGTGCGATGCAGCATTGATGTGGGTCAATGCCGCCGGACGCGCGCGGCCTACTGTCGGCGTTGACGGGCTCGAACTACGCGTGGATGGCCCTCGAGCCGGCGTCTCGGCGCCTGCCGAGGCTCGCGGTCACGGTCCTGGCACCGTGACCGGAGTGCTCAACTCAAGCCTTGGTTGACTTGTCTTTCGGCGCGGCGGCCGCCGCCTCCTCACCCGGTTGGCCGTTTTGCGCAAGGGAAAGACCTTCCTCCACCGCCGCGCTCGCCATGTCGATAACCTTTTCCGTCTGCTCGTTGTAGTCACTGAGCATCTTGGAAAAGAACTGCTTGTAGGCCTCGGCAACCTCTTCAGGCGCGTGGCAGTGGGCAATCCTGGCCGGAACTTCGAAATCCTCCTTCAGGCGCCGTGCCCAGAAATCCAACGTTTCCGCGTTGGCCTTGCCGACCTTGGCAAAGAAGGACTCACATGTTTTCGTCCAGGTTTCCATGTTATGCGCGTTGGCCTTGACCATTCCGTCAAAGCTTCTGGGAAGCGGGCTGTCTGAACCGGTTTGCTGTACCATGATGTAACTCCACGTGATCGCTCTGGTTTCTGCCGCCCGCACCCCGGGGAACCTGATCATTCCAGAACGGCCGGGAGAAACCTTGACCTGAATCAAGCATTGTGAAGTTTTGCGCTCTACTTCGTCCGGTTGATCGCAATCTTTCGCCCGTCGGGCCTGGTTTCGCCGTGTTTCGGCACCCTGATGGTCAGCACGCCATTGTCGAAATCAGCCTCGGCACTGTCAGCGTCGGCGTCGGACGGCAGCCGGAACGTGCGTTGGAAGGCGCCATATTCCCGCTCGCTGAAGAAGTATGACTTACCGCCCTCCTGATGCTCGAAATGCTTCTCGCCACGCACCGTCAGACTGTTCTCGTGTACCGACAGATCGATGTCTTCCGGCTTCACGCCGGGCAGCTCCACATCGATGCGGTAGAAATCCGAAGTTGCCGACGCCTCGGACTTGGGGGCGAACCAGTCCGCTATCTTCTCACCGATTTGGCGAAACGGCTCATAAAGACCCGGCAGCCATCCGGCTGTATGTGTTTTCTCGACCATTGGACTCTCCACGCTGGTGTGTCTGTCTCTTGATAGAGCGCAGTGAATGCCCGGCCATTGACCCTGATCAAACGGCCAAACGGT
>JAJFHL010000055.1 GCA_021775615.1 Hyphomicrobiales bacterium
GTTCATTTGACCGAATTGACGCGACACGCTCTAGCAGCAGCCGCGACGAAGGCGGAGATCAGCGGATGGCTGTCTCCGGCCAGCGCCGAACGTTCCGGCTGGAACAACGTGCCGATGTAAAATGCATGACCGGGCAACTCAAAGACACGGGGATCGCCATCCTCGTCGAAGCCTGAAAACGTGAGCACGCTTTCCTCGATCAAGGGTCGACAGGCATCGTTGAAGGCGTAGCTGCAGTGGTATCCCTCATGGCATGCCGGCTTGCCGTAGATGGCGGCTATCGCCGATCCATGTTTGAGGAAGATGTCGCCCTGCTTTTCCACAAGCGCGCATTGCAGCGGAGCGATGACCGGCATTTCAGCGTTGCCGTTGGTTTCCACGTTGTCCGCGCCGCCATGGCCGAGAACATTCCTGAAATACTCGATCAGGGCATGCTGGAAACCACCGCAGGTGCCGAGAAACGGCCGGTCCGTCTCACGGGCGTAGCGAATCGCCGCCAGTGCTCCTTCCATGTTTTCATAGGGGCTCGCCGGCACGCACCACACCGCGGAAAACGGCGCCAGAGTGTCCTCGACCGAGGCATTCAGGTCGGCCGTGCCGATCCATTGGTGGCCGACCGGATAGGCGCGCGAGACACTTGCGATCTCCAGCGCCCGCGGTATCGCACGGTGCGCGGTCACCTGGTCGTTGCGGTCTCCAACGAGAGCGATGGTGGCCATGACAACTCCCTTCTTTAACTGAAGGGAAAATTAGTTTCTCTGCAGTCAACTGTTAATCACTGACCCCGGAGGCTGACTTTGGGTGGACGCTCGCTCTGACGGCGGGTGACGCCCTTGAAGACATGCACCATGAAGGCGGTGGCGAAGAGGGGCACCAGAAAGTTGACGAAGGGAATGGCGGCGATGAAGGCGATCATTGCGCCGGCAACGAAGACCTTGCCGGCATTGGCCTTTCTGAGCGCTTTAACATCGCGGCGCGGCATGAAGCGGGCGGCCACCATTTCGAAATACTCGCGGCCGAGGAGATAGCCGTTGCCGACGATGTAGGCCACGATGTTGATGCCCGGCAGCAGCGCGATCAGCAGAACCAGTATGTTCACCAGCACGATGACGAAGGTGAATTTGAGCGCTGTCCACATGGAGACCGCGATCGGCGGGTCGACGCCGGCGGGATCTTCGGGATAGTGCCTGCGTTCAACCTGTTCGGCGATGCGATCGAGAAAGAGGCCGGCAAAAAGGGCTGTTATCGGGCCGATGAGGAACACCATGCCGGCGATGACGCCAAGTCCGGCGATGATATCGACGGTCGTCTCGAGCCATCCCCAGGGAAAAATGTCGAATGCGTCCAGTCCGGTGCGCAGGCCCCACAGGGCCAGCATGAACAGGCCGATCGTCAATGCGATCGACTTCAGGAGGATCCATTGGAAACCGGGTGTGAAAAGCTGCCCGAACGCTTTGAAAAATGCTGCAGTCATCAACGGGATCGTCGGGTTAGGGGGCGATTCGGTCAACTGAGACCTGGGGTCAACAGGCACTTACGCTCCCCGTGGCCGGGACACAAGCCCGGAAACGCCGATTTCGATTGCACCGGCATTGCGGATTTCTATACTCGCCGCCAAATCCCGGCCGAACCGGCCACACACTCATGAGGATCTGATACGTGAGCGAAACCACCACCGATGTGCTGGGCATCGGCAATGCCATTGTCGATGTCTTGAGCCGGACCGAGGATGCGTTTCTCGAGGCGCGCGGCATTGCCAAAGGCGCCATGCAACTGATCGACGAGGCGCAGGCGGCGACGCTCTACTCCGAAATGGGTCCAGGCGTCGAGATGTCCGGCGGGTCGGCCGCCAACACGATTGCGGGCCTCGCCTCCTTCGGCGGGCGCGGCGCTTTCGTCGGCAAAGTTCGCGACGATCAGCTGGGCGACGTGTTTGCCCACGATATCCGATCCATCGGCGTCGAGTTCCAGACCGGGGCCGCGACCGCGGGCGCCTCGACCGCGCGCTGCCTGGTTCTGGTGACCCCTGACGGGGAGCGGACCTTGAACACATTTCTCGGCGCGAGCACAGGCCTTGGACCGGACGACGTGGACGAGGATCAGGTTGCCGGTGCCAGCATCACCTATCTCGAAGGCTATCTGTGGGATCCCCCCGAAGCAAAAGAGGCTTTCCTCAAGGCGGCGCGCACGGCGCGCAAAGCCGGCCGCGACGTGGCCCTGACCCTGTCGGATCCGTTCTGTGTCGAACGCCACCGCGATGAGTTTCTCGAGCTTGTGCGCAATGAAGTGAACATCGTTTTCGCCAATGAAGCGGAAATCATGTCGCTCTACCAGGTGGATAATTTCGACGATGCGCTGCAGGCGGCCAAAGCCGATTGCGGGCTCGCCGCCCTGACCCGCAGCGCGGCCGGCTGCGTCATCGCAGACGGCGACGAAGTGCATGTTGTCGACGCGGTCAAGGTGGACCGGGTGGTCGACACCACCGGCGCCGGCGACCTGTTCGCGGCCGGGTTCCTGTTCGGCCTGACGCGCGGCAAGCCGCTCGCAGCCTGCGGTCAGCTTGGCAGCCTCGCTGCATCCGAAGTCATTTCACATGTGGGTGCACGACCCGAAACCAGCCTTGCTGATCTGGCGAAATCGCATGGAATCTTGTGATTGAATTCGGTTCAGCGGGTCTTTTCGGCAGCGCGCATGACGTAGGAAATCACCTGCGCCACAGCCTGATAGAGCTCAACCGGAATTTCCTCGTCGATGTCTATGGTGCTGAGTGCTTCGGCCAGCGCGGCATTCTCTTCCACCGTCACGCCTGACTGCTGCGCGATCTCGACGATTTTTTCCGCCAGAGGGCCCTGACCCTTGGCGGTGACGACCGGCGCGCCACCTCCATCATAGTGCAGGGCGACGGCGGTCCTGGGGCGGTCCACATCGCTCATGTAACGCGATCCACCACGGTTCCGGCGGAAAAGACGGATCGCTCCGGGGACCCGGTAAGCACTTGAAGCTCGCCGATGTCGAATGCCGGTCCGTCGAGTGTCTGTCTCAGCGATGACAGCCCGCCGCGCAGCATCTCGGCCGCCTCGCCGCCTTCGGCCCACAAGGTTACGGACACTTTTTCCTGGCGCAGAACCACCGCACCGTGAACCGGCCCGAGCGGTTCGGCATCGAGCGAGAACCGCAGGCTCCACCCATCATCCGGTTCGCCGGTCCGCTTGGCCCCTTCGCGCGACAGCTTGAACTGGACAACCACCGTTCTCTCCCCGACCGCGAAGGGCAGTTCGAATGTGAGTTCGTGCGCCGGTTTATCGCTACGCCCCGTGGCGGTTTCGGGGTCACCCGGCAGAGACGCGATCTGCGTCAGCCGAAGCCGCGCAAGAGCTGCTTCGGTCTGCGCCAGGAGGAACTGTCCGATGTCCTTCGGCGGCAACTGCGAAAGATCGCTCGGCAGAGCGGAGCCGCCGGGCTGCAGGGTTCCGGCGCCCTTCAGGGGCGGTGCCGGCCGGCCGCCGGCGAGCCTGCCCGTCGGAGTGGTTCCGAGCCATGCGCGCAGCCCGTTCTGCAGGACAAGGAGAACACCCTTCATGTCCGCACCAAGGCTGGGCGCGTTGGACCCCATGGCAAGCTTCGCCTCATAGAGGAGGCCGGAGTTGAGCACGGCGGTTCGCAACTGTTCGGCGTCCAGAGAGCCGTCGCCCGGCAGGTGAAACGCAACCAGCTGCTCAAGAGCAGTATGCACCGCGGCGGGCAAACGGACATCCGGGTTGCCCACTACGGCGGCGAGATTTGCCAGAAGCGGCGCCAGGGAGTGCTGCGATCCGATGGCGGCCTGCAGTGCGCCGGCGAAGTTGAGCGCCGCAGGAGACGTGGCAGGAGCGCTCAGGCCCGGCTTCGCCGGTTCGAGCAGTACCAGCCTGACCTCCTGGCCGTTGCGCTGTACCTGAAGCTGGAGCGTCGACCCCGCGCGCAAGTCGCCGGCCAGGCGTGCTTCGAAACTGCCGGAGCCGGTGTCGAGGCGGGCGGTTCCGTTCGCCGAAATGGAGGTAATGGTCGCGTTCAGGACCTGGCCGTTGCGCAATGAGGCAGTGACCCCGGTTGCGGCGGGGAAAGCGGCAAGCGTCCGCACTGCTCCAACACTCTCAAGTGCCACGATCGCAGCCCCTCATTGCTGAACGGCCGACGACCTGGACGGACAGCGAATCATCAGCCTACGTTCGAATTTCACACGTCATTAGAGTTTGCGCAATGCGACCGAGGCGATTTCGTGGTTATCGCCCTTATAAAGAATCAAATCGGCGCGCTGGCGGGTCGGAAGCACGTTTTCGCGCAGGTTGGCCAGATTGATGTTCTCCCAGATCCCGTCGGCGGTCTTGTGCGCTTCAGTATCGGACAGGGATGCATAGCGATGGAAATAGGATTCCGGATTTTGAAAGGCGGTCATGCGCAACTGCTGAAAGCGCTCGATGTACCAGGTGCGCAGAATATCGATGTCAGCATCGAGATAGAGCGAAAAGTCGAAAAAGTCGGAAACGTAAGGGATCGCCTTGCCGTCCTGCGGCGGTTTGCCGGTCTGCAGAACGTTGAGCCCCTCGACGATCAACACATCAGGCCGGTCGATCTTGATCGTCTCACCGGGCATGACGTCGTAGTAGAAATGCGAATAGACCGGTGCTTCGACGTTGCGCCGCCCCGCCTTGATGGCAGACAGAAAGCGCAGCAGCGCGGACAGATCATAGCTTTCGGGAAAGCCCTTGCGCGTCATCAGGCCTTCGCTTTCGAGAATCGCATTGGGCAACAGGAAACCGTCGGTCGGGACCAGATCGACCTTCGGGTGGTTCGGCCAGCGCGACAGCAGCGCCTGAAGAATACGTGCCGTGGTGCTCTTGCCCGCGGCGACGCTGCCGGCCATGCCGATGATGTAGGGCGTCTTCTGCTCGCGGCCGCCGAGGAACTCATGGGTCGCTTTGTAGAGTTCCTGGGTCGCCGCGACGTAGAGGTTAAGGAGACGCGAGAGCGGCAGATAAATGTCGACCACCTCGGCCATGGAAACGCGTTCGTTGAGGCCCTGCAGTTCCTGCAGTTGTTCTTCCGACAGGGTCAAAGGTGTATCTGCACGCAACTTCGCCCACTGTTTGCGCGAGAACACCTGATAGGGCGAGAGCTCAGTGTGCGTTACTTGATCCATCACGCCTGCATCCATCGACCATCGGTTCCGTCACGTTGCCTTGCGGGACGCTTTCTCAACAAGCCCGCCCACGCCGCGACGTTCCGCCAGTTCACCCAGGACGTCATCCAGAGACACATCGCTCGCTTCCAGAGTGACCAGCAGATGATAAAGCAAGTCGGCCGCTTCCTGCGAAATTTCACGATGCTCGCCCGAGACCGCGGCAATAACAAACTCGACCGCCTCCTCACCGGTTTTCTGGGCGCATTTCCCGATCCCGCGTGCCATCAGTTTTGCGGTGTAGGAGGTGTCCGGCGCCGCATTGCGGCGCGCAGCGATGGTTTCCGCAAGGTCGCTCAGCACCGTCAGCTTGCTTTTGTCAGTCAGAGCCATGGGATCTCGCTCGCCGGGTCGCTCACGATCTCAGGGGATCGATTGCGCGAACCGGTTATCAAATATCTTAGCCACGAACCATACGGACTTTCGACCAACATGGCGCTACCCATCAAGCCGCATGGGCACACCGGCGCGGGCCATGTGCTGTTTCGCCTCGGCTATTGTATAGGTGCCGAAGTGAAATATGGAAGCCGCGAGGACGGCACTTGCATGACCTTCGACAACGCCTTCGACCAGATGATCCAGGGTGCCGACACCGCCGCTGGCAATCACCGGAACACGCACCGCGTCGGCGATGGCGCGGGTGAGCGCGACGTCGAAGCCGTCACCGGTTCCGTCGCGGTCCATCGAGGTCAGCAGCAATTCGCCGGCGCCGAGCGCCGTCACCTCCCGAGCAAAGTCGATGGCGTCGATGCCGGTGGCCTCGCGGCCGCCATGGGTGAAGATCTCCCACCTGTCGCCGGGCCCCTCAACCTGCTTTGCATCTATTGCGACAACGATGCACTGGGCTCCGAACTTTTCCGCCGCCGCCTTCACAAAGCCGCGGTCCTTCACGGCCGCGGTGTTGATCGACACCTTGTCGGCGCCGGCCAGCAGCAATTTTCGAATATCCTCAACAGCGCGCACGCCGCCACCGACGGTGAGCGGCATAAAGCACTGCTCGGCGGTACGGCCGACAACATCCAGAATGATGCCGCGCTTTTCATGACTGGCGGTGATGTCGAGAAAACACAGTTCGTCGGCTCCGGCCGCGTCATAGGCCTTGGCGCTTTCGACCGGATCGCCGGCGTCGCGCAGATCGACGAAGTTGACACCTTTGACGACACGGCCGTCCTTCACGTCAAGGCAGGGTATGATGCGGGCCTTGAGCATGAGATCAGTTGACCGCCGTATCGGTTTTCGCCGCCGCGATGAGCGCAAGCGCCTCTCGAGCATCGAGCCGCCCATCGTAAAGGGCGCGGCCTGAAACGGCACCTGCAATGCCGGCATATTCGGGGGTCAGCAGACGGGCGATGTCATCGATCGACGACAGTCCGCCGCTGGCGATCACCGGAATGCCGGTGGATTTTGCCAGTGCAGCGGTGGCGACAAGGTTGAGGCCCTCAAGAACGCCATCGCGGTCGATGTCGGTATAGATGATCGCCGCGACGCCGGCATCTTCGAAACGCGCCGCCATGTCTTCGGCAGTGAGGTCGGAGGTTTCCGCCCAGCCTTCCACCGCCACACGGCCGCCGCGGGCATCGAGGCCGACCGCAATCTTGCCCGGAAACAGGCGGCAGGCTTCATGTACGAGCTCGGGATGATTCACTGCAGCGGTGCCCAGAATGACCCGTGCGATGCCCTTTTCGAGCCAGGTTTCGATGGTGGCGAGGTCACGGATGCCGCCACCCAACTGGGCCGGAACCGAGATGGCGGACAGTATCGCGTCGACCGCATCGCCATTGACCGGCCGGCCGGCAAAGGCCCCATTGAGGTCGACCAGATGCAGATATTCGAATCCCTGCGCAACAAACTCACGCGCCTGGCTCGCCGGATCGTCGTTGAAGACGGTGGCACGGTCCATGTCGCCCTTGACGAGGCGGACGCACTGGCCGTCCTTGAGGTCAATTGCCGGATAAAGAATCATGGCGTCCACTGCAGGAAGTTTGCGATCAGGCGCAGCCCGAGCGTCTGGCTCTTTTCAGGGTGAAACTGGGTACCGATCATATTGTCCCGGGCGACCACCGCCGTTACCGCCGCGCCATAGTGCACCTGGGCGACCAGATCCTCCGGCCGCTCCGGCTGAAGATGATACGAGTGGACGAAATAGGCGTGCCGGCCACCTTCTCCAAGAGGAATGCTCTCCAGAACGGGATGGGGACGAACCAGCTCGAGGGTGTTCCAGCCCATATGCGGAATCTTGAGCGCAGTGTCTTGCGGCTCGATGGCAACGACATCGCCGCCGATCCATCCGTAGCCTTCGGTTACGCCGAACTCGAGACCGCGGGTGGCCATCAGCTGCATGCCAACGCAGATGCCCAGAAACGGTTTTGCCGAGGCACAGACCGCCTCTTCGACCGCCTGCCACATGCCGTCAACTGACCTGAGACCAGCCTGGCAGTCGGCGAAGGCACCGACGCCGGGCAGAACAATCTTGTCGGCGCGGGCAACGGTTTCGGGATCGGCCGTCACGTCTATGGCGGCAGCGACACCCAGCTCACGCGCTGCGCGTTCGAACGCCTTGGAGGCGGACCTGAGATTGCCCGACCCATAGTCAATGATCGCGACGTTCACGCGCGCGCTCCAGGGGCTGGAAAAAGCCCCACCATCTCGTCCGGGTCCTCAAGCGCGCCGGCCATGCGGATCGGCTTGCGGCCGGGCCCTTCAGGGACCGGCTGCGGGTCGTCCAGGGGCTCATGCCGGTCGATCAGCGACTGAAAGAAACGGCGCTCGGCCTCGATAAGTGGCTTGGCGATCACCACTCCAACATCCAGGTCTCCGTGCCTGCGCAGGGTCCAGCGGCGCAGATTGTTGGCCTCGAAGGCAAGAAATATATTGGCGCTGGTGCCCAGCAAGGTGACCAGATAGTCGGAAAACGACATCGCTTCCCCAATCAGGCCGACGATCACCACAAAAGCCAGGTAGGCGAGCAGAACCAGCCAGAGCCGGCGGTAGATCAGCCACAGGAACGGGATGAACAGCGCCGGCCAGCAGAACCCATCCTTGACGAATTCCGCTTCCTCGCTGCGCTTCAGGATTTCCGAAGCGGCCCGTGCCGGGTGATGCACTGTGTAGGTGGTCATTCAGGGTTGTTCCGATACCGGGCTGAGTGCGCCCTCAACACTCCGCTTCGCCGAGCGTTCCCTTGGTCGACGGGATGGCGTCCGCGGCGCGCGGGTCGATCTCGATTGCGCCGCGCAAAGCGCGCGCAAGCGCCTTGTAGCACGACTCGGCAATGTGATGGTTGTTGTCGCCGTAGAGGTTTTCCATGTGCAGGGTGATATAGGCATTCTGCGCAAAGGCATGAAACCACTCGCGGAACAGTTCAGTGTCCATGTCGCCGATCTTGGGGGCGTTGAAGGCAACATTCCACACAAGATAGGGCCGGCCGGAAACGTCTACGGCGGCGCGGGTGAGCGCCTCGTCCATGGGCAGATAGGCACTGGCATAACGCCTTATGCCGCGCTTGTCGCCAAGCGCCTCGCGCAGCGCCTGTCCAAGCGCGATGCCGGCATCTTCGGTCGAATGATGCATGTCGATATGCAGATCGCCCTTCACCCGAAGCGTGATGTCGATGAGCGAGTGCTTCGCCAGCTGCTCCAGCATATGGTCGAGAAAGCCGATGCCGGTCTTGATGTTATAGGCACCGGTGCCGTCCAGATTGAGGGCGACCTCGACCTGTGTTTCGGACGTGTTGCGTTTGATCTCGGCGGTACGCATCGATCGGGAACTCGTTCTGCTTGGGTCAATCGGGCCGTCCGCAGACGGCGGATGTCTTTTATCAGAGCCTTCGATTTCATGCCAGCGGCGCCGCAGGCCGGCACTTGTTTTCGTTAACAATCTTGGCGGGCAAGACGAAGCGGGGCTTTTCATTGACGCTTTAACAGCTTACATGACGTTCAGGTTTCTCACCCACCCGAGGATATGTTTTGACAAGATCTCAGAGCCCGGACGGTGTCGTATGGCACGGCACGACAATTCTGACCGTGCGTAAAGGCGGAAAGGTCGTGATCGCCGGCGACGGACAGGTTTCCCTCGGCAACACGGTGATCAAGGGTAATGCCCGCAAGGTACGGCCGCTGGGGCCCGGAACCGTGATTGCCGGCTTCGCCGGCGCGACGGCCGATGCCATGACCCTGTTCGAGCGTCTCGAGGCCAAACTCGAGCAGTATCCCACGCAGTTGACACGGGCCTGCGTCGAGCTTGCCAAGGACTGGCGCATGGACCGTTACCTGCGCAGGCTGGAAGCGATGATGATCGTCGCCGATGCGAAGGACAGCCTGGTTTTGACCGGCACCGGCGATGTTCTGGAACCCGAGGAAGGTGTCATCGGTATCGGCTCGGGCGGAAATTTCGCGCTTGCCGCGGCACGGGCCCTGATTGACACCGACCTCGGCGCCGAGGAGATTGCCAGGAAAGCCATGAAGATCGCCGCCGACATCTGCGTTTTCACAAATGAAAGCCTGACCGTGGAAATCCTGGACGCCGAAACCAAGTAGCCCGGCGCCGCCACTTCAAAACAGTTTCGAAAAGTAGCACCAAATGACAGATTTCACTCCCCGGGAGATCGTTTCCGAGCTGGACCGGCACATTGTCGGACAGGCCGACGCCAAGCGCGCCGTCGCCATTGCCTTGCGCAATCGATGGCGTCGAAAGCAGCTGGATGACGATCTGCGCGAAGAAGTTCTGCCGAAGAACATTCTGATGATCGGACCGACCGGCGTCGGCAAGACGGAGATATCGCGCCGGCTGGCGAAACTGGCAAATGCGCCCTTCATCAAGGTCGAGGCGACCAAGTTTACCGAGGTCGGCTATGTCGGCCGCGATGTCGAACAGATTTTGCGGGACCTGACCGAAGCCGCGATCGGCATGGTGCGCGCCAGCAAGCGCAAGGAAGTGGAAGCCGCGGCACATCTTAACGCCGAGGAGCGGGTGCTGGCGGCGCTGGTTGGCGAGAATGCCAGTGCGTCCACGCGCGACTCGTTCCGCAGCAAGTTGCGCGACGGCGAACTTGACGATAAGGAAATCGAGGTTCAGGTCGCGGACCACTCGGGCGGTATGCCGGCCATCGACATTCCCGGTATGCCGGGCGCGCAGATGGGCATGATCAATCTCAATGAGATGCTCGGCAAGGCTTTCGGTGAACGCACCAAAGCGAAGCGCATGCGGGTGCGCGACAGCTACGAGGTGCTGCTGGCCGAAGAGTCCGACAAGCTGCTGGACGAGGACCAGCTGGTGCAGGAAGCGATCAATCTGGTCGAAAACAACGGCATCGTGTTTCTCGATGAAATCGACAAGATCTGTACGCGCAGCGAACGTCAGGGCGGCGATGTCAGCCGCGAAGGCGTACAGCGCGATTTGCTGCCGCTCATCGAAGGGACGACGGTCAGCACCAAGTACGGGCCGTTGAAGACCGATCACGTCCTGTTCATCGCATCGGGAGCCTTCCACCTGGCGAAACCGTCCGACCTCCTGCCGGAGCTACAGGGGCGGCTGCCGATCCGGGTCGAACTGAGCGCCCTCACCAAGGAAGACTTCAAGCGGATCCTCACGGAACCCGAAGCCAGCCTGATCAGGCAGTATGTGGCTCTGATCGGCACCGAAGGGGTCGAAATCGAGTTTTCGGAAGACGGGATCGTCGCTATCGCCAATATTGCCGCCGACATCAACGCGACCATCGAGAACATTGGCGCGCGGCGCCTGCATACGGTGATGGAGCGGGTGCTCGACGAAATCAGCTTCGACGCGACCGATCTCTCAGGCGACAAACTGGTGATCGACGAGGCTTATGTGGAGAAGCATATCGGCGATCTGGCGCGCAACGCCGATCTGTCGAAATTCATTCTTTAAGAGACGCGGCCCGGCGGTTCTTAAGAGGCGTGGCGCGACCGTTGCCCGCCACCTTCACATTGCTTCGACCTTTTGCTGGTTTGCGCTTTTCAAATCGCGCAGCAGCAAATCGAGATCGTCTTCTTCAAGCGACCCGATGGACTGGGCCAGCTCATTGGCGAGCTCGGTCGCCCTTGGATGCAGACCGGCGGTGTTCACGGTCACCCTGGGATCGGATATCCGGGCGAGACGTTCGAGCTCTTCGGCCTCGTCCCAGATGACGTTGAAGTAGGCGATGATCCGCTGAACCATCGACCAGTTGGGCCGACCGCGATGACCATGCTCCAGTGCGGAGAGATAGGCTCCCGACACACCGAGCGCTTCCGCCATTTTCGTTAGTGTCACGCCTTGCGCCTTGCGCAGGCGCCTGACCTTGGCGCCAAATGGTGTCATGGTTCCCGAGCCCCCGGTATCGCTGGCTCAGTCCTTCGGTCTGCGCAACCTGATATAGAATGCACCGCCACCGCCATGACGCGGGTGTGCCGGCTGGTATCCTGCAACATGAGCGCGAAATTCGGGTTCATTGAGCCATTGAGGAAATGATCTGCGTATTACACCCTGCCGTTCAGGCGTATTTACGTGCTCATATCCGTGCAATGTGTGGCTGGAATAGGGCGAATACCCCTTGCCCGTGATGGCAAGCACGGTGCGCCGGCCGGCTGACCGCGATGTAATAATGAAGTTCTTCAAGGCGGTTCTGGCGTTTTCCCGGCCCATTCCATGCAGATCGATGCGGGCTTCGATGTCGGCATTGCCGCGGGCAAACTTCTGGCTCGTGCGCCTGTCGAGACCGGTGAGCGCCGGTGCCGCGGGCCTGGAAACAACGGGTTTGCTTGGTGCGGCCGGTCTTACGCTGACGGCCGGCTTTTTTGCGCTCTTCGGTGAAGATTTGGCGGGTGCATCCGGTGTGCACGCGTCCGGCACCATGGGCCGGGCAATTGGTGATTCGCCTGGCCGGCGGCGCAGCGGTGTAACCGTCGCGGCGACCTGCGACCAAAGTTCCTGATCATCGGTCTGCGCCGTTGGGCCGGATTTTCTTTTGCGCCCTTTGGTCATCGTCGCTCAGGCCTATTTCAATCCGCCTTCTTCCGGCTCGGCCGCACGCTTCTCGTTTTCAGCCGGCGCTGGTCCGCCCGGCTGCGGCAGCAATACGACCAGGCCGCCGTTCTGTTTCATCCGGCCCGCGATCTCGCCGGCCTCGTCGCCGCTGCCGGTAAAGACATCCGCCCGAATGGCGCCCTTGATCGCAGATCCGGTATCCTGCGCCACCATGAGACGGCGAAATGCTTCGGTTGCGCCGTCGTCGTTCAAAGGCAATGTCGTGTCGAGCCACATGGGCAATCCATAAGAATATAGTGACTTGTCCACCGCAATGCTTCTCAAGGCATCAAGGTTCACGCTCTGGGCACCCATGGGGCCCAACTCGGGATCGAAGGACGGAGCCTGCCGGAAGAAAATGAAGGACTCGTTGCGCCACATGACTTCCTGGGCCTCGGCCGGGTTTTGCTCCAGCCAGGCTCGGATCGTCTGCATGGTCACGTCCTCGAGCCTGAGCGCGCCGCGCTTAACGAGGACCCGGCCGATCGGTGTATAGGGATGGCCGCTCTTCGCGGCAAAGCCGACGCGCATTACGCTGCCGTCCGGCAAAGCAATGCGTGCCGATCCCTGGACATGGAGGAAGAACGCATCGACCATGCTGGCAAGGAAGACAAGCTCGAGATCACGGCCGTCAAGAGCGCCCTGCTCAATCTGCCTGCGGTTCAGGTACGGCTGTTTGAAATCGGCCGGCTTGCGGTAGAGCGGCACGTGATAGGTGATCGTGCGGGTTCTCGAGCCGGCATACTGCGGTTCGAAGTAACCGGTGAAGAGGCCGTTGTCGGCGCCGTCCGTCACCCGGTAGGGGGCAAAGTTCTGTTCGAAAAACAGGCGGGCGGCGGTTCTGTCCGGGGTCTCCCCGGAGCCGTTCAGCGCCAGGGCCCGGCGGCACACGGAAACTACCGTCTTGGCGGCGACCTTGCGGCCAAGCGCTTTGACGCCGCGCTTTGACTTGACCATGCGGGCACACGAGCGCGCGAAGGTGCCAAGCGCGGCGGCATGATCGTCATCTGACCAGCCGGGGATTTGTGAGAATTGCAGCGCCTGCAGGCTTGCCGATCTGACCGTTGACGCGGACATGGTCAACATCACCACCCAGGCCACAAGATGCAGGATAAGTACCGCCCGCGTCCGGTGGGCCGGCCTGCCATCACCGCCGCTCCGGACCGGCGCCATCAATCGCCGCAGCTCCGGCCGGTTCAGTTGGCGGCCTCTGTCGCGATCAGCTTCCAGTTCGGATCGCGCGATGTGAGATCGCGCATGAATGTCCAGATGTCCGTCACCTCGCGCACCTTCTTGGGATCGCCATCGATGACGCGGCCTTCCTTGTCCTTGGTGGCCGAGATGATCTGGCTGATGAACTTGACGGTGACGCTGGCGCTCTTTGCCTTCATCGTGGCTTCGATCATGGTTGCCTTGTCGATGCCGACAAGGGTCGACTCGATAACGTCGCCGCGGGCCTCGCGTTCGGTGATCGCACGATCGAAACCTTCGAAGACGTCACTGCCCAAAAGCGTCTTGAGTGCCTTGCGGTCGCCGTTTGCGAAGGCGGTGACGATCATGTCGTAGGCCATTTTGGCGCCTTCGAGAAATCTCTGCGGCGAGAAGTCCCTGTCCATGGAGACTATTTTCTCCAAAGCTTTTGCCAGCGGCGTTCCACTTTCCGCGACACCCTCCCAAACAGGCGGCCGGTCGACGTCTTCGTTGTTGCCGACTTCAGTGTTCTGGTCTCGGCCAGGTAATGTCACCACATTGCCCGCGGCGTTTGCATCTGCGGCGCTCTCGGTGGTTTCGCGCGAACTGAACGGATCGAAGGGTTTGCGCTCGTGCCCGGTGCGACGTCCAAGGACCCCCTTCAGGCGCCAGAAGATGATGACCGCCACGGCCAGCAGGACAAGATTGAGAGGATCGAAGGTTTCACCCATAGCGCAGCAACCTGTTTCGGTTTGATTTGTTGGTTATGATGCGTGTTGTTTTGCTCGCCGTCCAGCGGCAGCTCGCGCCGCCAAACTTTGACAGCGATACATTGCGCAACTCG
This sequence comes from Hyphomicrobiales bacterium, assembly GCA_021775615.1. GTDB lineage: Bacteria > Pseudomonadota > Alphaproteobacteria > Rhizobiales > JAJFHB01 > JAJFHM01. The sequence goes on from JAJFHL010000055.1 coordinate 14,277, forward strand.
CCTATTCTGTCCATATACATATATGACTATAGCACACGCCCGCCAACGCATTGAATTCATATCGGGGCAATTGGTCCCACAATGCGGGCGGTAATCTGCAAATACGGGCTCGGAGGCCCATTATCTTGATATTCCTGCTGATATTTATCGCCGTGCCGATCATCGAAATCGCGGCTTTCATCAAGATTGGCGACATCATCGGCCTATGGCCGACCATCGCATGCATTATCCTAACCGCCATTGTCGGCACTTTTGTGTTGCGGCAGCAGGGGCTGAGCGTGCTGCAAAAGGCGCAGACCTCGCTGCAGAACAACCAGGTCCCGCTCGACTCGGTCATTCACGGGGCCTTTCTGCTGATCGCCGGCGCGCTGCTTCTGACGCCCGGCTTTTTCACCGATGCGGTCGGGTTCATTCTGCTTGTGCCACCGGCACGCACAGTGATTGCACATTTTCTGTGGCAGCGCATGAAGGACAAGGTGCACATCTATAACACCGGACCTGGCGGGCACGGTCCCGGCGGCGGGCGCGGCGGACCTGGCGGACCCATCATCGAGGGCGAGGCGGTCGAGGTCGAGCCGGAAGACCCTCCGGCCGCCAAAAACACGTCGACCTCGGTTCCGCCCTCCGGCGACAAGTCGTCTCCTTGGAACAAATGATCCCGCGCGCCTGAAAGCACGAAAGGGTTCGTCATGCGGCCCTATTGCCGCTTGACCCCAGACATGTTAGCCAAACTGCAATTCATGTAACGAGCGGGATCCTCGCCCCGGCTCAACTCTCCTAAGGACACCAATCATGGCTAAGAAACCAAGCGAAACCAACGGTGGTGACGCTGAGACCGGGGCATCGGCAGCACCGGCAGCGCCGGCCGCGCAGAACGGCGAGGCTCCTTCCCTGCGCATCGTGGCGCAGTATCTCAAGGACCTGTCGTTCGAAAATCCCAATGCGCCGGAGTCGCTGGCGGGGACCAATGCTCCACCGAAGGTCGACATTTCAGTCAACGTGAATGCAAAGACCCTTTCGACGAACGACTACGAGGTTGAGCTTCATCTCGAGGCGAAGGCTGAGCATGAAGACACCATCGCGTTTGCGGCAGAGATGGTCTACTCAGGAATTTTCCGGATCGAAAACGTGCCCCAGGAGGCGCTTCATCCGGTTGTTCTGATCGAATGCCCGCGGGTGTTGTTTCCATTTGCACGGCAGATCATGGCGAACGCGACACAAAGTGGCGGATTTCCTCCGCTGATGCTGGATCCGATCGATTTCGCGGGCATGTATCAGCAGCGCATGGCGCAAGAACAAGGCGACGCTCCGACTGTCGCCTGATGGTCCTCACGGGTGGCTCCGCCATTTTGTATTATGAATGGCTCCACCACTTTGTCGTCAAGAGTGGTTCCGCCACTTTGTCGTTAAGGGTGGCTCCGCCACATTGTCGTTAAAAGTGGCTCCGCCACAGGGCGCCATCACCGATATCATCTATCAGTTCCTGGTGGGCCTTGCGCTCGCCTTCGGTGAGGCGGGGGCTCAACGGCGCCGGGCGCGGCGACAGGACGACCTCGACCGCACCCCCCGAAGAGACATCCTGCGTGGATTCCACCAGCATCAGATTGGGCTGACGTCCGCCGATCAGTTCCAGATAGACTTCCGCCAGCAATTCTGAATCAAGCAGCGCCCCGTGTTTCACACGGCCCGAGTTGTCTACGCCGAAGCGCCGGCACAGGGCATCGAGGCTGTTCGAGCCCCCGGGGTGTTTCCGTTTGGCGATCTCCAACGTGTCGATGACCTGCTCGTCCGGCAGGGGCGGCATGCCGGCCCGCGCCAGTTCGGCATTGAGAAATTTCATGTCGAACGGAGCGTTGTGAATTACCAGGATGCCGTCGCCAACGAATTCGACAAACTCGGTGGCAATGGATTCGAACGGTGGCTTGTCGGAGAGGAACGCATCGGACAGCCCGTGGATCTCAAACGCCTCGTTGGGCATCTGCCGCTGCGGATTGATGTAGACGTGGTAGACCTTCCCGGTTGGAAGGTGGTTGATCAGCTCGATGCCGCCAATCTCGACGATCCGGTGCCCGTCCTTGGGGCTCAGCCCGGTGGTTTCCGTGTCGAGGACGATTTCGCGCATGACTGGATGACCTTCTTTCGGTTTCCGGGGAATCCTAAAGGGCTTCACCGCCTGCCGCCATTGAGGCGCGCAAACTGTCCACAACGGCTTTGACCTGCCCGCGGGCGTCGTCAAGGCCCCGGTCTGTTTCGATAATGAAATCGGCGCGGGTGCGCTTTTCGGCATCCGGCATCTGTTTGCCGAGTATGGTTTCGAATTTTTCTTTCGTCATGCCGGGACGCTCCAGAACACGCTGGCGCTGAACCTCCGCGGGAGCACTGACCACGACGACCTTGTCCACCTGATCTTCGCCTCCGGTCTCGAAAAGGAGAGGAATGTCGAGAACAGCAATGTCGGCGCCGGAAGCGTTGGCGTCCGCGATGAAGTCGGCTCGCGCCTCGCGCACCAGCGGATGCACGATCGCTTCAAGTCTTGAAATGGCCTCAGGGTCGGAGAGCACCGCGCGGCCCAGGAGGTCGCGGTCGACCGCGCCATCTCTGATCGCCTCGGGAAACGCCCTACCAACCGGGGCGACGGCCTTTCCTCCGGCGGCATAGAGCTGATGGACGATGGCGTCGGCGTCGAAAACCGGGATCCCGAGCGCCCGGAACATTTTCGCGGTTTCGGTCTTGCCCATTCCGATGGAACCCGTGAGCCCGAGTATCATCATCGCGTTGCCTCGAGATCGCGGACCACCAGATCGCGCAGTTCTTGCGTCACCTTGGGTGTCGGCCCGAACCACCGCGCAAATCCCGGTGCGGCCTGGTGCAGCAGCATGCCGAGGCCGTCGACCACCGGATTGCCGCGCGCCGCGGCGCGGGACAACAGATCGGTCATCAGCGGCGCATAGACAATATCGTTCACCGTTGCGGCGGCGGGCAGACAATCGAGCGCAATGTCGAGCGGCGGAGAACCGGTCATGCCCAGCGAGGTCGTGTTGACCAGCAGAGCGCAGTCTTCAAGCGCGGCATCGCGGCGGTCCCACGGAACCGTCACCGCGTGGGGCGTAAACATGTCGGCCAGAATTTCAGCGCGCTCACGGGTTCGGTTGGCGACGCGTATTTCGGCAACCCCCGACGACAACAGCATCGCGACCACGGCACGGGCAGCACCGCCGGCGCCAAGGACCATGGCAGGGCCGGCGGTGGCGCTCCAGTCCGGACTGCCGTTTGTAAGATTTTGCAGAAAACCGATGCCGTCGGTGTTCGTTCCGATCAACGTCCCGTCCTTGAAGTACACGGTGTTCACCGCACCCAGCCGCTCCGTGAACTCGTCCTCCACCCGCACGGCCTCAAACACCGCTTCCTTGTGCGGCACGGTCACATTACACCCGACAAGGTCGTCGTCGGCCATGGACCCGAGAAAGTCTTCAAGCCCTTCGGGCGGCACGGCCCGCTTATCATAGTGACCGTCTATGCCGTGCTGCTTGAGCCAGTATGTGTGAATCAGGGGCGACCTTGAGTGCTTGATTGGCCAGCCGATGACGCATGCCCGTTTCACGACCGCCTACTCCTGCACCATATTCCGTGTACGGAGATAATTCAGCAGAGGTAGCAAGGGCAGCCCGAGGACGGTGAAATAGTCTCCGTCGATTGAGGAGAAAAGCTGTATGCCGAGGCCTTCGATCTGGTATGCGCCAACGCTTGCGGTCACCGCGGTTCCCGCATCGGCGATATAGGTGCCCAGAAACTCGTTTGAAAAATCCCGCATGGTCAGGTCCGCGGTGTCGTCGTGATACCACGCGACGGTCCCGTTTTCAGCGCAGGCGACCGCACTGATGAGGCTGTGCGGCCGGCCCCTCAGACTGAGAAGCTGATCGCGGGCCTCTTCCTTGTCCGCCGGCTTGGAGAATATCTCGTCGTCGCACACCAGGATCTGGTCGGCACCGATCACCAACCGGCCTCGATGCTGTTCGGAGACCGCGGATGCCTTGGTCTGGGCCAGTACAACCGCAACGTCGGAGGGTGTGGCGGAATTGCCATCGGTATCGAGCGCCGTGCGAATTGCCTCCTCGTCCACATTGGCTGGTTTGATGTCGAATGTCAGACCGGCATTGCGCAGCATCTGGGCCCGCGCCGTGCTGGCGGACGCAAGGATGAAGTGTTGCTGGGACGTCGCAGCAGTCATCACGCGGCGGTTTTGCGGTCGTGATACAATGTCAGGATGGCTGCCGCCGTCTCTTCTATCGAGCGGCGGGTGACGTCGATGATCGGCCAATTGTGTTTGCCGCACAGCTGCCTGGCATAGTTCAGTTCGCCCGCAATGGTTTTCTTGTCGACATATGTGGTTTCCTCCGCCTCATTGAGAGACAGGAGACGGTTGCGGCGGATCTGCGCGATCCGTTCAATCGTCGCAACAAGACCGATCACCAGAGGCTTCGTCAGGTGGTCCAGTTCCTGCGGGGCCTGGATGCCGCACACGATAGGAATATTGGCAACCTTGATGCCGCGGTTGGCGAGATAGATGCTGGTCGGTGTTTTCGACGTCCGGCTGATGCCGACGAGAACGATGTCCGCGTCGTTCAGTCCTTCCGTATGCTGACCATCATCATGCATCATTGTGAAGTTCAGTGCGTCGATGCGCCGGAAGTATTCGGCGTTGAGCACATGCTGTCCACCGATCTGAGGCTGCGACTTGGCGTTGAGATATGTCGCGAGCGTCGCGATCACCGGATCGAGGACTGAAATGCAGGGCACTTCGAGGCGTCCGCAGGCGCCTTCGAGTTCACGCCTGAGATCGTCATTCACGATGGTGAAGAGGACGACGCCGGGATGCTCTTCGATGTCCTGGATGACACGGACCAGACGCTTCTGCGTGCGGATGAGCGCATGGACATGTTCGACCGCCTGGAAATCGGCATACTGCGCGGCGGCGGCCCGGGCGACCGTGTTGAGGGTTTCACCGGTTGCATCGGAAACCAAGTGGATGTGAAAGAACTTCTTTGCTCGGCTCGGCACTGCAAAACCCGGGACTGAATGTTCAAAAGGGTGGATAAATCGGCACCAACGCGCTCAGGGCGCACATGTGTTAAACATTGTTCAGATTTTTATCCAACAGAAATAACACCGGGAAATGGTTTTCAGGCGTTGTGGGCAGTTTAGGTTGTCCACAGGATGTCGTAGATTTATCCGCAGGCTCGATCCTGGTTGCGCACAACGGGTCACGCGATGAATGATTGGATTCATGGCATGAATCCGGATATCCCGCTATCACGGCATGCAAGCTCGCGAAGATAAAAATGCCGCACACAACTGGTTGGTATCCTGTGCAAGAATTTGAATTCCCGACATTCACAAGACAACTACATCATACCCCTAGAATCTATAATAGTAGGAAAGGGATAAGGGAGCTTCCGTGAAAGAAACCAAACCCGGCAGGCAGGCAGGCAGGAAAGCCTTTCTCGACGTTCTTAAGGGCCGCGAAAGCGCTCGGCGGCCAATCTGGATGATGCGTCAGGCAGGCCGTTATCTGCCCGAGTACCGTGACGTGCGAAAGCAGGCAGGATCGTTCCTCGCTCTATGTGGTGATCCCAAGCTGGCGAGTGAAGTCACCTTGCAGCCATTGCGCAGATTTGATCTCGATGCCGCCATCATATTTGCAGATATCCTTTTGTTGCCGAAGGCACTGGGACAGAAGCTCGAATTCCAGGAGGGCGAAGGCCCGGTCCTTGAACCTGTGTCTGACAGCTCATCGGTTGCAGCTCTGAGCAGCAGCGGTGCGATGGCGGAACTGGAGCCGGTGTTTGATGCGCTGGACCGGGTGTCAGGCGAATTGCCGCCGCATGTGACCCTGATCGGATTCTGCGGTGCGCCCTGGACGGTTGCCACCTATATGATCGCAGGGCACGGTACCATTGATCAAAGGCCCGCCCGTGAGGCGGCTTACAGAGGTGAGCCGTGGTTTGAGAAGCTCATCGACCTGCTGGTCGAAACCAGTGTCGAATATCTGATCAGACAGGTTGGCGCCGGCGCTGAAGTCTTGCAGGTTTTCGATACCTGGGCGGGTGTGTTGAGCGATACCCTCTATGACAGGTGGTGCATTGCTCCGACACGGGACATCGTGCGCCAGGTCAAGGCGTCGTGCCCGGGTGTTCCGATTATCGGGTTTCCGCGTGGCTCGGGCCTGCGCTACCAGAAGTTCGTATCGCAGACCGGTGTCGATGCGGTGAGTCTTGACTGGTCGGTGCCGCTTGATTGGGCCCGGCAGGAGCTGCAGCCGATGGTGCCGGTGCAGGGCAATCTCGATCCTATCGTACTGGCGGCCGGCGGACCGGCCCTGGCATCTGAAACGCAGCGAATCCTTGACGGGCTGTCGAGTGGTCGGCACATCTTCAACCTCGGACACGGCATACTGCCGGACACACCGATTTCGCATGTCGAAGGACTGATCGCCCAGATCCGTGACCTGGAGTCCGCCGCGTCTTCAGCCCGGTCTAAAACCGGTTGACGGGATAGGGTCAGAATGTCCGCAGACATTTACCTGTGGTTCAAGGCGCTGCATATCATTGCCGTCATTTCATGGATGGCCGGCTTGCTCTACCTGCCGCGGCTGTTCGTCTACCACACCCGGTCCGAGACCGGTTCGCCGCAGTCAGAGACGTTCAAAATCATGGAGGAACGACTTCTCAAAGTGATCATGCGCCCGGCGATGATTGCAAGCTGGGCGCTTGGCATCATCCTGCTGGTCATTATCGGCCAGCCGGACTGGAGCTACGAGCTGTGGGTCTATGGCAAGTTGCTTCTTGTCGTTGCCCTCACCGGTGCCCATATCAAGTTGGCGGGCCATGCGAAAATGTTTGCGCAGGACCGCAACTCAAAGTCTGAAAAATATTTCCGTGTCATCAATGAAGTGCCCACCGTGATCATGATCGGGATCGTAATTCTTGTCACGGTAAAGCCTTTTTGATGGCGTAAGTTCGCAAGCAAGAGAGAGTTTCCAAATCGCGTAATCTTTGCTATAAGGGCATTGCCCTTGAAGCCGTTCACGGGCCGAGTTCCAATCGAAATCTGGAGAAAAGGTGAGCCCCGGTCCCGTGGGTCGCCTTCAGTGCAAGCATTCATTTCATTTTTTAAGTTTCCGAAAGGGCACCGTCCCGCGCCACTCGCGTATCAGCCAATCGCAGCGCCCGCTGTGATTCAAGAACGTGCACAGGCTGACAGTCGTACAGGATCTCAATGACCGATATCGCTGAACTCAAAGTAGTCAAACTGCATGACCTGAAGGTCAAGTCTCCAACGGAACTTCTGACATTGGCGGAAGAGCTCGAGGTGGAGAATGCGAACGCCATGCGCAAGCAGGAGCTGATGTTCGCGATCCTGAAGAGCCTGGCGCAGCGCGATGTCGATATTGTCGGCGAAGGCGTGGTGGAGATTCTGCAGGACGGTTTTGGGTTTTTGCGATCGCCGGATGCCAACTACCTTCCAGGCCCGGATGACATTTATGTCAGCCCGAGCCAGATCAGGAGGTTCAGTCTGCGCACCGGTGATTCTGTGGAAGGGCAGATCCGCAGCCCGAAGGACGGCGAGCGCTACTTCGCGCTGCTGAAGGTCAACCAGATCAACTTCGAAGAACCGGACAATGCGCGCCACAAAGTTCATTTCGACAATCTGACGCCGCTCTATCCCGATGATCGGATCGATATGGAAATCGATGATCCGACGCGGAAAGACAAGAGCGCAAGGGTGATCGATGTGGTGGCGCCGCTCGGCAAGGGGCAGCGCGCGTTGATCGTGTCGCCGCCGAGGACGGGTAAAACGGTTCTGCTGCAGAACGTTGCGCACAGCATCACCGCCAATCATCCGGAATGCTATCTCATTGTTCTTCTGATCGACGAGCGTCCTGAAGAAGTGACCGACATGCAGCGTTCGGTGGACGGCGAAGTGGTGAGCTCGACCTTCGATGAGCCGGCGGCGCGGCACGTCCAGGTCGCGGAGATGGTGATCGAGAAGGCCAAGCGCCTTGTCGAGCATGGACGCGATGTGGTCATCCTGCTCGACTCCATCACCAGACTGGGCCGCGCCTACAACACGGTCGTTCCGTCGTCAGGCAAGGTTCTGACCGGTGGTGTCGATGCCAATGCACTGCAACGGCCTAAGCGGTTTTTCGGAGCAGCGCGAAACATCGAAGAGGGCGGCTCCCTGACCATCATCGCAACCGCGCTGATTGACACCGGTAGCCGCATGGATGAGGTCATCTTTGAAGAGTTCAAAGGCACCGGCAACTCGGAAATCATTCTTGACCGCAAGGTCGCTGACAAGCGGGTGTTCCCGGCGATCGACATCACCCGGTCGGGCACGCGGAAGGAAGAGCTTCTGGTCGATCCGGGCGTTCTCAACAAGATGCATGTGTTGCGCCGGATCCTCAATCCGATGGGAACGGTCGACGCGATCGAGTTTCTGCTCGAGAAATTCAAGCAGACAAAGAACAATTCAGAGTTCTTCGATTCGATGAATACGTGATTGCGTGAGAATCCATTCCGCGTACTGAGAATCAGTTCTCCGTTCCGGTGTCAGAGAAATCCATCAAGCGAGTCCAGTGCGTCCGCGGTCGTAACCGGCAGCGAGCAGCGCGTGCCTTTGCAGACATAAAGGGTCGGCTTCTCGCCGATCATTTGTTTGCCGTGCGCCGGATGTCCTGTTGGCAGGCTCGCTGTGTCGGCCATGTAGGACAGACAACGGTTGGGGATGTGACGCCGCAGGACGGCCTCGGCGAGTTGTCTGGCCCGGGGATCGCCGGGGTCGCCACAGAGGATGCACTGAGCTGTCTCCGTCATCAATTCGAAGCTGTTGAAGAAGGTTGCATGCCCGTAGATGCTGGCAAGGGCTTCGCCCTGCAGTGCCGCCAACAGAGCCGCTCCCCTCTCCCTGAAAGCGTCATCGCCCGTCATGAAGTAGAGACGTGCGAGATTGCCGAGCATCACGGCGTTTGCATTGGGAACCGCGTCATCGGTGGCGTTCAGGGTTCGCACGATCAGGGCGGAGGTGCGCGACGAGGTGAAGAAGTATCCGCCGGTGTCATGGTTCCAATAGTGCTCATGCAGTTCATTCGCCCAGGCGGTGGCGCGGTCCAGATAGCCCTCCTCGGCCGTCACCTCGTACAGCACCGTGGCCGCTCTTATCATGTTGGCGTATCCGTCCGCGGTCGCGAAGTGCTTCACTTTACCGAGACGCAGAG
>JAJFHL010000056.1 GCA_021775615.1 Hyphomicrobiales bacterium
AATATGCTCTTTCCGATTAGTCGTTTCAAGCTGTCGCGAAAAGCCTGAAATCTTCACAATCGCGTGATGACCGGTTGGCGGTCATCATCCTCAGTGCACTGATATCCCAGGATCGTTCGAGCCACTGTAACCGCGGTCACCGACTTCGATCCCTTTGAAGTGGCTGTTCTTCGGCCTTCTCAAATCAATCGCCCTGTTGCATGTCTGCATGCTCGCCATGCCGACCGGGGTTGTCGGTTCCAAGACCGGCGGGGCGCAGTTCCCGGATCAAGGCCGTGCAATCCGGCCTCGCCCAAAGCCCCCGGAAGCCGACGTGGCACCTCGTGCGCCCCGCGACAATTTTGCCGTTTAATCCTTACGGTGCTAGTGTACTAACATCCGAACTCGCTTTGCCCAAACAGGACGCGTATCGGGGGTCTGCCATGACCGTTGCTCAGAACATTGCCATGCACCAGAGATGCGACCACTGCGCCATCCGGCACAAGGCGGTGTGCGGAGCGCTCAGCGATGAAGAATTGGCCGGCATTTCCAAAATCGCGCGGCAGCGCCACATCAAGCCCGGACAGACCATCCTTTCCGACGAAGAAGACGCCGAATTCTTTGCCAATATCGTTGCCGGAACCGTCAAGCTTTCCAAGACGCTTGCCGATGGCCGCCAGCAGATTGTCGGCCTGCAGTTTTCCCCCGACTTTCTCGGACGCGCCTTCGGCGCGGAAAATCCTTTCTTCGCGGAAGCGGCGACCAACGTCGAGCTGTGCTGTTTTCCAAGGGACGGTTTCGAGCGTCTTTTGAAGGAGTATCCCGGCCTCGAGCACCGTCTCTTCAAGCACACCTTGAGCGAGCTTGACGCGGCGCGCGAATGGATGCTGCTGCTCGGCCGCAAGACGGCCGAAGAAAAGGTCGCAAGTTTTCTCCTGATGATCGCCAGCCGCGTCCCCAATATCGGCTGCAAGCATTCCGACGAACTGAACTTCGTAACCTTCGAGCTGCCTCTCACACGGGCCGATATCGCCGACTATCTCGGCCTCACCATCGAAACCGTGAGCCGTCAGTTCACACGGCTGCGGACGCAAGGCGTGATCGACATCGTCAACAAGCGTGAAATTTCGGTTCCCGACGTCGATGCGCTCGCCGAGCGCGCCGACCAGGATTCCTCACCGCTGATCTGACAGCGCTATTCCGAAACCTTGAACTCAAACAGCACGGTCTCGCTGCGGACGATGCGAACCGTCGGCTCCTTGCGGTTTTCCAGCATGATTCCACTGAGCTGACGCAGGTCGTCCGCGGTCAGCCTGGCGCGGGCGAGCGGCAAAACCACCGCATCTTCCCAAGCCAGATGGCGCCTCTGGGTCTCGAAGAAACCGCGCAGCATGTAGCCCACCATTTCCGGATTGAGCGGACGCTTGCCGTCCTTAAGCTCTTCAAGCTGATCGACGATCTCATCCGCAAATCCTTCGTCGGCAGCGTGTTCAACTGACAGAACCTGGGCAATTTCGTCGAAATTATCTCCCGGCTGCGCCCGCCGCGTCATCAAGGGAAACAATCCCTCTTCCTCGTCTCGGATATGTACCCGAAGATCGATCCGCAGCATCGGCAGGATTGCGGCAACCAGCATGCGGTCAACATTGTCGGGAAGATCGTCGGCGATCCGCTCCAACGCATCGCACAGCTTTTCCTGCCACTCATGTTCGTGGGCGATGACGTCGAGCGGATTGGAAGATGCCCCCTCGGCAGTTGCGCATTTATGTCCGGGCCGTCGTGGCTTTGCGCTCATTGTTGTTGGGTCCTCCAGTGCATCTGCACACCCTCACGTTCCCCACTACAACGGCTAATTGCGACCGCCCTCTCCGGCCTTGATCCAGATCAAGTCAACCTATGTTGCACTGCGATAAGACCGCCGCACACAGCAGAGCCGCCTGTATTGCGACACTGTGAATCTATGCGGGCTATCGAATCAGCTGTAGTTTCCAAACAGAGACCGCAGCGCATGTGAGGGGATCATGGGACTAGTCGCTTATTTCATTTCGCTTGGATTGGCCGCGCTCCTGGCCCTTCTCCTTGCAGCCAAGGCTGAAGATCAGGTTTTTGCGATCCACGCCTGGATCGCCTTTGCCGCCTGCCTTGTCGCCCTGGTCTTGCGGGCGCGGAACTTCAGCTACGCTGCGGCCGACGACAAAGGTACGGAAAAGTATCTCGATGGCGTGGTGCGCGCCGGTGTTGTCGCCACCATGTTCTGGGGCATGGCCGGTTTCCTTGTCGGCGTCCTCATCGCCTTCCAGCTGGCTTTTCCACAGTTGAACCTCGACCTGCCATGGACCACTTTCGGGCGCCTGCGCCCGCTGCACACATCGGCGGTCGTCTTCGCGTTCGGCGGCAACGCCCTCATTTGCACCAGCTTCTACGTCGTTCAGCGCACCTGCAGCGCCCGCCTGGCGCTCGGCAATGCCGGCTGGTTCGTGTTCTGGGGTTATCAGCTGTTCATCGTGCTGGCGGCGACCGGCTATCTCCTCGGCGCCACTCAATCGAAGGAGTATGCCGAACCAGAATGGTATGTCGACCTGTGGCTGACCATCGTCTGGGTGGTCTATCTCGCGGTCTTCATGTGCACGCTGTTCAAGCGCAAGGAACCCCACATCTACGTTGCCAACTGGTTTTACCTGGCCTTCATCGTCACCATCGCGATGCTGCACATCGTCAACAACCTGTCGATGCCGGTGTCCGTGTTCGGCATCAAGAGTTACTCGCTGTTTGCCGGTGTCCAGGATGCCCTGACCCAGTGGTGGTACGGCCACAACGCGGTCGGATTCTTCCTGACAGCGGGTTTCCTCGGCATGATGTATTACTTCGTGCCGAAACAGGCGAACCGGCCGGTCTATTCCTACCGCCTGTCAATCATCCACTTCTGGTCGCTGATCTTTCTCTACATCTGGGCCGGACCCCACCACCTTCACTACACCGCCCTGCCGGACTGGGCGCAGACCCTGGGCATGGTGTTCTCGATCATGCTGTGGATGCCGAGCTGGGGCGGCATGATCAACGGCCTGATGACCCTTTCGGGCGCCTGGGACAAGCTTCGCACAGACCCGGTGCTGCGCATGATGGTGCTCTCGATCGCGTTCTACGGCATGAGCACCTTCGAGGGTCCGGTAATGTCGATCAAGGCGATCAATTCGCTCTCGCACTATACCGACTGGACCATCGGCCACGTCCATTCAGGCGCGCTCGGCTGGGTCGGCATGGTGAGCTTCGGCGCAATGTACTTCCTCGTGCCCAAGCTCTGGCATCGCTCCGGCCTGTACAGCCTGAAGCTGGTCAACTGGCACTTCTGGTTGGCGACCCTGGGCATCGTGCTCTACGCCTCCTCGATGTGGGTCTCCGGCATCATGCAGGGCCTCATGTGGCGCGCCTATGACAGCCTCGGCTTCCTCGAATACTCCTTTGCGGAAACCGTCTCGGCGATGCATCCGTTCTACATCATTCGCGGTCTCGGCGGCGTGCTCTACCTCGCCGGCGCGGCAATCATGGTCTTTAACCTGTGGCGCACGGTACGCGGCGCCACAGTCACCGCCGCGGCACCGCAAGCCGCCCAGGCGGCGTCGTAAGGGGGAAAGGCACCATGAAAAAATTCACCCACGCAACGATCGAAAAGAACGCCACCTTGCTGATGGTCCTGAGCCTCATCGTCGTGTCCATCGGCGGCATCGTCGAAATCGCTCCGCTGTTCTATCTGGAGAACACCATCGAGAAAGTGGAAGGCGTGCGACCCTACTCGCCCCTCGAACTGAAGGGCCGGAACATCTATATCCGCGAGGGCTGCTACACCTGTCACAGCCAGATGATCCGGCCGTTCCGGGACGAGGTGGAACGCTACGGTCACTACTCGCTGGCGGCGGAGAGCATGTATGACCACCCGTTCCAGTGGGGCTCAAAGCGCACCGGGCCCGATCTTGCCCGCGTCGGAGGGCGCTACTCCGACGAGTGGCATGTTCAGCACATGATCGATCCGCGGTCGGTGGTGCCCGAATCGATCATGCCGGCCTACTCGTTCCTTGCCAGAGCCGAGCTGCGCACCGACAATATTGCCGATCACCTGAGGGCGAACCGCGCCGTCGGCGTCCCTTACACCGATGAGATGATCGAGAACGCGCGTGCCGACCTCGAAGCACAGGTCGACCCGGATGCGGACGGCGCCGAAGATCTTGCCGCACGCTATCCAAAGGCACAGATCCGCGATTTCGACGGCAATCCCGACAAGCTGACCGAGATGGACGCCCTGGTCGCCTATCTCCAGATGCTCGGCACCCTGGTCGATTTCACGTCCTACCAAGCCGATCAAAACCTGAGGTGACTGCAATGGACTACGAAACCCTACGCCAGTTTGCAGACACATGGGGTCTGCTCGCGCTGGCGCTTCTGTTCGTCGGTATCGTCCTGTTCGTGCTGAGGCCCAGCGCCAAGCGCAAGTATGACGAGAACGCCAAAATTCCGCTGAAAGAGGACTGAGATCGATGGCTGAAAAAGAAATCGATGCCACCAGCGGCATTGAAACGACCGGCCACGAGTGGGACGGCATCAAGGAGCTCAACAACCCGTTGCCGCGCTGGTGGCTGTGGACCTTCTACGCCACCATCATCTGGGCCGCGGTCTATTGCGTACTCTACCCGGCATGGCCGCTGGTCAACAGCGTCACGACCGGCGTGCTTGGCTATTCGAGCCGCGCCGAAGTGGCCAAAGACATCGCCAACGCAAAGGCCGCGCAATCCGGCCTGCTCGACCGCATTGCGACCGCGTCGCTCGACGATATCCGCACCACGCCGGATCTCTTCCAGTTCGCAGTGGCCGGCGGACAGTCGGCCTTCGCGGTGAACTGCTCGCAGTGCCACGGCTCGGGAGCTGCCGGTGGCGCCGGCTACCCCAACCTGAACGACGACGTCTGGCTGTGGGGCGGTTCACTCGACGATATCTACGTCACCATCGCCCACGGCATCCGCTTCGAAACGGATGACGACACCAGGGTGTCCGACATGCCCGCCTTCGGCCGTGACGAACTCCTCGAGCCGGCGGTGATTGTCGATGTCGCGAATTTCGTGCTGTCGCTCTCGGATCTGGATCACGATGCCGCATCGGCGGCCAGAGGCGCAACACCATATGCGGAGAACTGCGCCGACTGTCACGGCGAGCAGGGTGCCGGAAACCGCGAGGTCGGCGCACCGGCGCTCAACGACGCGCTGTGGCATTACTCCAACGACCGGGCAACGGTCATTGCGCAGATCAGTGCGCCAAGGCACGGCGTGATGCCGGCCTGGGCGCACCGTCTGGATGATGCAACGATCAAACAGCTCACGGTTTACGTCCACGCACTGGGCGGTGGCGAATAAAGGGAACTGGCGGTGATGGCGGAGGTGCTCAATACGGTCGACCGCATTGACGTCGAAGCCGTCAACGCCAAGCACAAGCGCGAGCTTTACAAAGCCCGCGTCAAGATTTTCCCGAAGCGCGTCACCGGCGCGTTCCGCCAGCTCAAATGGTGGATCATGGCGGTGACGCTTGGCATCTACTACGTCACGCCATGGCTCCGCTGGGACCGCGGGCCCGACGCGCCCGATCAGGCGGTCCTCATCGATATGGCGAACCAGCGCTTCTATTTCTTCTTCATTGAGATCTGGCCACAGGAGTTCTACTACATCGCCGGCCTGCTCATCATGGCCGGCGTCGGGTTGTTTCTGGTCACATCCACCGTGGGCCGGGCCTGGTGCGGCTATACTTGCCCGCAAACGGTTTGGGTCGATCTCTTCCTCGTCGTGGAGCGCTGGATCGAAGGCGACCGCAACGCCCGCATGAAGCTTGACAAGGGCGCGTGGTCCCCCGGCAAATGGCGCAAGCGCATCTCCAAGCACATTTTGTGGATTCTGATCGCCATTGCCACCGGCGGCGCCTGGATCTTCTACTTCGCCGACGCGCCGACCCTGGCGGTCAATCTCGTCACCCTGGAGGCGCCGGCCATCGCCTACACCACGGTCGCCGTTCTCACCGCAACCACCTATGTCTTCGCCGGCTTCATGCGCGAGCAGGTCTGCACCTATATGTGCCCGTGGCCGCGTATCCAGGCGGCGATGCTCGACGAGCACTCGCTCACCGTCACCTATAACGGCTGGCGCGGCGAACCACGCGCCCGCCACAAGGAACGGGTCGATCACGCGGATACAAAATATGGCGACTGCATCGACTGCAATCTCTGCGTCGCGGTCTGCCCGCAGGGCATAGACATTCGCGACGGCCAGCAGCTCGAGTGCATCACCTGCGCCCTGTGCATCGATGCCTGCGACTCGGTAATGGAAAAAGTCGGCTCGCCCAAGGGTCTGATTTCCTACGCAACGCTCAGCGAGTATGATGGCAACGTCGCCGGCGGCAACGTCACCACAACCTGGCGCTCGTTCATCCGGCCGCGCACCATTGTCTACACCATACTTTGGTCACTCGCGGGGTTTGCAATGCTCTACATGCTGCTGACCCGTGATCGCCTCGACATCAACGTGCTGCATGACCGCAATCCGGTTTATGTCGCCCTGTCCGATGGCGGCTTCCGCAACGGCTACACCATCAAGATCCTCAACATGGAAACCCGCCAGCGGACATTCCGCCTGAGCATTGTCGGCATCACCGGCGCCACCTTGTCGCTGGCCGGCGCGACGGAAGCGCCAACGGGCGATCTCCAGATCACGACACCGGCGGACGATCAGCACAGCGTTAAGGTTTTCGTGACCGCCTATCCGCAACATCTCGGCGGCGAAACGACACCGTTCACGCTTCTCCTGAGCCACGTGGACGGCGAGGAGACAGTGCGTTACGAGGCGATCTTCAATGCGGCAAAGGCCGCGGGGAATGCGCAATGACCGAGAGTTCCGCAGATGCCTCCGCCAAACCCTTCACCGGCCGGCACATGCTCGCGCTGGTCTGTTCGTTCTTCGGTGTGGTGATCGCCGTAAACGTCACCATGGCGCTGTTCGCAACCGGCAGCTGGACCGGCCTCGTCGTCAAGAACTCTTATGTGGCGAGCCAGCACTACAATGAGCTGCTGGCAGAAGCACGCGTTCAGGACGCGAAAGGCTGGACAAGCGCACTCACATACGCCGACGGAAGCCTTCTGTTTGAACTTCGGACCCGCGACGGCACGGGTCTTTCCGGCGCCCGCGTCGACGCCACCCTCAGCCGGCCCGTGGGCGTCGAACAGGATCATACCATCGCCCTGACGGAGGACCGGCCCGGTGTCTACCGCCATGGCGTTACACTCGCCCGTGGCATCTGGAATGTCGAAGTCCTGGCGCATGTCCAGGAAGGCAACCCGTATCGTCAGATCTTCCGGCTCTATCTGCCCGAGGCCCGCTGAAATGGCGTGCCACGCCCGCACCAGTCCGCCTGCAGGTCCCGCTCCACCGAACGGGCCGGACGGCACCGGAACACAGCCCGGCACCGACTATGCCGCATACGCCAGCACAGAGCGCGCCGGCCACGGCCATCTCGATCTGATGGCGCCCGACATTCATTGTGCCGGCTGCATAAAGCGGATCGAGACCGCCCTCAACGCCCATCCGGCGGTCACCGCGGCGCGTGTCAACATGTCGACCAAGCGCGTCGCCGTCGACTGGTGCGGAGACCTTGCGCTGGCCGACGAAATTGCCGGCACCGTGGCCGCGCTGGGTTTCGACATACGCCCGTTCGACGGTGACCGCGCATCCGGCGCGCAGGACGCCGCCCGCTCGCGCGAGCTCCTTCTGGCCCTGGCGGTGGCGGGCTTCGCCGCGGGCAATGTCATGCTGCTTTCGGTTTCGATCTGGTCCGGCGCCCCCGACGCGACCCGCGCTATGTTCCACTGGCTCTCCGCCCTGATCGCGCTTCCCGCGGTCGGTTACGCCGGGCGGCCCTTCTTCCGATCCGCCTGGGCGGCACTGAAGGTGCGGTCCCTCAACATGGATGTGCCGATCTCCCTTGCCGTGCTGCTGGCCTGCGCCATGAGCCTTTACGAGACGGTGAACCTCGGCGAGGAAGCCTATTTCGACGCCGCGGTGATGCTTCTGTTTTTCCTGCTGGTGGGGCGCTATCTCGATCATTTGATGCGCACCCGTGCGCACTCCGCACTGCATGCTCTTTTGTCACTCACGGCGAAATCCGCCACGGTGGTGTCGGATGATGCCGTCCGCACGCGAACGCCGATCGATGACATCGAGGCGGGCATGGTGGTCGCCGTCGCGCCCGATGAATGCCTGCCGGTGGACGGCATCGTCTGCGGCGGGACCAGCGATGTCGACCTCTCCATGATGACCGGTGAAAGCGTACCCCGCACCGTCGAGCGCGGCGACATGGTGCATGAAGGAACCATGAACCTTACCGGCGAGCTTCTGGTTCAGGTCTCCGCGAGTGGCGCAACCACACTGCTTGCCGACATCATCTCCATGATGGAAGCGGCGGAAAAATCCAAGGCGCGGTATGTCCGGCTCGCCGACATGGCCGCCCGCGTCTACGCTCCCCTGGTGCACGGAATTGCCGCGCTGACGTTCCTGGGCTGGCTGTGGGCGAGCGGCGGCGACTGGCATTTCGCCGCCTTCACGGCGGTGGCGGTCCTGATCATCACCTGCCCCTGCGCCCTCGGGCTTGCGGTGCCCGTCGTCCAGATCGTCGCCAGTGGCGTTCTGTTCCGCGGCGGTGTTCTGCTGAAAGACGGCGCGGCGCTTGAGCGGCTGGCGGAGATCGACACGGTTGTCCTCGACAAGACCGGAACACTGACGCTCGGCCGCCCCCGCCTGGTATCGCCCGCGGTGATCGACGTCGATCAATTGGCGCTGGCCGCCGGCCTGTCGCGCCATTCCAACCATCCGCTGTCGCGGGCAATCACTGCGCTGGCCGCGCAGCGCAACATCACGCCCCACAATGTCGTTGCCGTCACCGAGCAGCCGGGCCTCGGACTGAGCGGCACGTATGATGGCATGCAGGTGTTTCTCGGGCGCCGCGACTGGTGCGCGCCAGCCGCGGTGGAGGACGACGATGGCCGTCAGCTGGAGCTTTGCCTCCAAACAGGGCACGGCGCACCGCAGATGTTTCGTTTCGAAGACGAGCTACGCACCGACGCACCTTTCGTCGTATCGGAATTGAAACGCCGCGGCTTCCCGGTTGAAATGCTGTCGGGGGACCGGCCGAAGGCGGTGGCCCGTCTGGCGCGCAAACTCGGCATCGCGGAATACCGCGCCCAATGGACACCGGAGGCCAAGGCCCACTATGTGGCCAGCCTGAATTCTTCGGGCAAGCACGTGCTGATGGTCGGCGACGGCTTGAACGATGCCCCCGCTCTTGCCGCGGGCCATGCGTCGATCGCGCCCTCGAGCGCAACCGATGCCGGCCGCACGGCGGCCGATTTCGTGTTCCTTGGGGACCGCCTTCAGCCGGTGCTTTTCGCCCATCGGATTGCCTGCAGGGCGCGGCGCCTGGTGATGCAGAACTTCGCACTCGCGGCCGGCTACAATCTCATTGCCGTGCCCCTGGCGATACTCGGATACGCCTCGCCGTTGGTGGCGGCAATCGCCATGTCGGTGTCGTCTCTCATCGTCACCGGCAACGCATTGCGGCTCAGGCTGAATACACCCCGCCAACACCCCGACGCCGTCGCAACCGCGCCCGGCGGCAAGGCTGCAGGCAGTGACGAGCGGAGTGCGGCATGACCAATTTGCTTCTGCTCATCCCGGTTGCACTTCTGCTCGGCGCCATCGGCCTCGGGGCATTCGTCTGGGCCTTGCGCTCCGGCCAGTTCGAGGATCTCGAAGGTGCCGCCATGCGGATCCTCAACGACGACGACGAAAAGCCATCTTGATCCAGATCAAGTTTCTGCCTGCTGCCGCTGTTTACGCTGCCGGAGGGAGGAACAATAATGGCATACGCTATCGAAATTTTGCGCCGGGAACACGCCAATATGGGCAAACTCCTGTCGCTTCTCGAACATCAGATCGCCAAGGTGGAACAGGCGCAGAACCCGGATTACGAGTTGATCAAGTCGATCGCGGACTATTTCGCCGACTTTCCCGCCAACTGCCATCATCCCAAGGAAGACATCATCTATTTCAAGCTTCGCGAGCGCGCACCTGAAGCGGCAAAGGCGATGGGGGATCTGGAAGAGGAGCACGGAACGGTTGCCGTGAGGCTTGACGAACTCAATCGCGCGATCGACAACATCCTCCTCGAGGTCGAGGTGTCGCGGGGCAGTTTCTGCACCGTTGCCAGGCGATTCATCGACGATGAACGCAAACACATGCTCATGGAGGAACGCTACTTCTTCCCCGTCGCCCTGGATGCGCTTATGGACGAAGACTGGTCCGACATAGACGCCCGGCTCAACAGCAGCACCGATCCCCTCTTCGACGCCATTGTCGAGGACAGATTCCGCACGCTGCGGCAGGAATTGCTTGATTGGGGCGGGCTGGCAGTTTGACGCAGCAAGCCGGATTCCATCGTTTTGCCGCACCATTTCTCAAAAACACTCCCGTCAATGTGACTTGACAGGCGGTTTGCCTCTGTCAATTTGTGCTCGAATGCCAACGGAGACCCCAACATGCGTGGAACCATCATAACGAAAACCCTTACCGCCGCTTCATTTGCCATGCTCTTGAGCGCGGGCGCGGCAAGCGCGGACGGCGATGTGGAAAAGGGTGAAAAGTTCTTCAAGAAGTGCAAGCAGTGCCACTCGCTTGAAGAGGGCAAGAAGAAGATTGGCCCGAGCCTTTATCAGATCGTCGGCAGGAAAGCCGGCACCCAGCCCAAGTTCAAGTATTCCAAGTCCTATGTCGAGGCCGGCGAGAAGGGTCTGGATTGGACCCCGGAGAACCTCATCGCCTATCTGGAAAACCCGAAGAAATGGCTGGCTGCGTTCCTCGAGGTCAAGAAGGCCAAGTCGAAGATGGTCGTGAAATACAAAAAGCAGAAAGACCGCGAGAACGTCGTCGCCTATCTCGAAAGCCTGCAAAAGGCTGAATAGCCGGGCAATCCCATGTCAAACCGCGTGATCCTCGTCCGTCACAACGAAGTGACGATAGAAGATCGCGTGGTGACATACTGCCACCAACACGGGCTCGAGCCGGTCTCGGTCTTCCCATTCAGGGGAGACCGGCTCGGGACGCCGGACGAAACGGTTCGGGCCACGGTCGTCTATGGAGGACCGTTCGCCGTCGTGGAGACCGGCAAACATCCCTTCCTCCTGGACGAGCATCGCTGGATCGAGCAGTGCATGGCGCGCGGCACCCCACTGCTCGGCATGTGTCAGGGCGCGCAGTCCATCGCCCACGTGCTCGGAGCCTATACGGGTCCCCGGCCCGGCCAACCCCATGAGTTCGGCTACTACCCGATCCACCCGACCGATGCGGGCAAGTCAGTGTTCCCCGACACGCTCCATGTCGCACAGACCCACTATCACGAGTTCGCAACGCCGGACGGCGCAGAGCTTCTGGCCTCGAGCGACCTCTTTCCGCAGCAGGCCTTCCGCTATGGCGCGGCGACATATGCCTTCCAGTTTCATGCCGAGGTCACGCCGGAGGGTTTCAGGCATTGGCAGGAGGACTTCAAGGACGACTACGGCAATCCGGGCGTCCAGACGAAGGACGAGCAGAACCGGCTGATGGTGCAACATGACGCGGCACAGAACGACTGGTTCATGGGTTTTCTCGGTCAGTTTCTGGGTCGCGCCGGGACCGATGCAGTGGCGGCCGAGTACGCGAACCGATTCCCGACTGGCGCCGCCGGAACGCCTACGCTAAGTTCCATCTAGGGATTAATTCCGATCTTGTTTGTTTCCTGGGCAGTGCCGCCATGCGCTCGCCCGTGTCGAGTGCAGTGGAGCCGACGCCAGATGCCGACACCCGCCAAGCCCGCGCTTCTGTGCGTCACACCTTATTTCGGCAACTCTGTTCCACCGGCCGGAGCGGCCGCGCTTCTGTCATACCTGCATGCAAGCGGGTGCGAGGACTTTGCCTTCACCGACTTTCGCCACTGGCTGCCATACCGGTGCCAGACCTTCTCGGAGATGGGGGCATTCGCGGAGACCTTCGTGCTTGATGTCCCCGAACTGCCGATTGTCCTGAAGCTGCTGCGATCATTTCGCGAGGGCAAGGAAACGATCGTCCCCGACCGCGACCGCATGTTCGATGATTACTGTATGGGCCGGCTGCTCAATCCCAAATATGTGCACCAGTATCTTGTCACTCTCGAGCGGTTCTTTGCCAGCGCCTGGCAGAACTACAATCATGTGAACTTCGTTGGCTTCACCACCTGGACCACCAATTACCTTTCCACCCTGATCGCGGCAGCACAGCTCAAACGCGTCAATCCGAATGCCTATGTGGTTGCCGGCGGCCCGCAGGTGACCGAGAGCGTCAATTCAGCCCGGCTTGGCCTCGAGGCCGGCCTTTTCGACGCGGTGGTCTGCGGCGAGGGCGAACAGCCGCTGCTCGATCTCTATCAGGAGTTTGTCGAGAACGACCGCAAACCCGGCAGCAAGGCCATTCCCGGGGTGCTCAAACACGGCGTCTCCGGTGAGCCCGATGCATCGGACAAGCGCAAGCTGCTGCTCCTCAAAAATCTCCCCGCGCCACGCTTCGACGAGATTGACCTGTCCGCCTATCAGGGCTGGCGCGAGCACCGCATGCTGCCCTATCAGCTGTCGCGCGGCTGCACCGACAAGTGCTCGTTCTGCTCGGAATGGGTCTTCTGGCAGAACTTCCGCCTGTCGAAACCGGACGCTTCGGTCGAACAGATCGGCGAACTGAAACAGAAATACGATGTCCGGCACATCTCGTTCACCGACAGTCTCGTCAACGGTGTGGAGCGCCGGCTGGAGATGTTTGCCGACCAGTTGCTGACCAGCGAGATAGACGTGACCTGGGGCGGCTTCATGCGGGCGCAGATGACCCCGGATCTGGCCGAACTGATTTCTCGCGCCGGATGCAAATTCGCCTTTGTCGGTGTTGAATCCCTGTCGGACGAAACACTGGACTCCATGAACAAGCGCAAGACCGGCATTGAGAACGTAAGAGCGATTGAGGCCTTTGCCGGCGCCAACATTCCGGTGGAAGTCGGCCTCATCACAGGGTTCCCGGGGGATTCGCCGGAACGCTTCATGGATACCGTGCGCGGCGTCGTCGCGCTGCAGTCCCGCTTCCCGGACCGGGTGCGCGTCAATGTGGAACCGTTCCGCCCGACGCCCAGCCAGCCGATCTACAAGGACATGCGGGACTATGGCCTGGAGCCTGCCCACTGGGACGCCGAAACCCTCGACCTGGACCCCGACGTCGCCGACATCACCTCGGAAATCTATTGCTCGGTTTCGGGAAGCAACCAGGGTGTCGACCGCCTCGGCGAACAGCAATATGTCAGCAAGGTCATCCGTTCAGGCCCCAGGCCCGCCGGCGAATTCGCCATTGGCTGGGGACGCCCGCAGATTCTGGACTTCGAGCACGAGTTCGTAAAGTTCCAGGTCTTCAACACCGCCGACCTGCGCGGCTGGTACTCGGTGCGCGCACTGCATCCCGACGGCTCGGTGCGGTTCCTCATCGTTTCGGCCGAGGAGGCCAGACAGCTCGGCGCTCTGGTGCGCGACGTGGTGTTCGGATCAAATCCGTTCGATGTTCCGGAATTCACCAAGGTCTGGACATCCCTCGCAGATGAGCACGTGATCGCGGGGGCCATGCACCCCGACAGGGTGGCGACGCACCACTTCGCGGCCAAACTGGAGGCCGATGATCTGCTGTGCGCATCTCCATACTGGGCGGCCCGTGTCGTCGACGACAGCCAGGACGGTCTTGCGTTCCACTATCTCTACGATGTCGCGCGGGCCTACCGGACCAGCCCCATGCTCAGCTCCATCCTCGAGGCGCTGGTCGAGCAACCGATCACCCGGAAAGACGCCATCTCAAGGACAATTGCGGCAGACGGCAGTCTGGACGAAGACGATGTGGTGCAGGTGTTCGACTCCGTGCACGAACTGGGGTTCCTGTCTGCGGTCTAGGGTCAGGACCCACACCATGACCTACTCGCCAGCCAGATCCTCATAGGCAGGCACCAACTGCCGGTTCTTGGTGTGGACGTTCTTCACGCAGGTCGTGTCGATTTCATCCGTAGCCGGAAACCCGCTGCCGCCTTCCTCGCAGATGGCCCACAGATTGAACGGCCCCTCGGCGCCCGCCAAGTCGAGCTTCACCACATAGACATGCGTGCCCCAGTTGAAGCGGTTGCCGTCCTTGGTCTCGCAATAGCCCTCCTCTTCGGAAATGACGATGGACTTGAGCTTCGAGTGCGGCAGTTCCTTGCGCTCATCGCCGTCCAGTTCGTAGAGCGTCTCGCCGTCATACTCGAACAGCGAGCTGTTGATCATCGAACACTCGTGCCAGCGGTCACCGGCGAGAAGGGGGTGTGGCGTGAGCGCCAGGGCAAACAGGGTTGCAACGATTGCACCGCGTGTCATCTGTTGTCTCCGCGATAGGTACAAGGACCAAGTTTGCGGAGTTTACCAACATGCACGGCGGAAGTCGTGCCGCGAACACAACAATTATCGCCTGCCCACCGACGCCATCAAACCGTTAAACACGACGATGAACGCCCTTAGAGCGTTTCACGTTCATATGGAATCGCTCTAGAATCCGAACCGAAATCCCACGCGCAAACTATGGTCGAGCCAGTAATCGGATGTAGCTGTGCTGATGTCGATGTATCGGACCCTGTATCCAACGTCGAGCGCCCCGTTGGAGGGCAACTCGTAGGTCAGGCCCGCCATTCCCGCCAAGGCCACGCCATCATCGTCAAATGCGCCGCCATCGACCTCGCCCCAGCCGACGCCGCCACCGACATAGGGCTGGAAGATGAGGGTAATGGGAAGGTCGAAGTAGAGATTGCCTGTTAAACTATAGGCGTCGACATTACTGCCCAGGGCGGGGCCGAAATCATAGTCCAGTGCGGTATCGAACGTCACATCGGCGCGGAACAGCTCGTTGATCCGGTAGCCCAGGCCCACGCCAACCGCGAAGGCGTCTTCGGTCCTGGGCTCGCCGTCCGCATCGGAGAAGGCAACACCCAGGTCGCCGCGGACATACCAGCCTCCATAGGTGATTTCCTCCACCGGGGAATCCAGATCGGCCGCCGTGGTCACGCCGGCCATGGCGGCAAGACCTATCAGCGCAATGGCAGCCGGCAGTGGTTTCAGCGAGAGTTTAGGCATGTTTCAAACACCTCCCAAAAATATGTGTGCGACTGTTCGGCGGTGATCCGCGCGAACAACGCCCCTGCGGCGCGCGCCCTGGAGCCAGCACAGCGCCCGCGGCGGTGCCGAACCTCGTGCACGGCGGCAATGTGCTCCGCGGTTTGGGCATTTCTTTGAGGACTCTGTGCCGAATGGTGGTGATCTGGAGGGGTAAATTGGGCGCCTCAGCGCATCTTGGATCCGCGGCGGAACGCTATGGGTGTCAGATGGATTACGAAGACCGCAGCGAGAATGGGTTCCGTATTCCGTGTCGCACACAACACCGCAGGTCTTTGCTTCGGCCAGAGGGCGGTTGCCAAGACCCATCCACATTGATAACAAACATGCTGCACTTAGCCGATTATTAATGCGCACAGCGAATTAATGCCCGTCGAAATCCGCCACATTCGCGCTTTTCACGCCGTCGCCGAGACTCTGAGCTTCCGCCAGGCATCGGAACGCCTTGGGGTTGCGCAACCCGCATTGAGCCGCACGATCAAACATCTCGAGGAGGCCCTGCAAACCAGGCTCTTCAGGCGGACGACGCGGGTGACGCGGCTGACGGATTCGGGGCGGAGCTTCCTGAAACATACCGCAAATATCATCGCCGACCTCGACCGCGCCATCGATCTGGCGCAGCGCGCCCATAGCGGTCTCACCGGAGAACTTCGCGTCGGCTTCAATGACCTCGTCATCACCAGTCTTCTGCCGCAGGTCGTGCGCCGTTTCCGCGCCGAACACCCTCACATCGAGGTCACTCTCATCGACGAGTCGACGCCGCAGGCGCTGGAGATGGTGCTCGATGAGACCTGCGACATCGCCTTCATTGTCGACCAGCACCTTCAGCCCGAGCTTGACCGCATCGTGGTGCGCGACGAACAGATCGTCTGTGTGCTTCCGGCGTCTCATGACCTTGCCCGCAAAGAGCGCATCTCGGTCGCCGAGCTC
The DNA here is from genome assembly GCA_021775615.1 of Hyphomicrobiales bacterium. Classification (GTDB taxonomy): domain Bacteria; phylum Pseudomonadota; class Alphaproteobacteria; order Rhizobiales; family JAJFHB01; genus JAJFHM01. Next base: position 16,214 of record JAJFHL010000056.1, read on the forward strand.
GCGAACGAGCCTTTCATCATGGGGCGATGGGATGCCTGGAAGACCACCAGCCGGCCGATACGCGACTTCTGTATTTCACACGGCTTCGTCCCGAAGATCATTCAGGAAGCCGATCACAGCGACGGCATCATGGGCCTGGTTGCAGCCGAAATGGGGGTGACGCTCCACGTCGACAGCGCGCTGGTTCATTCGATGAAGGGGATCGCCGTGCGGCCGCTTCACGAGCGCCCACCGGAAATCCGCACGGCCGCCATCTGGCGCCGCGACTGCCGCTCCGCGTCGCCCGCCCTCGATCACTTCATTACCGCGATAGCCGACGTCGCTTCTCTGGAGCGTGCCGCACCGGGCTGAATGCGGCGCCGGCGGCAACATTAGTCCTGCAGGTGACACTCGACGCGGCCGCCTCCCTGGCGCGATGTGAGGCGTGGGGCTTCGCTTGAGCAGATGGCCATTGCCTTGGGGCAGCGGGGATGAAACCGGCAGCCGGCGGGAAGCTCGGTCGGATCGGGAAAGCTCGCCCCAAGCGCGGTCTCGGGGAGGCCCTTGCCGGGCTCGGGCGTCAGGACCGAGTCGAGCAGGATCCGCGTGTAAGGATGCTGCGGTTCTGCAAAGAGAGAGGAGGCGTCGCCCTCTTCGACAATCCGGCCAAGATACATGACCGCGACCCGCGTCGCCATATGCCGGACAACCGCCAGATTGTGCGAAATCATGAGATAGGTGAGACCGAGTTCGTGCCGCAGGTCCTGCAGAAGATTGAGGATCTGCGACTGGACCGAAACGTCGAGCGCCGACGTCGGCTCGTCGCATATGACGATTTCGGGCCGCATGACAAGCGCGCGGGCGATGGCGACACGCTGGCGCTGGCCGCCGGAAAGGTCCGCCGGCAGGCGTGTAAGAACCCGCCGGGGCAGGCCGACAAGCTCCAGCATCTCCGCCGCGCGGTTTTCGCGCTCTCGCCGGTCGCCAATCCGATGCACGCGCAGCGGCAAGGTCACGATGGAGAGCACCGTCTTGCGCGGGTTCAGCGACGAGTTCGGGTCCTGAAAGATGATCTGGATCTTGCGGGCGCGCTCCAGGCGGTCCATTTCGGAAACCGGCCGGCCACCGATCAGCACCTGGCCGCCGGTCGGCGCCTCCAGGCCGAGCAGCAGGCGCGCCAATGTCGACTTGCCGCATCCCGACTCGCCCACCAGTCCGAGCACGCCGCCACGCTCGACCGTCAGGTTTACACCGCTGACGGCACAGAGCGTCGCCGGCCGCGCCAGCAGGCCGCGCGACACGCTGTAGGTGCGATTGAGCTCACGCGCCTCGAGCAGCACTTCGCTCATTTGGAGGTCTCGTAGAAATTCGACAGGGATTGCCCGGCCGGCAGCAGGCAGCGGTAGGCATGGTCCGCTTCGGCGGCCATGTTCGCGATGGTGCCATGCCGGCAATCGTCAAACGCGTGCGGACAACGATTGGCGAAAGCGCACCCCGTCATTTCTCCGATCAGCGAGGGCACGATACCGGGGATGGTGCCGAGCCGGGCGCCGGATTGCCCGGGCGTCGACGCAGCCGGCATGCAGCGCAGCAAACCTTGCGTATAGGGGTGACACGGGCCGGCGAAGATCTGCTGCGTCGGGCCGGATTCAACGATCTCCCCCGCATACATGACAAGAACCCGGTCGGCCATCCGGGCAACCACCCCAAGATCATGGGTTATCAGGATAACCGCCATGGCGAACTCGCGTTGCAGCTGCTTCAGGAGCGCCAGGACCTGGGCCTGTATCGTGACATCGAGTGCGGTTGTCGGCTCGTCGGCGATGATGAGATCGGGCTCGCACATCAGCGCCATGGCGATCATGACCCGTTGCCGCAGGCCGCCGGAAAGCTGGTGCGGATACTGGCGCATGCGCTGCCGCGGCGCCGGGATTCCCACCATGTCGAGCAGGCTGAGCGCGCGCGTCCGGGCATCCGTACGGGTCGCATCACGATGCCGCAGATAGACCTCCTCCAACTGATCGCCAATCGTGTAGACCGGGTTGAGCGACGTCATCGGCTCCTGGAAGATCATTGCCATGCGGTCGCCGCGCAGCGCGTTCATCTCGTTGCCGGAGACCCTTGCAATGTCCTCGCCGCGAAACTTCAGGCTGTCGACCCGGCGCTCGGCGCGCCCTGAAAGCAGGTCCATTATGGCAAGCGCCGTCATCGACTTGCCGCAACCCGATTCACCAACCACCCCCAGTATCTCATTCGGTTCCACGTGAAAGCTGAGGTCGCGTACCGCGTGCAGGACGCCGTTTGAACGTGAAAAGCGCACGTTCAGGTTCTCAACCTCGAGTGTCCTGGGCCTCTGCAATGTCATCCGCGGTCTCCCGCCACCAGAAGATCCCGCAAGCCGTCGCCGAGCAGATTGATCGCCAGGGCCAGGCCGAAGAGCGCGGCGCCGGGAATATAGAGAAGCCAGGAATCGAAAAACAGGTACTGGCGGGCCTGGGCCAGCATGAGCCCCCATGACGGGGTCGGCTCCTGGACACCGAAACCGAGAAACGACAATGCCGCCTCAATGAGAATGGCATAAGCCATCTCGATGGTGCCGATGACGATGACCGCGTTGACGAGGTTGGGACCGATCTCGCCGACGAGAATGTACCTGTTCGAACATCCGATGCTGCGGGCCGCCATGACATAGTCCTGACTGGCCGCCTGCTGGGTTGCGCTGCGCACCACCACGGCGAAGCGGTCCCACAGGAACAGGCTGATGGTCAGTATCGTTCCGGTGATCGAGGGCCCGAACACAACCACAACCGACATGGCGACGAGAAAGATCGGCAGCGCCAGGCGGGTGTTGATCACGAACATGATGACCTGATCCGTCCGGCCGCCGAAATAGCCGGCGATCAGACCAAGCGTGGTGCCGATGAGGCCGGAAATGAACATCACGGAGATACCGATGATGAGGGAAATCCGCGCCCCGTAGATCAGCCGCGAGAGATAGTCGCGCCCGAACGGATCCGTACCGAGCAGATGGGCGGGGTCGAAACCGTCATAGAAGATCGGCGGAAGCAGACGGCGCGAAAGATCGTGGGCATAGGGATCATAGGGCGCGATGAGCGGCGCGATGACCGCGATAATCAGGATCGCCAGCAGAACGGTCCCGCTCATCAGCACGCTTGCATTGCCGAGGGCGCGGCGCGCCAGTCCGGCAGAGTGCGGTACGGCCTCAAGCTCCTGGCGCTGATCCATGACGGCGCCCTCACCCGATCCGGATGCGCGGGTCGAGCAGCGCATTGATGAGATCCGCGGCCAGTGTGAGAAGCACGTAGAAGACCGCGATGATGAGGGTGATCGCCTGGACCACCGGCAGGTCTGACCGAACCGTCGCGTCATAGCTCAGCCAGCCGATGCCCTGCAGGGCGAAGATCTGTTCGATCACGATCGAACCGCCCAGCATCGCTCCGAACTGGACGGCCGAGACCGACACAACAGGGATCATGACATTGCGCAGCGCGTGCTTGAACAGGATGCTTGCGTGACCCAGCCCCTTGGCCCGCGCAGTCCGGATGTAATCGGATTCAAGGGCGTCGATCATGCCGGCCCGGGTCAGGCGCATCAGAGCCGGTGTCGCGAAATAGCCCAGCGCAATGGTCGGCATGATGAAGTTCTGCCAGCTCGCATTGCCCGAGATCGGCAGCCATCGCAGGGTCAGGCCGAAGAACACGATCATCACCAGGGCAAACCAGAATGTCGGCATCGCCTGGCCGACGACGGCGATGACCAGCGAAATCCGGTCGATCAGGGAGTTCGGCCGGATTGCGGCGAATATGCCCAGGGGCAGCGAGATCGCCAACGCGAAGCAGAGCGCGCTGACGCCCAGGGTCAGGGTGATCGGCAGACGCGTCATCACCATGTCGGAGACGGTCTGCTGATAGTGATACGAGCGACCGAAATCGCCGCTCAGCGCCCGGCCGCACCACGCGAAATACTGCTCGATCAGAGGCCGGTCGAATCCGTAATGCACCCTGATGCGTGCGATGTCCTCGGCGGTTGATTCTTTCCCCGCAATGGCAATCGCCGGGTCGCCGGCGAGATGCGCCAGCAAAAAGATGAGCACGGAGACGACCAGCAGGGTCAGAAAGGCGCTGAACAGCCGTTTCAAGACGAATAAAATCATGTGAGCGGCCAGCCTAACGCCAAACGGCTCGGGCAACCCGCAGATAATTTTCACCGAAAATGGCCCGCACCGCCTGCTCCGTGTACCCTCTTGCAAGCATCAGTTCGGTGAGTTCGAGCAACTGTTCGGGCTGAAAGAAATTGTTCATGTTGTGATAGTTGCCATGCGCCGGCACCTTGACCCCGGCCATGTACTGCTTCTCCGCCTCGACGTCATAGACATAGTCGAGCCCAAGGGCGATGTGCTCGGGCCCGATCAGCTCGGCGTAATAGTCGATCTGCCGAAAAAGCGTTTCCGTTGACGCGTCGTCCTCGCCCATGAAAATGCCGACCCCGACGACGCCGACCAGACCACCGGTCGCCGCACTCGCCCTGGCCTGATCGTCGGTGATGTTGCGGTCGTGATCCCACAGGGCGCGCGGGTTGGAGTGCGAGAAAATCACCGGCGCGTCCGAGACATCCATAACATCCATGGACGTCTGGTAACCGGTGTGGCTGCAGTCGACGATCATGCCGACCCGGTTCATCTCGCGGACAAGATCGACGCCAAACTGGCTCAGGCCGCAGTCGGTGCGCTCGTGACAGCCATCGCCCACCAGGTTTTTCCGGTTATAGGCCATCAATGTCTGCCGCACGCCAAGCCGGTAAAAGACTTCGACCATGTCGAGATTGCCGGCGAATGCGTTTGTGCCCTGTAGATTGAAGGTGACCGCAAGCTTGCCCTCGCGCTTTGACGCCACGATATCGTCCACCGTCTCCACCAGCACGAGGCGGTCCGGCCGGTCGCGCAGGTAGCGCCGCTCCCGTGCGGCAGAGTTGAACACCTCGAGTTGCGATTCCGCGTCCGAGGCCAGGGTCAGGGAGACGAAGTTGAAGCCGCTTGCCTCGAATCTCGGCAGGGTCTGCTCGCGCAGGTCACGGCGGCCGACGTCGATCCATGGCAGCGTGAGATCGCAGACCATGGCGTCCGCGTGCAGTTCCGCCGCCGCCGCGGAGTACTCCTTGCCCGGGTCAACAGCGGGATGTTGTTCAGCCATGATTGCCTGTGTCCATTTTCATGCGCGCGAAGAAAAGGGTGGCGTGCGGTTGCCGGCGCACGCCACCGCCACCGAACCTACTTCCAGCTGTATTCGTGGAACCGCAGAACTTCATCGACAAAGGGAATGAAGTTCAGGTTCGAATCGTAGCCATAGCTGCGCACCCCGGTGAACAGCGACAGGACATAGGACTGCTCGGTGATCCGCTTGATCGCCTTGCCGTAGAATTCCTTGCGCTTTTCCGGGTCGGTGCTGGTGTCGGCAACCTTCAGCCATTCGGTGACCTCCGCGTCACGGGCAAAATCATCCGCATTGTTGCTGAAGAAATAACTGATGATCGCCGCCGCATCGGCGAGCGAGTTGGACCCCCAGTTGGTCAGAAACACGGATGCCTTGTTTTTGGCCAGAGCATCGGCATAGGCCTCCCACGGCAACCGGTTCAGTTTGGCCTGGATGCCCACCGCGGCGAGATCGCCGATGATCGCTTCGGCCTCATGTGCCGGCGCTTCGGCGAAGAGGTCCAGTTCAAAGCCATCGGGATAGCCCGCCTCCGCAAGCAGCTTCTTCGCAGTCTCGACATTGTAGTCGTAGCTCACCGCCGCCGAGGCGACGCAGCCGAACTGTTTCGGATGGCACGGCGTGTCGATCACCTTTGCCGCGCCGCGCATCAGGTTGTCGACAATCGACTTGCGGTTGACCGCATGGCTGATCGCCCGGCGGACCCGGACATCGGTGACCGGCTTGACGCCCGACCGCCCTGCCGCGTCCAGTCCGATATAGTAGATCCTCAATGTTTCAGCCTGTTCGGCGGAGACATCGGGAACACCCTGGAGTTTCTCGACCAGATCCGTTGTCAGGTCCGGCGTCATGTCAATGCCCCCGGCCAGCAGTTCGGCGACCTGGGTTTGAATATCCGGGATCTCGCGGATGATCACATGCTTGATCTTCGCCTTGCTCTTCGGGCTGCCCCAGTCGTAGTCGTCATTGCGGACAAGGGTGTATTCCTCGCCCGGCTTCATGTTGACGACCTTGTAGGGGCCGGTGCCCACCGGCATGTTGGACATCCCCTCGCTGCCGACCTTTTCATAATACTCGTTCGGATAGATCGGCAGCGGTCCGGTGAGATATTCGATCGCCTGCGGAAAGGCCGTCTTGGTCCGAATGCGGACGGTATACTGGTCGATCTTCTCAACCGCGCCGATCCAGTTGACGAGACGTTTGATCTTGACGCCTTCGTCGGTCGACATCCTGGTGTAGGTGTAAACGACATCGTCGGCGTCGAACGGTTCGCCATTGTGGAACCTGACGCCCTGACGCAGCTTGAACTCCAGCGTCGTGTCGTCGATCCAGGTCCAGCCGGTCGCCAGGTTGCCCTTGTATTCCAGGGTCACCGGGTCGCGCTCGATCAGCGTGTCCCAGACGCTCTTGGTGAACCAGATGCCGGCCCGCGTATTGCCGTAGTAGTTGTCCGCATTATGCATGACCCCGTTGCTGCCCCAGGCAATCCGCAGGGTATCGTCCGACTTGTCCGCCCGGGCGTCGTGAACCCCGAGCGACAGCGTCAGCGCCGTCATCAGACCAAACAGCCCAATTCGTTTCATGATGTTCCTCCCTTGTGGTTGCTCCCTTAGGCTTTGGTATCGAGAGCATTGCCGACAAGACTAGAGGCCTTTAATGGCGTTTTCTAATATCAAAAAGGCACAAATTAATGCTCAAATCGCAATAATAAAAGCCCGGCATATACGGAT
>JAJFHL010000057.1 GCA_021775615.1 Hyphomicrobiales bacterium
CACCGCCCTCGACATCGCCCGCCAGCAGGTCGAGAACGGCGCCCAGATCATCGACATCAACATGGACGAGGGGATGCTCGAGTCCGAAGAGGTCATGGTGCATTTCCTCAACCTGATCGCCGCCGAGCCGGACATCGCCAAGGTGCCGATGATGATCGATTCCTCCAAATGGTCGATCATTGAGGCCGGCCTCAAATGCATCCAGGGCAAGGGGGTGGTGAACTCCATCTCCCTCAAAGAAGGCGAGGAGGCGTTCATCGAGCACGCCCGCAAGGTGCGCCGCTATGGCGCCGCCGTGGTGATCATGGCCTTCGACGAGGAGGGCCAGGCCGATACGATCGAACGCAAGTTCGAGATCTGCAGGCGCTGCTACACCATCCTCACCGAGCAACTGGGCTTCCCGCCGGAAGACATCATCTTCGACCCGAACATCTTCGCGGTCGCCACCGGCATGGAGGAGCATAACGGCTATGGAATCGCCTTCATCGAGGCGGCGCGGATGATCCGCGAGAACCTGCCCCACACCCATGTCTCGGGCGGGCTCTCGAACCTCTCCTTCGCGTTCCGCGGCAATGATGCGGTGCGCGAGACAATGCACTCGGCGTTCCTCTATCACGCCATCAAGGCGGGCATGAACATGGGCATCGTCAATGCCGGCCAGATCACCATCTATGACGACATCCCGAAGGACCTGCTCGAACTGGTCGAGGATGTGGTGCTCAACCGCCGCGACGACGCCACCGACCGGCTTCTGGAAAAGGCCGACGAATACAAGACCGGAACCAAGGCGAAACGGGTTACCGACCTCACCTGGCGCGAGCAGTCCGTCGATGCCCGCCTCAGCCACTCACTGGTCAACGGCATTTCGGAGTTCATCGAAGCCGACGTGGAAGAGGCCCGCCTCGCGGCCGAACGGGCACTCGAGGTGATCGAAGGTCCGCTGATGGACGGCATGAACGTCGTCGGGGACCTGTTCGGGTCCGGCAAGATGTTCCTGCCGCAGGTGGTCAAATCGGCAAGGGTCATGAAGCAGGCCGTCGCCTACCTCCTGCCCTACATGGAGGAGGAGAAGAAGCGTCTCGGGATTTCAGGCAACCGGGCGGCCGGCAAGATCGTCATGGCAACCGCCAAGGGCGACGTGCACGATATCGGCAAGAACATCGTCGGCGTGGTGCTCCAGTGCAACAATTACGAGGTCGTCGATCTCGGCGTCATGGTGCCGGCGGCAAAGATCCTGGAGACGGCGCGCGAGGAAGGCGCCGACATCATCGGCGTTTCCGGCCTGATCACGCCAAGCCTCGACGAGATGTGCCACGTGGCCGCCGAAATGGAGCGCGAAGGCCTCGACATTCCGCTCCTCATCGGCGGCGCCACCACCAGCCGCATTCACACCGCCGTCAAGATCAATCCCAACTACTCGCGCGGCCAGGCGATCCATGTCACCGACGCCAGCCGCGCTGTCGGCGTGGTGTCGAACCTGCTGTCGGAAGACAGGCGCGGCGATTTCATCGAGCAGGTGCGCGGCGAATACAAGGACATGGCGGAGAAGCACGCCCGGACCCGGCGCGAGAGCAAACGCGCCACGCTGGCCCAGGCTCGGGCCAACAAAACATCTGTCGACTGGCAGGCGCATGAGCCCGTGAAGCCGTCTTTCCTCGGCACCAGGACATTCGAAAGCTATGATCTCGCCGAACTGGCGCCCTATATCGACTGGACGCCGTTCTTTTCCACATGGGAACTGGCGGGCAGGTTTCCCCAGATCCTTGAAGACGAGACGGTGGGTGAAGCGGCGCGCTCGCTCTACGACGATGCCCGTTCAATGCTGGACAAGATGATCTCGGAACAGTGGCTCGAAGCCCGCGCCGTGATCGGTTTCTGGCCGGCCAACGCTGTCGGCGACGATATTGAGCTTTATGGCGACGAGGCGGGTTCGCAGCGCCTTGCGACCCTCAACACATTGCGCCAGCAGATGCATCGCGACACCTCCGGCGACAGGGCCCGCGCCAACACGGCGCTTGCAGACTTCGTCGCCCCGAAAGACACCGGCCTCACCGACTATGTCGGCGGCTTCGCGGTCTCCACCGGTTTCGGCGAAGACGAGGTCGCCAGACGCTTCGAAGCGGCCCATGACGACTATTCGGCGATCCTCTCCAAGGCGCTCGCCGACCGGTTGGCCGAGGCCTTCGCCGAACGCATGCATGAGCGGGTGCGCAAGGAGTTCTGGGCTTATGCCGCCGGCGAGACCTGGTCGAACGACGACCTGATCGCCGAGCGCTATCGCGGCATCCGGCCGGCGCCGGGCTACCCGGCCCAGCCGGACCACACCCAGAAGGGCACCTTGTTCGAACTGCTCGACACGGAACGCGCCATCGGCATCAAGCTCACCGAAAGCTATGCCATGTGGCCCGGGGCCGCCGTCTCGGGGCTCTACTTCGCCCATGAGAAGAGCCACTATTTCGGTGTCGGCAAGATCGAATCCGATCAGGTGGCGGACTATGCGCAGCGTCGCGGCTGGAGCCTGGCGGAAGCGGAGCGGTGGCTGGCGCCGATCCTCAATTACGAGCCCCGGGCACGTGAGAAGGTCAGCGCCTGACCGGCCTGCCCCAACCTCAGCCTTCGTCCGATTTCGGCGACATAAAAGGCAGGGCCAGCACCCAGTCGAGGCGCGCCGGCTTTTCCGTCTGATAGGGTTCGAGCCCGATGGTCATGCCTTCATGGCCTTTCTCCGGCTGGTCGGTATAGGTGCGGAACAGACGATCCCAGATCGAAAGATTGAAGCCGTAATTGGTGTCGTGTTCGGCGTGGATCACCGAATGGTGCACCCGGTGCATGTCCGGGGTGACAACCGCGAGGCGCACCAGTCGGTCGACCGGGCCCGGCAGCTTGACGTTGGAATGGTTGAACATCGCCGTGCCGTTGAGCAGCACCTCGAACAGGAAGACGGCGAAGGCCGGCGCGCCGAGCGCGATGATCACCACAAACTTGTAGAGCATCGACAGGCAGATCTCTATGGGATGAAAGCGCAGGCCCGTGGTGACATCGATATCGCGGTCGGCATGGTGCACCTTGTGGACCCGCCACAGCACCGGCACCTTGTGGGACGCGACATGCTGTCCGTAGATCGCAAGATCGAGCAGCACCACGGCGGCGGTCACTTCGAGCCACACCGGCAGGTCGGTGAGCGCGAACAGGCCCCAGCCACCTGCGGCGGCGATTTCGGCCATGCCCACCGCGAGGATCGGGAACAGAACCCGCAACGCCACAGTGTCGATGGCGACGAGACCCAGATTGGTGAACCAGCGCTTGGGCTTGGCGAGCACCAGGTCACGGCGCGGCGCCATGATCTCAAACAGCGCCATGACCACAAGCACGCCGAAAAAACAGATCAGGCGGATGGCTGGTTCCGAAGCGATATCGGGCATAAGTGGTGTAACCTCTTGGGTGGAATATAGGTTCGCCCGGAGACCAGCAACAGTGACCGATTGTCTTTTTGACGGCCCGCAGGATGCGCGCGCCAGCTTCTTCTTTGCCCATGGCGCCGGGGCGCCAATGGATTCGGAATTCATGAACGCCATTGCCGGAGCGCTCGGGGAAGCAGGTGTCAGGGTGATCCGTTTCGAGTTTCCCTACATGGCCGCGCGCCGGGACGGCGGAACCAAGCGGCCGCCGCCCAAGGCCGAAACCATGATGGGCTTCTTTGCCGATCTGGTGCGGGCGACCCGGGCGCCTGGCCCGGTGTTCATCGGCGGCAAGTCCATGGGCGGGCGGATCGCCAGTCTCATCGTCGATGACCTCTATGCGGCAGACGCGGCGCAGGGCGTCATCTGCCTTGGCTATCCGTTCCATCCGCCCGGCAAGCCGGAGCGACTTCGCACCGCGCACTTGGAGGCCCTGCAGGCACCAGGGCTGATCTGCCAGGGCGAGCGCGATCCCTTCGGTACGCGCGAAGAGGTTTCCGGTTACACGCTGTCAGACACCATCGCGGTCGAATGGCTTGCCGACGGCAATCACGATCTTGCCCCGCGCAAGTCGAGCGGCCGCACCTCGGAGCAGAACCGGCGGCAGGCGGTGGCGGCAATCGCCGCATTCATCGGCAGTTCGGGACCCGCCTGATCACCGGTTTCTCAATTTGTTTCGGGATCAAACTAATTTGCCCGACATCGGTCAATATTTACCAAAAATTTACCATGACTGGCTGATCTTTCCGTTTGCACAACAACAGTTATCACAACTGAAATCCAGTTACGGAACACAGGGTTGTTCGGTACGCAAATCAATCGGGAATTTTGGGGAATTCGATGCTTGGGAAGTTTGGAAAGAAGACAGCTTCATCGTTGAACAGTCAGGCGATGGCAAACATGGTCGATAAAATGCCGGTCGCCGTCATGACATGCGACCTGAAGAATTTCACTATCACATATGTCAACGAGGCGACGATCGAAGGTCTGAAACAGATCGAGGACGTGCTGCCCTGCAAGGCCGAGGACATTGTCGGCCAGTGCATCGATATCTTCCACAAAAAACCGGAACACCAGCGCAAACTGCTGTCCGATCCCAGCAATCTGCCGCATCAGGCGGTGATCGAGATCGGCGGGCAGTTCCTCGACCTGCTGGTCAGCCCGCTTTATGACGGCAACAAATATGCCGGCCCGATGCTCACCTGGCAGATCGTTACCGAAAAGGTCAGGATCGAGCGCGAAACCGCAAAGCTCATGAAGATGCTGGACGACATGCCGATCAACGTCATGATGCTCGAGCCCGATGATTTTACGATCACCTATGTCAACAAGACCAGCATTGAAACCCTGCGCCCATTGCAGAGCCTGCTGCCCGTGCCGGTCGACCAGCTTCAGGGCCAGTGCGTCGACATCTTTCACAAGAACCCCGAGCACCAGCGCGCGATCCTGTCCGATCCGGCCAATCTTCCGTTCGATGCCAAGATAAAGCTTGGAGATGAAACGCTCGATCTGCGGGTCAATGCGATCACCGGAGAAAACGGCGAATATATCGGGCCGATGCTGAACTGGATGGTTATCTCCGACCGCGTCGCCCTGGCCGACGATTTCGAGCTGAATGTCTCAAGCGTGGTCGAAGCCGTCTCGGCGGCCGCGACCGAACTGGAAGCCAGCGCCGGCTCCATGGCGGCGACAACCGAAGAAACCAGCACCCAGGCGGCCACCGTGTCGACCGCGTCCGGCGAACTGAAGAGCTCGATCAGCGAAATTGCCCAGCAGGTCGGACTGTCGAACCAGATCGCCCAGAATGCGCTCGAAGAGGCGCGCAAGTCCGGCGAACTCATCGAAGGGCTCTCCCAGTCGGCCCAGAAAATTGGCGATGTGGTCAAGATGATCCAGGATATCGCCGAACAGACCAATCTTCTGGCGCTCAACGCGACCATCGAAGCGGCACGGGCCGGCGATGCCGGCAAGGGCTTCAGCGTCGTCGCCTCCGAGGTCAAGGAACTGGCCAGTCAGACCGCCAAGGCAACCGAAGAGATCGGCCAGCAGATCGGCGATATTCAAACCGCCACCGGCACCTCCGTCGAGGGTATCCAGACGATCAACAAGATCATCGAGGAAATGGCGCAGATCTCCGCCACCGTGGCCTCGGCGGTCGAGGAACAGTCGGCGGCAACCGACCAGGTTGCGCAGAACATCGATGGTGTGTCGCAGGCATCGGCCGAGTCCGGAAACACCGTGACGGCTGTGCAGGAAGCCTCATCCGAACTGACCGAGCAGGCCAGCGCCCTGCAGGGCCGGGTGACCGACTTCCTGGCGCAGGTCCGCGCCATCTAGTTCAGCCGTATAGAGCACGGCCTGCAAATGAGACGCCGATTGCCGGAGATCCCGGCAATCGGCGAATTTATGTGGATGGTTGCAAACCGAAGTGGCGCTTAGGCCACTTGGTGGCGCGCCCGGGCACCGCGTTCAATCGCCGAAATGATGAGCTTGTCGAGACGCAGGCGGTCCCGCAGCAATTGCAGAAACCGCAGCTCTTCCTGTTCGACCGTCAGGTCGACGGCGGCAACCTCGACACCAAGGGCATAAGCCGTCTCGTAGAGCTTTGAGGGCAGGCAGTCGGCCACCAGGGCCAATACCGTGTTGAGCCCGTCGTCGTCGCCCAGGATGTCGCCGCATTCGCGCGCCACATGCACCAGCCGTTCAGGATCGAAATCGTTGAATACCGGCAGGTTCTTCACGATCTGGCCGATGCGGCCCAGTTCGCTGTCGGATATCTCGCTGTCGACGGCGGCCATTGTGACCATGACGTAGATAAGCGCTTGGTGATGGCTGATGGTCTGCGACATTGAAAGCTCCTGAATGTCTGCGGCCGGCACGGCGGGGAATTTGAGGGGGGCCGACGGAAAAACTACTTAAGCGCTGAGACGCAAGTCAGCAAGAACTGTTTGCGAGATCATATCGTGTTTAATCTGCACCGGTCCGGGTTGGTGCCGCGTCCGCTTTAGAGAAATGAGCCCACCTGATCGATCGCGTCGACCAGTCCGATGCGCTGCACTTCGAGGGTATCGGGGAAGGCGGTGGTGAAGCGGGTGGCGAGGCGGGAATCGAGAAGCACGAAGACGCCGCGGTCCTCGGCCGTGCGGATCAGCCGGCCGAAGGCCTGGCGCAGGCGCAGGCGCACGATCATGTCCTGATAGGCGTTTCCGCCAAAGGCCGCCCGGCGGGCACGTTCCAGGGTGCTCGGTTGCGGCCACGGCACACGGTCAAGCACGATGAGGCGCAGGCTGTCACCCGGCACATCGACCCCGTCGCGCACCGCATCCGTTCCCAGCAGGCAGGCGTTCTTGTCGGCACGGAACAGATCGACAAGAGTGCCGACGTCGATCGGGTCGACATGCTGGGCATAGAGCGGCAGGCCTGCGGCGCTGAGGGGCTCGATGAGCTGCGCATAGGCAGTGCGCAGTCGGGCAATGGCGGTGAACAGACCAAGCGCGCCGCCGCCGGCCGCCAGGAACAGTTCGCGGTAGGCCGCCGCGATCTGTTCGGGCGCCTCGCGGCTGACGTCATTGACCACGATGAGACGGGCGTTCTTGGCATAGTCGAAGGGCGAAGCATGGGCATGGCGCACGGCAGGCGCGGCCAGATGTGCGGCGCCGGTGCGCATTTCCGCATTGCGCCAGTCGTCCGGCACGTCCGGCGGCCGGTCCTTCAGCGTCGCCGAGGTGATCAACACACCGTCGGTGCTCTCCAGAACCGCCTCGGCAAAGGGTTTGGTGGGATCGACCCAGTGGCGGTGCATGCCGACATCCACCTGCGTGCCATAGGCGGTCTCGATCGAGAACCACTCGGCGAAATCCGGGTTCGCCTCGCGGCCGAGCCCGGCCAGCATGTGCTGCCAGCCGGGCAGCAGCATCGCGGCGCGCCGGGTCAGGCCGCGCACCAGGGCCTCGATCCGGGCGCGCTCGGTGGTCTCCAACTCGTCGGCATCGTCGTCGAGCCGGGCATTCAGGCGCTCGGCAAGCCGCCGCAGCGGATCGGCAATGCGCCCGAGGCCTTCGAACAGCCGTTCCGCCGAAGCGACCAGGTCCTCGCCGGCGGGCCGGCACTCGGTTTCGGTGGCATAACCACCCCGATTTTCGGTGCGGGCGTCGACCTGGGCATGGACCAGAGAGAGAAACTCTTCGCCGGCGCCGCGGGCGCCGTCGCCCTGCAAACGCTGCATCCAGCCGGGCGACGGCAGCGCCGAGCAGCGGTCGAGGGCTTCTGAAAGGAACTCCTCACAGACCGCGTCATCGTCGATCAGGCCGCCGAGGCGTTCCATCAGGCCGCGGCCGCGCCGGTTGCGGCTTTCCGGTCCGCGCAGCCAGCGGCGCAGTTCAGCCATCTCGAGGCCTGACAGATGCACCGAAAAGGCGCTGTCGGCGGCATCGAAGACATGATGGCCCTCATCGAACACAAGGCGCTGCGGGCGGTCATAGCTAGATTTCAGGTCAAGCGCGTCGAAAGCCGCCCCGAGTGCCGAGTGGGCCATGACCAGAGCATGGTTGGCGATCACCAGATCGGCCTGCCGGGCGTTGCGCTGGACCCGCTCGATGAAGCATTTGCGGTAATGCGGGCAGGCCGAATAGATGCATTCGCCGCGCCGGTCGGTGAGGCCGAGTGACAGAGGTGACACGGGCTGGCTGCGCCCTGCCCCGGCCGAGGGGGCAAACAGCGGCATCAGCCAGGCCGGAAAGTCTCCGCCGACCATGTCGCCATCCCTGGTGACCCGCGCCCAGCGCGCGACCAGCGCGGCAAAGACGGTTCCGCGTCCCTTGGACGGCGCGGTGCGGGCATTCCAGTCCTGCAGGTTCAGGAGACAAAGATAGTTTTCGCGTCCCTTGCGCACCACCACCTTGCGGCCGCGTTCGGCGGGATCGGGATAGGCGCGGGCGGTTTCCTGCTCGAGCTGGCGCTGCAGGTTCTTGGTGTAGGTCGAGATCCACACGGTGCCGGCGTTGCGCTCGGACCAGATCGCGGCGGGCGCGAGGTATCCGAGCGTCTTGCCGAGACCGGTTCCGGCTTCGGCGAGCACCACCGTGTTGTCGCCGGGCGTGTCCTTGGCCGCATAGATGGCCGAGGCCTCGCCGCAATAGTCGCGCTGCGCCGGCCGGTCCTCGGACCCGCCGCCAAGCAAAGTGTCGAGCCGGGAGACGGCCTCGTCAGGGGTGACTTCGTGGGAAGAGGGCGGCGGCCGGGGGCCGCGGTCTTCCCAGTCCTCCAGTCGGTCCCAGACATTGAGGCCGGTCACCCCGAGCGAGGCGTCGATTTCGACACCAGCTTCGCTGAGCGCCCGCAGCACCATGCGCGCCCAGGGCCAGCGCGCCGACATGAGATGGGTCGCGATGGCGGCGGTTTCACGACCGTTGGGATAGGCCTTCTGGCTCAGGGCGCCGAGCAGGCATTCCGCCAGCGCCGGGAGCAGTTCCGCCCCCGGCAGCGGGTCGATCGCGAGCGAACGCGCCAGCCCCTCCGGCGTCGGCAGAGTGAACCGCGCGGGATGGACGAAGGCGAAAAGCTCGGCGAGATCGAAATGCTCGGTTTCGGCGGCGGCCTTCACCAGTTGCGCATTGGCGCGCGCCGCAAGCCCCAATCTGTTGATCAGGAAGCCGGCGTGGCACACCAGATGCGGCTGACGGGGCAGGTGATCGAGCGCTTCGCGCGGTGCGACCTCACCGCCAAGACCCAAGGCCCGCGCGCCGGACAGCATCATCACCGGCAAATCGGAGAGATGGGGATCACGGTCGTGATTGAGAGTCTGGGGTTCAGTCATGTGCCGTTGCGCGCGAATCGGGGCCTTCAAGGCCGCTCAACCTAACGAGTCATTGACGCAATGTCCCATGATACCTACTAGAGCGGGGTGTAGCGCAAGACAGCCTGAAGCGCTGGAAACCATGGCAAGCCAATGATACCGAATTATCCCCCTCTGATCGAAACAGCGACCGACAGCAAGGCTTGGCCGTTCGAGGAGGCGCGAAAACTTCTCACCCGCATGGAGCGCATGGACGCGCCGCCAGAGGAGATCATCTTCGAGACCGGCTACGGCCCCTCGGGCCTGCCGCATATCGGCACCTTCGGCGAAGTCGCCCGCACCACCATGGTGCGTCATGCGTTCTCGATCCTGTCGGATGTGCCAAGCCGGCTGATCTGCTTTTCCGACGACATGGACGGCATGCGCAAGGTGCCGGGCAACCTGCCCAACCAGGAACTGCTCGCCCAGCATATCGACAAGCCGCTGACCCAGGTGCCCGACCCGTTCGGCACCCACGACAGTTTCGGGCGGCACAACAATGCGCGCCTGCAGGCCTTCCTCGACGCCTATGGCTTTCAGTACGAGTTTGCCAGTTCGACCGATTATTACGCCTCCGGCCGCTTCGACGAGGCGCTCATGCGCATGCTTGAAGTCTATGACCGGGTGATGGAGATCATGCTGCCGACGCTCGGCGAAGAGCGGCGCAAGACCTATTCCCCGTTCCTGCCCGTCTGCCCGCGCACGGGGCGGGTCCTGCAGGTGCCGATCGTCGAGCGCGACGCCAAGCGCGGTACGGTGGTCTTCGTCGATCCCGATACCAATGAGAGGGTCGAGCTGCCGGTCACCGGCGGCCATGTGAAGTGCCAGTGGAAGCCGGACTGGGCGCTGCGCTGGTTCGCGCTCGGCGTCGATTACGAGATGGCCGGCAAGGACCTGATCGATTCGGTCAAGCAGTCGGGCCTGATCTGCCGGGCTCTCGGACGGCCGCCGCCGGAAGGCTTCAACTACGAACTGTTTCTCGATGAGAACGGCGAGAAGATCTCCAAGACCAGGGGCAACGGCATCACCATCGACGAGTGGCTGAGATACGCCTCGCCGGAGAGCCTGCAACTCTTCATGTACCAGTCGCCGCGCAAGGCGAAGCGGCTGCATTTCGACGTGATCCCGAAGAATGTCGACGAGTATCTGACATTTCTCGGCAAGTATCCCGGCCAGGACCCGAAGGAACAGCTCGGCAATCCGGTCTGGCACATCCATGGCGGCGAGCCGCCGGGCATGGACGTGCCGATCAGCTTTGCGCTGCTGCTCAATCTGGTCAGCGCCAGCAATTCCGAAGACCGCGACGTCCTGTGGGGCTTCATCAGGCGCTACGCCAAGGATGCGACGCCGGAAAACCATCCCGAACTCGATCGCATGGTCGGCTACGCGATCCACTATTTCCATGATTTCGTGAAGCCGGCGAAGTCCTATCGGGGGCCGAGCGATCTGGAGCGGGCCGCTTTGCAGGATCTGGCGGAGCGTTTCGCAGGTCTCGATGCGTCCGCCGATGCGGAAGCGATCCAGGCGGTGGTCTACGAGGTCGGCAAGGCGCACGATTTTGAGAACCTGCGCGACTGGTTCCGCGGCCTCTATGAGGTGCTGCTGGGGCAGTCCCAGGGGCCGCGCTTCGGCTCCTTCGTGGCGCTCTATGGCGTGGGCGAAACCCAGGCGCTGATTGCCCAGGGGCTTGCCGGCGAACTCGCGCGCTGATGCGGCTGCCGTTAACCCTGAGTTAACAATACTTCCCGTTTGGCGTGTGTTGTGCGTGGAATTCGCGGCCACAAACACCGGCGATTAACGCGTGGGAC
This sequence comes from Hyphomicrobiales bacterium, assembly GCA_021775615.1. GTDB lineage: Bacteria > Pseudomonadota > Alphaproteobacteria > Rhizobiales > JAJFHB01 > JAJFHM01. The sequence goes on from JAJFHL010000057.1 coordinate 11,100, forward strand.
TTAGTTTGCAGCTCCATGTCGACCGTACCATGGAGCACGTCGGTGTCTCTTCAGAACACCCAAGTAAAGTTCGAGCCAACGTCGCGTTCAAACCGAGCCGACCGCCGGCGACTTTGCGGGTGGCTGACGCTCGGCCTCAGCGTATTCGCTACGCTGGCAACGTTGAGCGTCGGCGGTCTTTATCTGATTTATCTGATTGCCGACGGAAAGGTCTTCTCTTCACTCCACTGCGTACTGCGAGAGGACTGTTTCTTCGGCCTTCCAAGTTGGGCCATCGCCGCCATGATTGTGGTGGGCTCTGTGCTGGCTTCGTGGCTCATCATGATTCTTCAGGTTCTGCTGTTCGGTGTTGATCCGCCGGACGGGATCATTGTTTCGGCTGGTGACGCGCCGGAGCTATTTGCGCTGATCGAGCGAGTCGCTGGCGAGCCGGGCGCCGACGCGCTCGACACCGTGGTCATTGACGCAGATTGCAATGCGGGCGTGTTCATCTACCCGACATTCGGTATCGTCGGACCGATGAAGACCGGCCTCGTGATCGGCTTGCCGCTTCTGGATGCGATCGACGAGCGGGAGTTGCCTGCGCTGCTCAGCCACGAACTGGCGCATTTCCATGACCATTCCGGCGCCCTGGATGCAACCGCACAACGTGTCGACACGCTCTGGCAGCGCATCGGTTTGAGTTGCGGTGACAGGTTGGTTCCGGGCTCCAGGCCCCTGGCCAAATTTGCGATGTGGTATCTGGGTGAACTGACAGCGGTACGTCTCCGCCAGTCCAGGCAACAGGAGATGGCGGCCGATGCCGCCGCCGCGGCGGACCAGGGCGTGGACGCCAGTGTGACGGTCATACTGCGTATCGCCGTCGCAAGCCTTTGGTTCGAACGGATGTGGGAGCTGTTTCCCCGTAGGCTCCGTCGCCATGATGCGCCGCGCTTCAGGCCCTTTCACGTCACCCCTCGGTGGTTCCGCCGGCTCAACCGCACGGACCGGTTCGAGCGACTTCTGCGCGTCGCCCTGGTGCAGGCGACAAGCAACCGTGACACGCATCCCGCCTGGCACGAACGGGTCGCCGCCTTGGGGCCGGACCCGCGTGTGCCCCCGCCGGTCCGTGTGCCGGCCAGCCGTATCCTCGGCGCGTTCGAGCCAAAGTTGCGCGAAGATATTCATGCCAGCTGGCTTGCGCAGATTTCGGACGCGTGGCACGACCAGCACGAAAGCGCGAAGCACAGCGAAAATCAACTCGCCGCCTTGGAGCGAGAGACGGCTGCCGGAAAGCTCGAGCCGGAAGAGGAAAAGCTGATGGCGCACCTCACCCGTGATTTGCGTGGCGCCGAACACGCCGTTCCGTTGTACCGTACCATTGTCGAAAGCGATCCCGGGGATGCCGAGATACACTATAATCTGGGCGAGGCCTTGTTGGACTTGGCGGATGACGATGGTCTCGGCCATCTCGACAAGGCCCGG
>JAJFHL010000058.1 GCA_021775615.1 Hyphomicrobiales bacterium
GGCCGATTCTGGCTCTTCTAAGGTCTGCCGTGTCCATTTGCTTTTCGCTCATCGTCGGATGAGGTACGAGGGACGGGCCTCATGCACGCCGGCCTGGTCTCCGGTGAAGTTGAACAGATTGTGGAAGCGGCCAATGGAAGACTATCTTGAGTTCAACCGGCGCAGATGGGACGAGTCCGTCGGCATCCACGTAAATTCGGAAACCGGGTTCTATCGGCTGGCGGAGTTTCGCGCCGGCGAGGATATTCTCGGTCCCATTGAGAGTTCCGAAATTGGCGATGTCGCGGGCAAACGGGCGCTGCATCTGCAATGTCATTTCGGCCTCGACACGTTGTGCCTGGCACGGCGAGGAGCCCACGCCACGGGGTACGATTTCTCCTCCGAGGCGATTGCTGCTGCCCGGGCCCTGTCCGACGAGACCGGGATTGCGGCGACCTTTGTCGAAGGCGATGTCTACACCGCACCATCACGCATCGATGGGGCGTTCGACATGGTCTACGTCACCTGGGGTGCCATCAACTGGCTGCCGGACATTGTCCGCTGGGCGGAGGTCGTCGCGCATTTCCTGGCGCCGGGCGGCATGCTCTACCTTCTTGAGAGCCATCCCGCAGCGCTCGCTCTCGATCAGGACGAAGCGGGCCGGCTGGTGCCGTCATTTCCCTACTTCCACGGCTCTGAGCCGATCATCATGGAGGAGACGGAGACCTATACCGGCGATACGGTGAAACTCACCAACGCAAAGTCCTACGAATGGATCCATCCGCTCTCCGCAATCATCAATGGTCTGGTCGGCGCAGGGCTCACCATAGATTTCCTCAACGAACATTCGCGGATCGCCTGGCCTATGTTTCCCTGCATGGTAGAAGCCGGAAGGGGTATGTATGAGCTTCCTCCGGAAGTGCCGTCATTGCCGCTTGCCTTTTCCCTCAAGGCGTCGTTCCCGTCGTAGCCCGGGCGTCGCAACGCCGGCAGATGGTTCGCGACCCTTTTGATATTTTTGATAAAAGCCGTGATTATCAAAAATAACTTGAAGGTCTTTCGAAGCCGGACCCGCGCAAAACCGGTCACGCTCCCGGGCAGATTGCGGCTATCATGACGCTATTGTTACAGAACCGATGCGATCAACGAGGGAGGACGCTCGGCGATGGGAAGGCTCACAACCCATGTGTTGGATACCGCCTTGGGCAAACCTGCGGCGGGCTTGCGGATAGAGCTGTTCCGCCTGACCGGCGCGGATGCGGCGTCCGTGACCACGGACACGACCAATGAGGACGGGCGCTGCGATGCCCCGTTGCTCGACGGTGATGCCTTTGCTCCCGGCCGCTACCAGCTGGTGTTCCATGCAGGCGCCTATCTTGATGCGCTGAACCTTGACCTGCCCGATCCGAAATTCCTCGATGAGGTCGTGATCCGCTTCGGTATCTCGGAAGCGGACCAGCATTATCATGTGCCGTTGCTGCTCTCGCCCTTCGGCTATTCAACCTACAGGGGCAGCTGATGCGCGATGGAATAAGATTCCTGCTCGGTCACGAAGAGCGTGCCATCGGCACCATCGATCCGACGATGACGGTGCTGCGCTACCTCCGAGAACACGAGCATCTGACCGGCACCAAGGAAGGCTGCGCCGAGGGCGATTGCGGCGCCTGCACCGTGGTAATCGGCGAGCTCGCCGATGACGGCATCGTCTATAAAGCTGTCAACTCCTGCATTCAGTTCATGCCGCTGCTTGACGGCAAGCAGCTGATCGCGGTCGAGCACCTGGCGAACGAAGACGGCAGCCTGCATCCGGCGCAACAGGCGATGTGCGACCATCACGCCTCGCAATGCGGTTTCTGTACGCCGGGCTTCGTCATGTCGCTCTTCGCCCAGGGCGAGAACGCGGCGGCGCCTGACCGCGGTGCGTTGAAGGACATCCTCGCGGGCAATCTGTGCCGCTGCACCGGTTACGGGCCCATCCTTGATGCGGGGGAGGCGTCGGTGGAGCAGGGGCGCTCGGACAGGTTCGAGCGGGCCGAGGAGAAAGTGTCGAACACCCTCACCACCTGGAGTGATGACCCCGGCGTCGAGGTCCACAGTCATGGAAAGTCTTACTACGCACCATCGTCGGCGGACGAACTCGCCAGCCTTTATCTGGAGCACCCGGACGCCCACATCATCTCGGGCCTGACCGATGTTGGTCTCTGGGTCACCAAGATGCATCGGACACTGCCGGCACTGATTTACATCGGCAATGTTCCAGAGCTCAAATCCATCGACCTGACGGAAGATGCGATCTCGATCGGCGCGGGGGTGACGCTGGCTGAAGCGCACGAGGTTCTGGGCACGCACTATCCCGACCTCGGTGAACTGATCCGGCGTTTTGCCTCACTGCAGATCCGCAATGTTGCAACCGTCTGCGGCAATATTGCCAACGGCTCGCCGATAGGTGACACGCCGCCGGCCTTTATCGCCCTCGACGCCCAGCTCGTGTTGCGGCACGGCGATGAGCGCCGCACCATCGCGCTGGAAGATTTTTTCATAGAATACGGCAAGCAGGACCGTGCCCCTGGCGAGTTCGTCGAACGGGTTCTTGTTCCGCTGCCCGAGCCAAATGTGAGCTTTGGCTGCTACAAGATTTCAAAACGGTTCGACCAGGACATTTCCGCGGTCTGCGGCGCTTTCAGCGCAAAATTCGAATATGGCACCGTCGAGGATATTCGCATCTGTTTCGGCGGTATGGCCGGAACACCTCAGCGCGCCACGAAGGCCGAAGGCACGCTGCGCGGCGGCGCCTGGGACGAGGCCACGGTGAGAGCGGCCATGGACGCCCTTGGCGACGACTACACCCCGCTCACCGACATGCGCGGCAGCGCCGACTACCGAATGCGCGCGGCCCGGAATCTATTGTTCAAGTTCTTCGCTGAAACCGCTGACGTGGCGAGCGAAACGCGGGTTCTGGACGTTCCGGAGGCAGCCCATGGCTGAAACAGCGCAAACATCTGAAAAGATTCATGGCGGCGTGCACGGCGTGCTCGTTCATGACAGCGCCGCCAAGCACGTTGCCGGCTCCGCGATCTACATCGACGACATCCCCGAGCCGCCGGGAATGCTCCATGTCCATATCGCCATGAGCACGCGTCCGCACGCCAGGATCAGGGCCATGGATCTCGAGGCGGTTCGATCGGCGCCCGGCGTCGCCTGTGTGCTGAGCGCTGAAGACGTTCCCGGCATAAACGATGTGAGCCCGGTCAAGGGCGACGATCCGATGTTCGCAGAAGGTCTCGTCGAGTATGCCGGCCAGTCCACTTTCGCGGTGGCCGCCTCGACCATCGACGAAGCGCGGGCGGCCGCCGATCTGGCGAAGATCGACTATGAGGACCTAACACCACTGATCAGCGTCGATGACGCCATGGAGGCAGGCTCCTTTGTGCTGCCGGACTACAAGATGACCCTAGGTGATTCCAAATCGGCCCTGAACGGTGCCGACCACCGGCTCAGCGGACGCTTCCGCGTCGGCGGGCAGGATCACTTCTATCTCGAAGGCATGATCGCCCTTGCGGTTCCGGGCGAAGATTCCGACGTCCATGTCTATTCCTCGACCCAGCATCCAAGCGAGGTGCAGCACAACGTCGCCAAGGTTCTCGGCGTGCCGGAACATGCGGTGACCATCGAACTGCGCCGCATGGGCGGCGGCTTCGGCGGCAAGGAAAGCCAGCCCTCCCTGATGGCGGGCGTTGCGGCGCTGGTGGTCCGCAAGACGGGCCGGGCCGCCAAGGTGCGGCTCGACCGCGACGACGACATGATCATGACCGGCAAGCGTCACGATTTCAGGATCGATTACGATGTCGGCTTCGACAGCGAGGGCCGCATCGAGGGCATCGAGTATGTTCAGGCGGCACGCTGCGGAATGTCGGCGGATCTGTCATCGGCGATCTGTGACCGGGCCATGTTCCATGCCGACAACTGCTACTTCCTCGGCAACGCCACCATCAAATCTCACCGCTGCAAGACCCACACCGTTTCGAACACTGCGTTCCGCGGGTTTGGCGGGCCGCAGGGCATGATCGCCATGGAGCGGGTGATCGACGAGATCGCCTTCACCCTCGGCAAGGACCCGGTGGAGATCCGCAAGCTCAACTTCTATGGCGGCGAGGGGCGCAACATCACGCCCTATCACATGGAAGTCGAAGACAATGTCATCGGCGAGATCATCGCCGAACTTGAGGCTTCGTCGGACTACGCCGCACGCCGCGCCGCGATGCGTGAGTACAACGCCTCGAGCCGCTATCTCAAGAAGGGCATCGCCCTGACACCGGTCAAGTTCGGCATCTCGTTTACCACCAGCCACCTCAATCAGGCGGGCGCCCTGGTGCATGTCTACAAGGACGGCAGCGTCCACCTCAATCACGGCGGCACGGAAATGGGGCAGGGCCTCTTCACCAAGGTCGCCCAGGTGGTGGCCGAGGAGTTCCAGATCGACATCGCCAAGGTCAAGATCACCTCGACCACCACGGCTAAGGTCCCCAACACGTCGGCGACCGCCGCCTCGTCGGGCAGCGATCTCAACGGCATGGCGGCGCAGGCCGCGGCCCGCGCCATCAAGACCCGGCTCATCGAACACGCCGCTGAAGCCTATAGCGTGGACCAGGATCAGATCGAGTTCCTGCCCAACCGGGTGCGCATCGGCAATCAGGTGGTGAGCTTCGAACAGCTCGCCCACGAGGCTTATATGGCGCGGGTTTCGCTTTCGTCGACCGGCTTTTACAAAACGCCCAAAATCCATTGGGACGCGGAAGGGGCAAGGGGCCGGCCGTTCTACTATTTCGCCTATGGCGCGGCGGTCTCCGAAGTGCTCCTCGACACTTTGACCGGCGAGAACCGCGTCACCCGCGTCGACATCCTGCACGATGCCGGCAAGTCACTCAATCCGGCGCTCGACTACGGCCAGATCGAAGGCGGTTTTATTCAGGGCATGGGCTGGCTCACCACCGAGGAACTCTGGTGGAACGAAGACGGCCATCTCAAGACCCACGCGCCCTCGACCTACAAGATCCCCGCTTGCAGCGACCGCCCGGACGACTTCCGCATGAAGATCTGGGAGAAGGGGCGCAATGTGGAGAACACAATCTACCGCTCCAAGGCGATCGGCGAACCACCGCTCATGCTGGCCATCTCGGTCTTTGCCGCGCTGACCGACGCGGTGGCGGCGGCGGCCGGCTACAAGGTATTTCCGAACCTCGACGCGCCGGCAACGCCTGAGGCGCTGCTGTTTGCGGTCGACGACGCGAAGGCGCGCGCGGCGGAGGCTTCGGCATGATCGGCTGGCTCGACACGCTTGCCCGAACGTTACGGGCCGGAACGCCGGCGATGCTCGTGGTTGTCGCCAAAGTCGAGGGATCCGGTCCGCGCGAAGCCGGCGCCCGCATGATCGTCACGGACGAGGATTTCTTCGGCACCATCGGCGGCGGGCAGCTTGAATTCGAAGCGCTTCAATGCGCGCGTGCGGCACTGGAAAGCGCGCCGGACGTCTTTAGCAAACGGTATCCGTTGGGCCCGGAGCTGGGGCAGTGCTGCGGCGGCGCGGTGACAGTGGTGTTCGAACCCTTCACCGCCGCCGACGCGGCCTGGGTCGAACAGGTGTACGAGCAGGCCGCAAAACCGGTCGATATCGTGCGGTGCGTTGAACAGCGCGCCGGCGGGTTCAAACGGGCGGTGGTGACCGGTACCGACGCTTCGCATTTCTCTTACGGATTCAGCGCCGAGTTCCATGATGGCGGATTTTCAATGACCGAACGGCTTTGTGAGACGCGCCAGCCGGTTTGGTTGTTCGGCGCCGGGCATGTCGGCCGCGCTCTCGCCGCGGCGCTTGCCCCGTTGCCGTTCAAGGTGACGTGGCTCGACAGCCGCGCCAGCGAGTTTCCGGACGAACTGCCCGATGGCGTAAGAATGCTGGCGCCCGCGATGCCAGACCTCATGGTCGATGAAGCGCCACCGGAAAGCATGTTCATTGTCATGACCCACAGCCATGCGCTCGATCAGGAGATCTGCGAAGCCGTGCTGCGGCGCAGAGACTTCGCTTATCTCGGGCTCATTGGCTCGGACACCAAGGCCGCCAGGTTCGCCTCGCGGCTCAGGGCCAAAGGTCTGGCCGATACGGACATCGCACGGTTGCACTGTCCGATCGGACTGCCGGGGATCACCGGCAAGGCGCCCGAGGTCATCGCCGCGTCCGTCGCGGCCGACCTTCTCGCAAGGCTCGAGAAAACCTCGTCAAACAGTCAATTTGAATCAGTTATTGGAGGATCGCTCGATGTGTGATCACCACCAGAACCTCATGCTCAAGGCCGTGAACCTGTCCGCCGAGCACATGCGCGCGGGCCGGGGCGGTCCGTTCGGCGCCGTCATCGTCAAGGATGGCAAGGTGATATCGGAAGGGCACAACCGGGTGACAAGCTCGAACGACCCGACGGCTCATGCCGAAGTGGTCGCCATCCGCGAAGCCTGCGCCCGTCTTGACACGTTCTCGCTCGAAGGCTGTCAGATCTACACCAGCTGCGAGCCATGTCCCATGTGCCTTGCGGCGATCTACTGGGCGCGGCTCGGTGCGGTCTATTATGCCAACACGCGCAAGGATGCCGCCAGCATCGGCTTCGACGACGACCACATCTATGACGAGATACCCAAGGACGTCGACAAGCGCGCCATACCCATGGTGCATGTCAAGCTGCAGGAGGCCAATGACGTTTTCGAGGAATGGCGGGTGAAGCCCGACAAAGTCATGTACTGACGACAGCCCCTGAGGAGGGGAGTGCCCTGCGTCAGACGCAGGGCCAACACGGGGAGGGAAAACGGTGACCGCAGCACAACTCGAACTGACCGGGATCACCAAGCAGTATCCAGGCGTACTCGCCAACGACCACATCGATCTGGCGATTGCGAGCGGCGAGGTTCATGCGCTTTTGGGCGAGAACGGCGCCGGCAAGAGCACGCTGGTGAAGATGATTTACGGCGTGGTGCGCGCCGACGAGGGTGAAATCAGATGGGGCGGCGAGCCCGTCAAGATCACCAGCCCGAGCCAGGCGCGGGCGCTCGGCATCGGCATGGTTTTCCAGCACTTCAATCTCTTCGAGACGCTGACCGTAGCGGAAAACATTTCGCTCGGCATCGACGAAGAGCACGACCTGAAGCAGCTGACGTCGGAGATCGAGGAGATCTCGGAGAAATACGGCCTGCCGCTCAATCCGCATCAACACGTCCATGCCCTGTCGGTGGGCGAGCGTCAGCGTGTCGAAATCATCCGCTGCCTGGTGCAGGACCCCAAGCTTCTGATCATGGACGAGCCGACCTCGGTGTTGACCCCGCAGGAGGTTGAGAAGCTGTTCGAGACGCTTCGGCGCCTGTCGTCGGAAGGCTGCAGCATCCTTTACATCAGCCACAAGCTCGACGAGATCCAGGCGCTTTGCGATCGCGCGACGGTGCTTCGGCACGGCAAGGTCACGGCCACCTGCAACCCGAAGGAGGAGACGCCCAAGAGCCTGGCGGAAATGATGATCGGCTCCGAGCTGCCGGTCTGCAAACGCACCGCGCAGGCCCGCGACAGCGAGGTCCGTCTCGTGGTGCGCAATCTGACCATTCCTTCGCCCGACCCGCACGGCACCGATCTCAAGAGCATCAACGTGACGGTGCACCGTGGCGAGGTACTCGGCATCGCCGGTGTCGCCGGCAACGGTCAGAAGGAGTTTCTGGCCGCGCTGAACGGAGAGATCATGGCGGCACAGGGCCGTATCGAGCTCAATGGCGCGGAAATATCCAAGGTCGGGCCGACCGAACGGCGCGCCCGGGGACTGGCCTTCGTGCCGGAAGAACGTCTCGGCCGCGGTGCCGTGCCGGACATGTCGCTTTCCAACAACGCGCTCCTGACCGGTTACCGCGAAGACATGCTCAGCAACGGCTTCATCCGGTTCGACAAGGTGCGGTCCTACGCAACCGCCATCCGCGAACGCTTCGATGTCCGTTCATCGGGCATCGAAGCCGAAGCACGCAGCCTGTCCGGCGGCAATCTTCAGAAGTTCATAATGGGCCGGGAAATCATGATGAACCCACAGCTCCTCATTCTCGGACACCCGACCTGGGGGGTTGATGTCGGCGCGGCCACGACGATCCATCAGGAGATCGTCGATCTGGCGGCGAAGGGAACCTCTGTGGTTGTCGCATCGGAAGACCTCGATGAGCTGTTCGAGATCTGTGACTCGATCGCTGTGATCGCGGAGGGACGTCTGTCCCCGGTCAAACGCACTTCGGAGACGAATGTCGAGGAAGTCGGCCTTTGGATGAGCGGCCAGTTCGAAGCCGGTGAAGGGGAGGTGGGTCATGCTGCTTAGACTGGAACCACGGCAATTCACCTCGAAGAGAATGCAATACGCCTCGCCGCTGATTGCGGCGGTGCTGACCCTGATCGCCGGCGTCATCCTGTTCAGTGCCCTTGGCACCAATCCGATGGTGGCGCTGCATACGTTCTTCGTACGCCCGCTGACCAGCCTCTACGGCGTCGGCGAATGGGCGCTCAAGGCAACGCCTCTTCTGCTCTGCGCAGTCGGCTTGTCGGTCGGTTTCCGCGGCAATGTCTGGAACATCGGCGCCGAGGGCCAGCTCACCATGGGTGCGGTTTGCGGCGGCGGCATCGCGCTCGCCTTCTGGGGCGATGAGGGGCCATGGTTGCTCCCCCTGATGCTGTTCGCAGGCATTCTCGGCGGCATGGCCTGGGGTGCAATTCCCTCGTTCCTCAAGAACCGCTTCAATGCCAATGAGATTCTCACCAGTTTGATGCTCTCCTATGTGGCGATCCAGATCCTCGGCTATCTGGTGCACGGTCCGTGGCGTGATCCCGAGGGCTTCAATTTTCCGCAAACCCGCATCTTCGGTGATGACGGCATAATGCCGGTGCTCATTGAAGGAACCCGGTTCCACCTCGGTGTGCCGATTGCACTGGTTTTTCTGGTCATCGTCTGGGTCTTCATGTCGTGGACATTCCAGGGTTTCAAGGTGCAGGTCGCCGGGCAGGCGCCGGCGGCAGCCGCTTATGCCGGCTACAGCCGCAAGCGTGTCGTGCTGCTGAGTTTCCTGATTTCGGGCGGGCTCGCGGGCCTTGCGGGCATTGCCGAGGTCTCCGGAACCATCACCCAGCTGCAACCGATCATTTCGCCCGGCTACGGGTTCGCCGCCATCATCGTGGCGTTTCTCGGCCGGCTGCATCCTTTCGGCATCCTGCTCGCCAGTCTCTTGATGTCGCTGATGTATCTCGGTGGCGAGCAGCTGCAGATCCACTTGAATCTTCCCCTGGCCGTCACCGGCGTGTTCCAGGGATTGCTACTGTTTTTCGTCCTGGGCTCGGACGTGCTCGTGCGCTACCGCATCCGCCTGGTCGCGCAACCGAAGGAGGCATAAGGCAATGGATGGCTTTGAAACGACAATCAATATTCTGGTCGGCACCATCCGGGCAGGAACGCCGCTGGTCTTCGCCGCCCTTGGCGAACTGATCACCGAGAAGGCCGGTGTGCTCAACCTCGGCGTCGAGGGCATGATGCTGGTCGGCGCGGTCTCGGGCTTCATTGTAACGGTGCTCACAGGCAGCCCCTATCTGGGCATCCTGGCGGCGATCGCCGCGGGCGTGTTGATGGCGCTGATATTCGGCGGGCTGACCCAGTTCCTCCTGACCAATCAGGTCGCAACCGGCCTGGCGCTGACCATCTTCGGCGTCGGCCTGAGCGCCTTTATCGGCCTCAACTACATCGGAACCCCGATCCAGGGCCTGCAGCCGATCGCCATTCCCGGCCTGAGCGAGATCCCGGTTATCGGACCGTTGCTGTTCAACCATGATTTCCTGATTTACCTGTCGATTGCACTGTTAGTGCTGGTTTCGTGGTTCCTCTACAAGACCCGCGCGGGGCTGATCCTGCGCGCTGTTGGGGAGTCGCACGACGCAGCTCATGCGATCGGCTATTCGGTGGTCAAGATCAGGCTGCTCGCCATCATGTTCGGTGGCGGCATGGGCGGCCTCGCGGGGGCCTATCTGTCTCTCGTCTACACGCCGCAATGGGCGGAAAACATGACCGCAGGCCGAGGCTGGATCGCGCTTGCACTCGTCGTGTTCGCCACCTGGCGCCCGGCGCGCGTGTTGATCGGCGCCTATCTTTTCGGCGGCATCACAATCTTGAGCCTGCATGTTCAGGCCGCGGGCGACTCGGTCTCCAGCGCCCTGTCCATCATACCCAACCCGGTGGGCGAGTGGATTCTCGCCGTCATCAATTCATCGCACCTCCTGGCGACGCTGCCCTATCTCGCGACCGTCGTCGTGCTGGCACTGATCTCAAGGGATGCGACGAAAATCCGCCTCAACGCGCCTGCCTCTCTCGGCAGACCGTTCCATCCTGGCGCCTGAGTGTGGTTTAATGAATTACCCACATACGCAATTCCAAGAAAAAGGGGAGAAAGAAAAAATGTTGAAACTGAAATCCTGGCGCTCTGTTGTCGCCGGCCTTGGTGTGGTCGCGATGGCGATGGCGCTGAGTTACGGTGCCGTGCGCGCCGACGGTCATGAAAAGCTGAAAGTCGGCTTTGTCTATGTCAGCCCGATCGGCGATGCCGGCTGGACCTTCCAGCATGATCTCGGGCGCAAGGCGATCGAGGAAAAATTCGGCGACAAGGTTGCAACCACCTACGTCGAGTCGGTTGCTGAAGGCCCCGATGCCGAACGCGTCATCCGCCAACTGGCGGCCGACGGCAATCAGCTGATCTTCACAACCTCGTTCGGCTACATGAACCCGACCATCAAGGTCGCCAAGCAGTTTCCCAAGGTCACCTTCGCCCACAGCTCGGGCTATAAGCGCGCCGACAACGTATCGACCTATCTGGCGCGCTTCTACGAAGGCCGCTATCTGGCAGGCATCATCGCCGGTAAGATGACCAAGTCCAATACGCTTGGTTACGTTGCGGCGTTCCCGATCCCCGAAGTCGTTCGCGGCATCAACGCCTTTGCCCGCGGCGTGCGCAGCGTCAACCCGGACGCCCAGGTTCGCGTCGTGTGGGTGTCCAGCTGGTACGATCCCGGTAAGGAACGTGAAGCGGCCGAGACGCTCATCGCCCAGGGCGCCGACGTGCTGATGCAGCACACCGACTCCACCGCCGTGGTTCAGGCGGCGCAGGATCGCGGCGTCTTTGCGGTCGGCTACCATTCCGACATGTCGAAATACGGCCCCAAGGCGCATCTGACCGCCAGCACCCATGTGTGGGACCAGTTCTATATCGACAAGGTCCAGGCGGTGATAGACGGCACCGCCAAGTCTGATGATACCTGGGGCGGTCTCGGCGCCGGCATGGTGCAGATGTCGCCACTCGGCGACATGGTGCCCGAGGACGTGCGCAAGCTGGTCGAGGCCGCACGGGGTGAAATCGCCGCCGGCAACCTGCACCCGTTTGCCGGTCCGGTGCTGGACAACAAGGGCGAGACCAAGGTGCCCGAAGGCCAGAACATCACCGACAAGGGGCTGTTGACCATGCAGTTCTATGTCGATGGTGTCGTCGGCGACCTGCCGAAGTGACCTGACGGCAGAGATACCCGGTTCCAGGAACCGGGTGCCTTGAAACATGCGGCCCCATTCATGGTATCTCGCCAGGGATGGGGCCGTATCCGTCTTCAGGCGACACCGATGAAGAAATCCATCTATCTTGACCATATGTCGACCACGCCGCTCGACCGGCGCGTGCGCGCCGCGATGGATGGCGTGATCGATCTGGGCCCGGCCAACCCGCACGCATCGACCCATGGCTACGGATGGGATGCGGCACGGGTGGTGGCTGCTGCGCGCCTCGACGTTGCCGCACTGATCGGCGCCGCGGCGGGCGAGATCATATTCACGTCTGGCGCGACCGAGGCCAACAATCTGGCCATCGCCGGTGTTCTGCGCGCATCGGCCAAGCGCGGGCTGGTGATTTCCGCCATCGAACATCCTTGTGTCCTCGAAACAGCGCGGGCGCTCGAGCGGAACGGTGTCGCGCTGACCATTGTGCCGGTTGATGAGAACGCGGTCGTGGACCCGGCGCATGTGGCCGCTGCCATTGATGATGACACTGCCCTTGTCTCTGTCATGCTCGCCAACAACGAAACCGCCACAATCCAGCCGGTTGCGGAAATCGGTGCGCTGTGCCGCGAACGCGGGGTGGTGTTTCACACCGACGCCGTCCAGGCGGGGGGCCGCATACCCATTGACGTCCAGGCTCTGAACGCCGATCTCCTCAGCCTGTCCGCCCATAAAGTTTATGGGCCCATGGGAATAGGCGCGCTTTATGTAAGGGCGGGAACCGCGCTTCAGCGGCAGATGCATGGCGGTGCCCAGCAGGGCGGGCTGCGCGCCGGAACCGTGCCGACACCGCTGGCTGCCGGCTTCGGCATGGCGGCACGCCTGGCGAAAGACGAATTGCCGAGCGATGCCGGACATCTGAAGGAATTGTCGGATTCACTGTGGCAACAACTGAAAGCCGCGCTGCCGGACCTCGAGCTCATCGCGCAAGACGCGGCGCGCCTGCCCGGCTGCCTCAGTGTGCGACTGCCCGGGATCGATGCCCGGGAATGGCTCGAAGGGGCGCCGGGTGTTGCGGCCTCAACCGGCGCGGCCTGCGCTTCCGCCGATGGGCGGCCGTCCCATGTGCTCCGTGCCATGGGACTGAGCACCGAGGAGGCTGCCTGCGCCATCCGTCTCAGTGTCGGGCGAACCACGACCATTGACGATACAAGCCGAGCCGTCACGGAACTGGTTATGGGAGCGAAGCGCTAGCGACCTGGCTTGGACGGGGCGCGTCTTCGCCTCTCTCCCAATAGGGAGAAGGCCCATACTTGTCCGCCAGGAAGTCGATGAAGGTGCGCACGCGCGTCGGCATCAGCCGGCTGTGCGGGTAGATCGCATAGATGGCGTGGCCGTGCGGTTTCCAGTCCGGCAGGACCACCTGGAGCCGGCCACTGCGGACGTCCTCGCCCACCTCCCACATGGATTTGAGGGCCAGGCCGGCACCGGCCCGGCACCATTCGAGGATCGCTTCGCCGTTGTCCGAGTCAAGGTTGCCGGACACAGAGAGCGACTCGGTGCCGGCCGGTCCTTCCAGTGCCCATTGGAATTGCTGCGATCCGGGGAAACGCAGCAGCAGGCAGTTGTGCTTGAGAAGGTCTTCGGGCACCTCCGGCGTGCCGTGGCGCTCCAGATAGGATGGCGCTGCCACAACGGCACGGACATTGGTGGCGAGCTTCTTCATGATGAAGCTGTAGGCCCGCAGGTCGGCGATCCGGATGGCGACATCGGTACCTTCCTGGATCACGTCCGAAAGGCGGTCGGTCAGATGAAGCCGCGCCTGTATGTCCGGAAACCGGTCGACAAATTCCGGCATGAAGGGCGCTATGTGGCGGCGCCCGAAACCGCTCGGTGCCGTCACCGTGATGGCGCCGCGCGGGCTGTCCGAGCGCGAGCCGATGTTGGATTCGATCTGCTCTATTTCAGCCAGAATACGAACACAGTGCTGATAATAGATTTCGCCTTCCTCGGTGAGGTTGACCCGACGCGTCGTCCGGTTGAACAGGCGCACACCAAGCTGCCGCTCGATCTTGGCGATCCTGTTGCTGACAACCGCCGCCGACAGGCGCAGGTCGCGTCCTGCCGCCGACAGGCTCTTCAGTTCCGCAGTTCGGGCGAACACTGCCCAGTCGGATACGTCGGCCATGAGTGTCCCAAAGCCTCATTTTATTGAAAATCTTTAAAGTCTTTCTGATTTTCGCGATATTCTTTATAATCGTCAAGACCCCCGCCAATGCGCTAAAACAGAAGCCGAGGATATTCGCGCGTTCGGTTCCGAACGCGACAAACAGGGGATCTCACCGCAATGACCGCATTGTTGTTTGATTGGGCGAGCCTGCTGGTGCGCTGGGCGCACGTCATGTTCGGCATCTTGTGGATCGGTACGTCGTTCTATTTCATCTGGCTCGATGCGAGCCTGCGCAAGCGCAACGACGACCCGACGATCGCCGGCGAAAGCTGGATGGTGCATGGCGGCGGGTTCTATCTGGCTGAAAAATACATGGTGGCGCCGGACAAGCTGCCGGATGAGCTGCACTGGTTCAAATACGAGGCCTACTTCACCTGGATCACCGGAATGCTCCTGCTCGGCATCATCTATTACTGGAGCGCCGAGACCTATCTCATCAATACCAATGTGCTGCCCATGTCGGCGGGACAGGCCATCGGTATGTCCGCCGGGTCCCTGATCGCCGGCTGGATCGCCTATGACCTGATCTGCCGCTCACCGCTCGGCCGCAACACCGCGGCCCTTGCGGTCTGCGTATTCGCGTTGATTACACTGTCGTCTTTCCTTTACGCGAACACCTTCACCGGCCGCGCCGCCTTCCTGCATATCGGCGCCTTCATCGGCACCATCATGGCGGCCAATGTGTTTTTCATCATCATTCCGAACCAGAAGAAGACCGTGGCGGCGCTGATCGCGGGCGAAGAGCCCGACGCCATCTGGGGCATGCAGGCAAAGCAACGCTCCCTGCACAACAATTATCTCACCCTGCCGGTCGTCTTCATGATGATCTCGAATCACTATCCCATCACCTACGGCCATCCGTTGAGCTGGCTCATTGCGGTCGGCGTCGTGGTCGCCGGCGGTCTGATCCGCCACTTCTACAACCAGCACGACGCCGGCGCCCTGGACTGGAAGGGCAAGGTGGCGTTGCCGGCGGCGGCCCTCGCGGTCCTCGCCCTGATCGCGGTGAGCGCCAGCCGACTCGGCACCGGCTACAGTGAGGAAGTGGAGTTCGCCCAGGTGCGCCAGATCGTCAATCAGCACTGCATCAACTGCCATTCCGCAACGCCGACGGAAGAAGGTTTTGAAGAGGCGCCTCTGGGTGTCATGTTCGACACGGTCGGCGATATCCGCAAATACGCCGCCCAGATCAACGCCCAGGTGGTCCTCACCGACACCATGCCCTTGGGCAACATGACCGAGATGACCCAGGAACAGCGCGACATTCTCGGCGCATGGGTGGCACAGGGCGCGGAAATCGAATAAACGGGAGCCTGCTGGATCAATCGAGGGGATCACACCCATGGCGGACACCGTAACCCTGACGCTGGAAGAGGCCGACGCCCTGGTGATGCGCGCGCTCACCGCATCCGGCACGTCTGAAAGCAACGCCCGCAAGCTGGCCGACGGTGTGATGGGCGCCGAACTCGACGGGATCCCGAGCCACGGTCTCATGTATGTCCCGATCTACTGCGAGCATGCCAAATGCGGCAAGATCGACGGCAACGCCGAACCGACCATTGAGCAGCTCTCGCCATCGGCCCTCCTCGCCGATGCCAAAAGCGGCTTCGCCCATCCGGCCATCGATCTCGGCTTCTCAAAACTGGTTCCCGCTGCCCGTGAGTTCGGCATCGCCGCGCTCGCCGTGCGCAATTCCTATAATTGCGGCGTTCTCGGCTTTCACGTTTCGCGGCTTGCATCAGAAGGACTGGTGGGTCTCGGCTTCACCAATGCGCCCGCGTCGATTGCGCCGGTCGGCGGCAACAGGCCGGTGGTCGGCACCAATCCCTTTGCCTGCGCAGTGCCGGATGCCGACGGCGAGGTCGCACTGATCATCGATCAGTCGTCCAGTGTCGTCGCCAAAAGCGAAATCACCAAGCGGGCCAATGCGGGCGGTACAATCCCCGAGGGCTGGGCGCTCGACCCTGACGGCAATCCGACCACAGACCCGAAGGTCGGGCTGACCGGCACCATGGTGCCGAGCGGCGGCTACAAGGGCGTCGGGATAGCGGTGCTGGTGGAAATTCTCGCCGTTGCCCTGTCGGGCGCGACGCTCGGCATTCACGCCAGCTCGTTCGCCACCAACGACGGGGGGCCGCCCAACACCGGCCAGTTCTTTATCGCAATCGATCCGGTGAAGTTCTCCGGTGATGCCTTTTATCAGCGCATCGGCGATCTGTTGGATGCGATCCGCGCGCAGGACGGTGCCAGGCTTCCGGGCGCAAGACGGCTGGCGGCGCGCGGTGAGGTGCCCGAGCGCGGTGTCATCGCACCCGTGGCGCTTTACGAGCGCATCAAGGGTTATTGCGGGTGAGGCATGACGGGCACTGATGCACAGACCTATCCTCGCGACATGGCCGGCTATGGCCGCACGCCGCCGGACCCGCGCTGGCCGGGCGGCGCCCGCGTCGCGGTTCAGTTCGTCATGAACTATGAGGAGGGCGGCGAGAACAACATCCTGCACGGCGATGCTGCGTCGGAAGCGTTCCTGTCCGAGATTGTCGGCGCCGATCCGTGGCCCGGCATGCGCCATATGAACATGGAATCGATCTATGAATACGGGTCTCGCGCCGGGTTCTGGCGTCTGTGGCGCCTGTTCACCGAACGCGGACTGCCGCTGACCGTCTATGGCGTTGCGATGGCGCTGGAGCGCAACCGGGAAGCGGTCGCGGCCATGCGCGAAGCGGACTGGGAGATTGCCAGCCACGGCTTGCGCTGGATCGAGTATCGCGACTTTTCGAAAGACGACGAGCGCGACCACCTGAACGAAGCAATCCGCATCCACACGGAAACCACCGGCGAGCGACCGCTCGGCTGGTACACCGGAAGGTGCTCCGGACACACCCGCGATCTGATCATGGAGGAGGGCGGATTCCTGTATGATTCAGATTCCTATGCCGATGATCTGCCCTATTGGGTGCCGGGCCCGGCCGGTCCCCATCTTGTGATCCCCTATACGCTCGATGCCAACGACATGCGGTTCGCCAGCCCTCAGGGGTTCAACTCCGGCGATCAGTTTTTTGCCTACCTGAAAGACACTTTCGACGTGCTCTATGCGGAGGGCGAGACCGCGCCGAAGATGATGTCGGTCGGCTTGCACTGCCGGCTTGTCGGCCGCCCCGGGCGTGCTGCGTCTCTCGCCCGTTTCCTCGACTACGTTCAGTCGCACGACCAGGTCTGGGTGACGCGCCGCATCGATATCGCCCGCCACTGGCACGATCATCACAGGCCTGCCGGCGAGGCGCCATGAGCCCGGACCCGCCGGAACTTGTCGTCAGGCTTCTGACGCGCGACGCCTTCGCCCCGTTCGGAGATGTGATCGAAACCGCAGGAGCGCATCACTACGCCATCAACGAAGGCACGACCGAACGCTTTCACGACCTCTGCGACGTGGATGTCGAAAGCGAAGGCGGCAAGACGCTGGTCAACATCTTTCGCGGCCAGGCCTGGGCCTGTCCCATATCCATCAAGATGGTCGAACGCCATCCGCTCGGCAGCCAGGCGTTCATTCCCCTGACGCAGCGGCCGTTCCTGGTGGTCGTGGCCGAAAACGGCGGTGCGGAGCCGGGGCCACTTCACGCGTTCCTGAGCACAGACGGGCAGGGTGTCAACTACCGGCGCAACGTCTGGCATCACCCGTTGCTGTCGCTCGAGGAAACGTCGGACTTTCTGGTCGTCGACAGGGGTGGGGCCGGTCAGAACCTCGAAGAATTCAGCTTCAATATGCCTATAGCGATGATTAAGTCTCTTCCGAGCATGACCTAGCGCTGGTCGTCGGGCTTGCCTTTCAGATGCACTGAGTCTAACCCAGTCATGGCGGGAGTTTTGCGGGATGCGGAAGGACTGACGTGGCCACCAGGAAACCCAAAGGCAAACCTACCTCTCCGGTGAAGCCGCTGGCGCCGGACAGCCTGCGCCGGACCTGCGATCCGGCGCGCTTCAAGTTCGCCTCGACAGCCTCTCTCAAGCCTCCCAAAGGCATCCTCGGCCAGGATCGCGCCATCGAGGCGATTGAGCTTGGCACCGGCATCACGCATGACGGTTTCAACCTGTTCGTGCTCGGCGCCCATGGCTGCGGCATGCAGGGAGCGGTCATGGATCTGCTGGAGGCCAAGGCGAAGCGCCAGGCAGCGCCGTGCGACTGGGTCTATCTCAATAACTTCGATGCTGCCGACAAACCGGTCGCCATGTGCCTGCCGGCCGGACAGGCGGTGCAGTTCCGCTCCGCCATGGACACCATGGTCGAGGACCTGCGCGCCTCAGCCAAGGCCATGTTCGAGGCTGATGAGTATCAGAACCGCCGCCGTGCCATCGAAGCCGGGCTCAAGCAGCAGCAGGAAAACGCCTTTGCCGAGTTGCAGCAGAAGGCGGAAAGCCTCGGCACCGCCGTACTGCACACACCGCAGGGATTTGCGGTCGCGCCCACCCGGAACGGCGAGGTGCTGAAGCCGGATCAGTTCAAGGTTCTGCAGAAAGTAGAGCGCGATCAGATCGAAGAAGCGATCAGGACCATCCAGCATGACCTTGAGACCATGCTGCAGAACATTCCCAAGCTGATGACCGAGGCGCGCCGCGAACTGCTCGCCCTCGACCTCGAATTCGCCAATGCCGCCATTGCCCATGCCATTGGCGACATCGAGCGGCGCTTCGGTGAAATTTCCGGCATGCCGGACCATCTCGCGGCGGTGAAGGCAGACCTTGCAAAGCACATCTACATCTTCCTCGCCTCGCCCGAAATGCAGGGGCAGGGCGAACAGGCCATCGCCGGCCCTGTCGAACCGCAAATGGATGATCCCAGGCTGCGGCGTTACAAGGTCAATGTGATCGTCTCCGCCGACGGCGCCCGCAACGGATTGGGTGCGCCGATCGTGCGCGATGAACGCCCCTCGCTTGCCAATCTGGTGGGGCGGATCGAGCACCAGTCGCAGATGGGCGCGCTGATTACCGACTTTTCCCTGATCAAGCCGGGATCGCTGCATCGCGCCAACGGCGGATATCTGCTCATCGATGCCATCAAGCTGCTGGTGCAGCCTTATGCCTGGGATGCCCTCAAAAGGGCATTGAGGACCGACCGCATCACCATTGAATCCGCATCCGACTATGCCGGCTGGTTTTCCACCGTGACCCTCGAACCCGAGCCCATCCCGCTCGACATCAAGGTGGTGCTCTTGGGTGACTCGGGGCTCTACTACATGCTCGACGCGCGCGATGACGATTTCCCCCAGCTGTTCAAGGTACTGGCCGACTTCGACTCCACCATTCCCAACGATGCCGATGGCTTGCGGATGTACGCCGGGGTCTTCGCCGAGCTCGCGGCCAAGGAGGGGCTTCTGCCCTTCCATGCGGGGGCCGTGGGAGCGCTCGCCGAACACGGGGCCAGGATTGCGGCGCGCCAGGATCGGCTGTCGGCCCGCTTCGGCCGGGTCGCCGACCTCGCGCGGGAGGCCGCCTTCGTGGCCCGAAAGCGCGAGGGTGCACGCCGAATCGAGGCGGAGGACGTGGTCGAAGCGGTGGCCCGCACCAAGCGGCGTGGCAGCATGCCCTCGCGCCGGTTCCGGGAGTCCGTCCAACGGGGAGCGATTCGCATCGCCACGCAGGGCAGCGCCGTGGGGCAGGTGAATGGCCTGGCGGTCATCCACGCGGGGCCGCTGGTCTACGGCTTTCCGAGCCGGATCACCGCCACGGCCGGCCCCGGCAACGGCGGCGCCGTCAACATCGAGCGCGAGGCAGACCTCAGCGGGGCGATTCACACCAAGGCCTTCTACATCCTGGGCGGTCTTCTCCGAAACCTGCTCAACACCGAGCACCCGCTGTCGTTCTCCGC
>JAJFHL010000059.1 GCA_021775615.1 Hyphomicrobiales bacterium
CTGCCGCGCCGCAAGGTCAGGCGCCGCATGTCGGCCAGGGCGGGCGACCGGTTCGATCTGCGCAAGGCGTTGCGCGAAGCGGTCAAGTATGACGGCGATATCATCCGGTTGCCGCAGCTGCGCCGCAAACAGCGCCAGCGCGTGATCCTGCTTCTGATCGATGTTTCCGGCTCCATGAAGGAGCGCACGGACGGCCATCTGCGCTTTGCCCATACGCTTGTGCAGGCCGCTGAACGGGTCGAGGTCTTCACCTTCGGCACCCGGCTGACCCGCATCACCCGGGCCCTGAAACTGAAACGTGCCGACGAGGCGCTCGCCGCGGTCTCCGGCATGGTTGCCGACTGGGACGGCGGCACCCGCATCGGTGACGCGCTGAATGCGTTTCTGGGCGTGCCGCGATTTGTCGGACTTGCCCGCGGCGCAGTGACCATTGTCCTGTCGGACGGCCTCGAGCGCGGAGATCATGACGCCATGACCGATGCGGTGGTGCGTCTGTCGCGCTGCGCCTGGCGGCTGCACTGGCTTTCACCGTTGGCGATCGGCGACGGATTCGAGCCGGAAACCGCCGCCCTGCGCGCGGTTGCCCCTTACCTCGACAGCCTGGCCGATGGCAGCGCCATCGACCGGATCTGCACCCACGTTCTCGAAATTTCAGAGGGAGAAGCGGCATGAGCGGCACAGGCGGCACAGGCGGCATTGTCGATGCCCACCATCACATCTGGCGCCAGGCCGATCTGCCCTGGCTCTCGGGACCCATGCAACCGCGTATTTTCGGACCCTATGAGGAGATAAGGCGCGATTACCCGATGTCCGAGTTTCTCGAAGACATCGCCGGGTGCGGCGTCGAGAAGTCGGTTTATGTCCAGGCCAACTGGGCGCCGGACCGTTTCGAGGACGAGGTCGCCTGGGTTCAGGAAACCGCCAACGAGACCGGATGGCCACATGCCATCGTCGGCTATGCGGACTGTCTTGCCGACGATGTGCGCCCGCAGCTTGACCGCCTGGCGGCCTATCCCCTGATGCGCGGTATCCGTATGCAGCTGCACTGGCATGAAAATGAGATGTATCGCTTCGCGTCGGACCCGGACCTCAGCCTCAACGAAAAACTGCAGGCCAACATCGCCCGTCTTGCGGACCACGACTGGATCTTCGAGCTCCAGGTCTTCTCCGGCCAGATGATCAGCGCCGCCCAGCTCGCCATGGCCTGTCCGGACGTCACCTTCGTCCTGCAGCATGCCGGCATGCTGGAAGACACCACCGCGGAAGGCCGGTCGGCCTGGCACACCGGCATGGCGATGCTCGCGGCCTGTCCCAACGTGGTCTCGAAGCTCTCCGGCCTCGGCACATTCATCCACCGGGTCGACGTCGCGCATATCACAGAAATCATCACGACAACCAACGCGCTCTTCGGCAAGGACCGTTGCCTGTTCGGATCGAACTATCCGATCGAGAAACTGTGGGCGAGCTATGCGGATCTGATCGATGCCTACAGGAAAGCAGCCTCGCCGCTGCGCTCCGAAGCGCAGGCAGCCATCTTCTCCGAAGTGGCCGAGCGGGTTTATCGAATTTAGGGAATAGGGGTGGGAAAGCCCCGGAAAACAGGGAGAAACACAACAATGGCCCTTGAAATTCACGTCCTCGACTATGGCGACATCGAGCTGGAAACAAGCTTCCTGGTGCTCGGTCACGAATGCGGCCGGGTGCGCCGGGTGCCGGTCTACGGCTACCTCATTCTCGGCGGCTCGTATCCGGTTCTGGTCGACACCGGATACCGCGACAACGCCATCATGGAATCGCTCGGCATGCGCGGCCTCCAGTTCCACGAGAACATGATCGAGAACCAGCTCGCCAAGCATGGCCTCAGGCTCGGCGACATCCGATACATCCTGCACACCCACCTGCATATCGATCACGCCGGCAAGGACGATCTGTTCCCGATGAACACCACCGTGGTGCTCAATCGGCGCGAGCTGGAATGCTCGGTCTCCGGGCTCATGCATCCACAGTACCCGCAGCCCGACATCAAGCACCTGATTGACCGGCTGCACACCCAGGACGCGTTGCGGTTCCTCGATCTGGAGATCACCGGCACCGAGGAGATCATTCCGGGCGTCTATTGCGAGGCGGCCAACGCCCACACCGAGGGCTCAATGAACGTGATCGTGGAAACCGCCGAAGGCCTCGCCAATATCTGCGGCGACGTGATCTACAATTTCAACGACCAGATCGTGAACCAGGTGCGCCAGACCCAGTTCATGGAACCGCAGGTGACCGGCAACCATGCCGGCTCGAAGCGTTCCGAGAAGGGCGCGGTCAAGAAGCTCCTCAACCACAACGCCTTCCTGCTGCCGATCCATGACAAGCCGGCCAAGGTCGAGCACGGCCGCATCGTCGGCCGGCTGGAGATGCAGGTGCCGGGTCCCATCACCGAATCTCTGCCGCGCCGCGACTGGTTCCCGGCATAGGCGAAGCTGGAGCGGGATCAGGAAAAGTGGACACCGGTTTTCCGTCCGATCCCGCTCTGAAATATTGAGATCGATCACGTTTTATCGACTTAGGTGGACCCACCCAAGTCGATCGTGATCTTGAGGAGAGGGTGGCATGACCCACGAAGCGTTGCGTCCCGAATTCAACGATCTGCTCGACCAGTATGCGCCGGTCGGGCAGCTCGCCACCGGTTTCGAGTTCACCGAAGGCCCGATCTGGCACCCGGTTGACCAGTACCTCCTGTTTTCCGACATGCCAGGCGACGTGCGCCGGCGCTGGGACAGTCACGGCGTGCGCGAGACCATGCGCCCGGCCAACAAATGCAACGGCATGACCTATGACGGTGAGCTCAATCTCATCGTCTGCGAGCACTCTACGTCGATGCTGGTGCGCGAGCGTCCCGACGGCCGCCGCGAGACCCTGGCCTCCCATTTCGAGGGCCGCGAACTCAACAGCCCCAACGACGTTTGTGTTGGCTCGAACGGCTCGATCTACTTCACCGATCCCTGGTACGGCCGCATGCCGGTCTTCGGCGTCGAACGCCCGCGCGAGCTCGGCTTTCAGGGCGTTTACCGGGTGGCGCCGGGCCGCGAAGGGACCGAACCGGAGCTCCTCGTCGAGCGCTATGCCTTCGAGATGCCCAACGGCCTGTGCTTCTCGCCGGACGAAGCGCTGATGTATGTCAACGATACGGAAAAGGCGCTGATCCGGGTCTATGACGTCAAACAGGACGGCGCCCTCGCCAATGGCCGCCTGTTCGCCAGCGGCATCAAGTCGGAACTGAAAGCCGGCGTGCCCGACGGCATGAAATGCGATGCCCTGGGCAATGTCTGGGTCACCGCGCCGGGCGGCGTGTGGGTCTACAACGCCGCCGGCACCCTGATTGGCAAGGTCGTCGTGCCCGAAATGGTCGCCAACCTGCACTGGGGCGGCACCGACTGGCGCACGCTCTACATGTGCGCCACCCATTCGGTCTACACGGTCACCACCAAGGTCGGCCCGCGCAACGAGCCCTTCATGCGGCATCGACCGGCCGGCACGCAGTCCGCGGCGGCGCCAACGGTCAGCGCGCCGCCGCTTTCACCGCCGCCCGCAGCGACCATGGCGACACCGGCACCGCAATCTGTGCCCCAATCTGCGCCGGACCCGGCGCCAACGGTCGGGGACGGCCTTCAGCTCGACCCGTCGCGCTGCGCCCTGATCATCCAGGACATGCAGAACGACGTCATGATGGACGGCGGCGCATTTGCCGATTCCGGCGCACCGGAACACGCCCGCCAGCAGAACGTCGTCGACAACATCCGCCGTCTCGCCGACGCCTGCCGGACCAAGGGCGTCATGATCGTTCATGTCTGGTTCCTGGTCGAACCGGGCGCCCCCGGCCTGACCCTAAACGCCCCGTTGTTTGAAGGACTTGCCGACGCCAAAGCGCTTGTTCGCGGCACCTGGGGATCGGCCGCGGTTGCCGGCCTCGAGCCACGGCCCGGCGATCACGTGGTCGAAAAGATGCGCATGAGCGCGTGGGAAGGTTCTTCGTTGGAGACGGTGCTCAAAAGCGACAAGCGCGACATCATCATCGACACCGGCGCCTGGACCAACATGTCGATCGAACACACCGCCCGCACCGGCGCCGACAAGGGCTACATCGTCGTGGTGCCGGAGGACTGCTGCTCGACCATGAACGCAGACTGGCACAACGCCTCGATCAGCTTCGCCATGCAGAACGTCGCCGCGGTGACAAAGACGGACGAGGTGATCGCAGCTTTGGGTTGAGATTGCAGAGCCGTCACGTATCAGAGATGGCGGCGGAATCAGCGCGCGCTCAGGGCCTAACCGGCCATCCAGGTCGTCGAGAATTACGAATCACCGTTCCATGTCGAGCAGGCCGGGCGCGCGCCGGGCGAGCCGTTGTCAAGCTGGCATTCATTGATCCGCACACAGGGCATTTACTGCCTGTTTCCCGCCGATTCAACCGGATCGGCGGCGAGATTGGGCCCTTGGACATCAAATCGCCTTTTCCGATGCAAGAAATCGTCACGACCGCCGCAACCGCCCGCCCAAGTTAACCGTTAGCAATTCGTTAAGGGACGCCGTTAAGGGGAACAAACGGCATGATGCGTCTGGTCAGATTACCAATTCTGTTGAGCTTTGCTTCGCTTGGCGCTGCCTGCCTTTATGTTGCTGAGTCGATTCCGACCAGCACCGAGGCGGTGGCGCTCGACTTAAAATCGCTAAAGCACTCGCGGACACATGAAACGCGCAACCGCGCGCACCTGATTTCAGAGACAACGGTCGCGGCCAATCAGCTGCGCGCATTTCTCGATTCCCGCGCACCCTTACCCGCCGACCGCGAGTTTCAAGTGGCACAGGCTGAGATCGACGTGGTCAAAGGCGACAAATCAGATCGCTCCGACTTCATCAAGATCAGTCCAGCCGGCGCCAAGCCGGACAGCCAGGCTGACCCGGAGGAAGATCTCCTCGTGAGCGACGATGAGCCGGCAGGTCAGGAGACCGCGGAACTCACCACTGGCAAGGGCGACCTGCTTGAAGGCGGTGCCGAACTCGATGAAGAAGAGCTGTCTTCCGATGAGGACGATGGCGATCTCGACGAGGAAGAGCTGGTGTCCGATGAGGACGACGGCGAACTCGATGAGGAAGAGCTGGTATCCGATGAGGACGATGGCGAGCTCGATGAAGAAGAGCTGGCATCCGACGAATCCGACGGCGAACTCGACGAAGAGCAGCTTGAGGGAGAGGGTGATCTCCTCGACGCCGCGGTGGATGAGGACGAGGAAGAGGCCGAAACGCAAGAGGCTTCCGTCGAAACCGACGAGGACGGCAAGGTTCTTTCCGCCGACGAGGAACATCTCAACCTGTTCCTCGAGAACCGTTATCCCTCAGCCACAACCTGCGGCACGTGCCACCCGAAACATTTTGACGAGTGGTCGGTTTCGCAGCATGCCTATGCGCAGCTGAGCCCGGTTTATCTCTCTCTCAACAACCGGATCAACGAGCTGTCAAACGGCTCGAATGGCGACTTCTGCCTGAGGTGTCACAGCCCGGTCGGCGCCAATCTCGGCGAAAGCTCGTTTGCTTCCAACCTCGACCGGCATCCAGCTTCGCGCGAAGGCATCACCTGCGTCGTGTGCCACCGCATCAACAGGTCCTACAACAAGGCGAGTGGCCGTCTGGCCCTCGAAGAAGGTGGCCTGACGGAGGCCATCTACGGGCCGACCGGTAATCATGGTCTGCAGGAAGTTCTGGACGACACCGAAAATTTCCGGGTCGTCACCGATCCGGACGAATCCGGTCGCCAGATCCATGGCGAGGCCAAACTGTTCAACATGATCTCGACGCCGACCTTCTGCGGCACCTGCCATGACGTTACGCTGTTCAACGGCTTCCGTCTCGAAGAGGCCTTCAGCGAGTATCGTCTGTCGCCGGCGGCTGCCAAGGGCATCACCTGTCAGGACTGCCATATGGGTAAGGTCCAGGGCAAGCCGATGGGATACGACGAAGGACCGGCCGCGGTCGTCGGCGAAGTGCCGACAAAGACGCGGAAGATCACAAGCCACCTGTTCTCCGGCCCGGACTATTCGCTCATTCATCCTGGCATCTTCCCGCATTCCCAGGAAGCTCAGGAGTTCAAGACCCTGCGCCAGTGGCTCGAGTTCAAGCACGAGGAAGGCTGGGGAACCGACGAGTTCGAGGACAACGCGCCCGAGAACTACAAGTTCCCGGAAACCTGGGTCTCTATCGATGATCGCTACGACGCGCGCAAAATCCTTCAGAAGCAGTTCGCCAAGCTGGAAGTGGCACGTGTGAAGCGTCTCGAGGTCCTGCAGAACGGCTTCCTTCTCGCCGACGTCGTGTCCGAGCGGGCTGACCGGAACGGCATCTCGTTCCGCGTCAAGGTCGCCAATGGCACCGACGGGCACAATGTGCCGACGGGCTTCACCGGTGAACGTGTTGTCTGGCTTGATGTTACGGTAACCGATGCCGAAGGAACCGAAGTGTTCCGCTCCGGCGACCGTGACCCGAACGGCGACCTGCGCGACGGACATTCGTCCTACGTGCATGCCGGCACGGCCAAGCGCGACAAGCAGCTGTTCTCTCTGCAGTCGACCTTCGTCGTGCAGAACGGGCGTGGCGGCGAGATGGAACAGGTCATACCTATTCCTTACCCCTCGTTCGCCCTGCCACGGGTGCTGCCTTCAGTGGCGTCGCTGGTCTTCACCGGCGAGCCGGCCACCGAACGTAACCACAAGAAGAGCATCGAGCCGCTTGGTGAGCGCTGGGCGTCTTACAAGGTGGATGGCGACGTGCTGACCGGCAAGGGGCCGTACAAGGCAACGATCAAGCTCAATGCCCAGGCCGTGCCGGTGAACCTTCTGATCGCCATGCAGGGGGTCGGGTTCGACTACAACATGACGCCACGTGAGCTCGGCGACGCGCTTATCGCGGGTGCTCAGACCTTGTGGGAGAAAGAGCTCGTCTTTGACATCGAAGCGCCGATCGTACCGGTCGCCGGAGATGTTGAAACGGCTCCCCAAGGCCCGATCTCGATCATCCCGGTTCAGCGCGAAAGCAAGAACGAAGTCGAAATCAAATAGGCCCTCCGAGGTTCTCGGCTTGGCGGGCGGCACTTGTGTCGTCCGCCAGCGGCGGGCAGCGGATTGCGGCGATATCAACAAGAGTCCGATGGACTTGAATCCAGGAAGGATCCAAGCAGAGATGAGCGGGAAGAACGGGCGGAGCTTTTTGCATCACGTTTCAATTGTACTGGCTGCCGCGGGGATGGTGCTGTGCATATTCGGCATCGCGGCGGCCGGCGCCTCGGAAGCAGAAGGGCACGAGGAGCCCTGGTACAGCTTCTTCTGGCCATTGGGAGAGACCAAGGGAGCCGAAAACCTCAAAGACGAGTATGTGCCGTTTCGCACCGAACGCGGTTCCGGCAAGGGAGACAGGGCCGATGCGGACACGCAGCAGGCCGAAGAGCAGACGTGGTACTCCACAATACTCTCCCTCGGCAGCGATCAGAATCGCCTGAAAGAGGACTTCTCGCCGCTCGACGCCAACAGGAACCTGCCGCCGCGCCCTAATCTGCTGGCCGAAGTCGGTGACGGTTTCCTTGATACCGGTCAGCTGGACGCCGGCTTCGAAGTGCCCGTGATCGGTGCCGTCTGGCAGCCCAGGCTGTGGTCCTACTTCATCTACCGGACCGCGGTTCAGTCGTTTGATGCCGGCA
Organism: Hyphomicrobiales bacterium; assembly: GCA_021775615.1. Classification (GTDB taxonomy): domain Bacteria; phylum Pseudomonadota; class Alphaproteobacteria; order Rhizobiales; family JAJFHB01; genus JAJFHM01. The sequence continues at coordinate 7,736 of JAJFHL010000059.1, forward strand.
TTCCCGGTGTCCCGCGCGAAACCGAATGGGCCCATCGTTTGGACCTGTTCGTCAATCTTCAGCTCACCGGAACGGAGAAGATTCTGCTCGGATTGAGGCCGCTCGACAACAACAGACCCGATGAGTTCAGCCGGTACACGTTCTCGGGCCGGGACGAAGGGTGGAACGGCGAATTCAACTACATTCCCGAAACCCTGTTCTTCGAAGGCGACCTTGGCAGCCTGTTCCCGGTCTTCGACCGCGCGGGCATTATTCCGCTTGATTTCGGCTTCACCGTCGGCCGTCAGCCGATCACATTTCAGGAAGGCATCCTGATCAACGACACGCTCGATGCTGTCGGCCTGATCCGCAACAACATTCCGTTCCCCGGTGTGTCGAACTTTCGCACTTCGGCCCTTTGGGCATGGAACCGGGTCGACCGCAACGACATCAGCCGCAATTCCGACGAAGACCTGTTCGGTCTGTTCACCGCCGCCGACGGCCAGGTCAGCACCTACAATCTCGACCTTATCTATGTGCGCGATGACGACAACGGCGACGGCTTCTATTTCGGCGCGTCATCGATCCAGCGGATCGCCGCTTGGGACGGCGTATCAACCGCGTTCCGGATCAATGGTTCGGTCGCGCTTGAAGACGAAATTGCCGGTAATCCGGGAAATGTCGTGGGTGACGGCGTGTTGCTGACGGCGGAATTCTCCAAGCACCCGCATGGCTCGGACGACATTGTCTACTTCAATCCGTTTCTGGCCATCGGCAATTTCACCCAGGCCGGGCGTGAGGCCGTGGTCGGCGGCCCCCTCGCCAACACCGGCATCCTGTTCGCCTCTCCGGGTCTCGGCAATTATGGGGCCGAGATCAATCCCTTCACCGACGACGATGTCGGGGCGGCGATCGGCTACCAGGCGTTCTGGGACAACAACCGACGCAATCTGATTCTCGAGATCGCCGGCAAACACGACTACTCCGGCGACGGGTTCGATAGTCTCGGGTTCGGTTTCCAGCTGCAGCAGGCGCTTGCCCAATACGTGCAGCTGCAGTTCGAGGCCTACTACACACTCAACGAAGACCGTGAAGACGGGGCGGGCGCACGCGCCGAAGTGCAGGTCGTGTACTGACCGGCGGCGGGGAGCGAAACACACTAACCAGACGTGCAATCGGGACGATACAGAGGATGACGACATGTTGACGGGAACAATGATTGAGATAGGCGGGCTTATGATTGTCGCCGCCGCATCGCTGCAGGTGGTGATCGTCTTGCGGTCGGCTCTTTCGAATTCTCCCCGCATGGCCCACGCCGGCGGTGAGGCCGGTGCAGGATCGGGAGCGAACGTGGATGCGAGTGGCCGAAGCGTCGACTGGCGCGAAGTAGAGCCGCTTTCATGGCTCGGGAAAAGGAAGTTCCGCGTCGCGATGCGCAATCCGGAGAACGCCAACGGCGACATTTGCTCGTTCTATCTGGTGCCTTTGGACGGCAGGCCGATACCGTCGTACCGTCCAGGCCAGTTCCTCACCTTCGAAGTCCCCGACCCGGAGGCGGGGCATCCGACCATGCGGTGCTATTCGCTGTCCGACAGCCCGACAGAGCGCGGATACTACAGAATCTCAATCCGAAAGATGTTCGCGCCGCCCGGGGCGCCGGAGGGAACGCCGCCGGGTCTGTCATCCAGCTATTTTCACGACCGCGTCCACGAAGGTGACATCGTGCAGGCTTATGCACCCGCTGGCGATTTTTACCTCGATCAGTCATCCGACCGCCCGGTGGTGCTCATAGCCGGCGGCGTTGGCCTGACACCGATGCTCAGTATGCTGAACTGGCTGGTGGCGACGCGCAGCGACCGCGAGGTCTGGTTTTTCTACGGCGCTCGCAACAAGGCCGACCACGCCATGTACGAACACTTTGTACAGATACGCAAAAATTGTCCCAACGTGCGGATGTTCATAGCCTACAACGAGCCCGATGAAAGCTGCACCCTTGGCGTCGATTACAATGTGGACGGTTTCATCTCGATCGACCTGCTGCAGTCCGTTCTGACCGCCAGCAACTACGAGTTCTATGTCTGTGGTCCGCCGCCCATGATGACCGCAATACGCAGCGGCCTCGCCGAATGGGGCGTGCCGGAGGAAGATGTCAAGCACGAAGCCTTCCAGAGTCCTGTCCCAATGAGCGACGCAACGCCCCCGCGCCAGGCGGAAACGAAGGACGACCGCGTTTACCGGATCGAGTTCACCCGCTCTGACCGGGTGATCGAGTGGACCAACGACAACGATACGCTGCTCGAATTCGCCGAAGCCAACGGGGTCAGAGTGCGCTGCAGTTGCCGTGCCGGAAATTGCGGCACCTGCTTGACCGCGCTGCATGACGGTTCGGTCGAATACATCCGCCCGCCCAGCAGGGAGTATGAGGCAGGCACGTGTCTACCCTGCATTGCGCGCCCAAGCTCGGATATGGTTATCGACCTTTAAAGAGCCAGTGATCCTGGCCCGGGATTGGACCTTCCACCAGGAAACCCAACCGCTGGCGACAGCATCAGCCAACGGCCCACGCCGCCTCCGCGAAAGCGGGAGTGGCGTGCGGCGCACATATGCGTGCGGCGCACATCAACGCCATTTCCTCAAAGCTTCTACTGCGGCACCTTTGTGCTCATCACCGGCGTTTTCACATCGTTCACGTGATACTCATGGCAGGTGAGGCAGGTCGTGGCCGCCGCGCTCTCGCTGTGGCAGGACGTGCACTGGTCCATCTGCATTGCCTTGAAATTGGACGCGAAGGTCGCCGGGTCATGATCCTCGAACCCTTTCTGGTAGGGAGCGGTCTGGTCCAGCTCATGACAGGTCATGCACCCCTTTTTATTGTCGAAGCCAAAATGCGGTTCATGGGCGAACACCGTGAACCTGCCTTCCATGCTCTCAATTGCCGCCGGACCCCAGTTCAGGGCGCGCTTGCCTGCGGCATCCGCATCTATGGAATGGCATTTGGTGCATTGCCCCTGCGCCCGTTCATCGGTCAATGCGGCGAACACCGGTGCCGACGTGTCGGCGGCAGCCGTTCCCAGCAGGCTTGCCGCGTGGTCCAGCCATGCCTTGAAGAAGCGGTCTGCATGCCCCGTCGGCTTGTAAAGCAGCGCGAAATCCTGTCGGTACCAGCCGCCGAGATCCGCCCAGCTCTGCGCGTCGAGGGCGGCCGCTGTTGCGGGCGCGGGCTTTTCAGACTCCGGCTCCGCATCATCGTCCTCCTCGATATCGTCCTCGTCGTCCAGGATGTCAGAGTCTTCGTCGAGTATCTCGGACCCGTCATCGGTATCATCGTTCGTGGCGGCGGTCTCGGCCTCTTCGGCCTCCTCGTCGCTCAGAATGTCGGACGTGTCGTCGTCTTCACCTTCCTGGGCGATCCGCACCTCAATCTTCGCCTTTTTGACCTCCGGGGTCGGGCTCGGCGAGGTGTCTTGAGTCCCGTCCTCCAGGGTGCGGTTGGCCTGTGCTATCCAGGTTCGGAACGTGTCATCCGCCGAGGCCTGTGTCCTGCCGGTCTTCGGCGGCGCGATCGGCTGATGCGCGGCGATCTCGGTGTCCAGATCGGGAAGCCACTCGCGAATGGCGCTGGTCACCACATCGCGCGGCAGATGGGCCGTGAGCCGGCCGAGCAGGTCCGCATCTACGGCTGAACCGTCCTGTGTAAGGCGTTGCAGCGCGGTGCTGGGGCTGGCGGTCGACAACGCGTGGAGAAGCGTCTTGATCTCCCATACCAGCCAGTTCACCGCCGCGACCTCGGCGTCGGACGCCTGCGTCAGGTCGTGCAGTTTGAGACCACGGATCACTTCGAGCGCGGCCTGGCTGTCGCGGTCGCGTCCGATCAGCAGCGCCATGAAGGGAGACAGCTTGGCCTCCGACCTGCGTGGCCAGGCACCGGGCGTCGCGCCGCGCTCCTCGAGCGTATCCACATCGAGACCCGGCAGTGAAAGAAACGTGATCCCCTGGTGGCTCGAGAGGCGCTCGGTGCCGGCGATCTGGTGCAGATGGCAGGCCGAGCACACCTTTTCGAACGGCTTGACGTCCATGCGCATGTTGTCCGCGGCCGGCTGATGGCAATCGGCACAGGCGCCGGGCACCGGCTGCGCCGGATCATTCTTGGCCCGCGTCTTGCCGAAATGCTCGCCGAAATGGGATGCATGGTCGAAATTGATCCGGGTCCGCCGCGAATACGGATAGCTGCTGAACTGGGGATGGCCGTCCTCGAAACTGTCGAACTGTACCGCGTGGCAGGTTTGGCAGCGCGCCGGGGACACGGCCGACAGATCGGCGGTTCGGCCCTGATGTTCCTTGTGGCATGTGGCGCAGAAGATGCCTTCGGAAAACGCTGCGGTTGTCGGAAACACCGCGTTGCGCATGAGGCCGGACAGAGGCGTTTGCTGTGCGGCTTCGGTTTCAAGGGATCGCTTGGTAAGGGCTTCCAGCTGATCGAGCGCCTGTCCATGCGGCTTCAGTGCGGCTGGCGTAACTTCATGGCACGACAGGCAGGCCTTGGTGTCCTCACGCAACGTGGAGGGTGACACCAGGGCGTGCAGCCAGGCAAACGATCCCTGTTTAACGCCGGTATGGCAGTTGCTGCAGTTTGCGACCGGGCTGTGGCCACCCGACAGGGGGCCAGGTATCAGGATATCCGCGTCGCCGGCATAGGTCAGGGCCAGCGACAACAGACCGACCGTGAGAATCGCGGTCCACGCCGACACCGCGCCGCGGGCCGCGCGCAGGCTGCGCCTTGGCCGACACGTCGGAATGGCGCGGCAGCAGGTCCCATCTTCGCGTGGACCCTCGGGGCACAGGCCGCCCTGCGATACGGGTCTGCGGCAATGCCACCTTTCATCTATCCTGGCCGGCACGCATTCGAATGCGCCCTGGCACCGGCCGCGCCAGCTTGGGCCCATCCGGCACGGGCGGCCGGTTGCGGCATGGCCGCAGATCCATTTCTGTTCTGGCTGGTGTGGCCCGCGCCGGGCCGCAAGTCGCTGCAGAAGCTTCAAGGCTTATGGCGCCCCTGCGCTGAATGCATAGACCACGGCGATATGGACCACGGAAAGGACGAGCATCCCATAGGTTGCCGGAATGTGAATGAACAGCCACACTTTCAGTATCAGCTGCCGCACATATTGATTGTCCAGCCTGTCACGTTCGCCCACAAGCTGGCGGATCGATGTCAGTGTCTTCTGTCCGCCCGTGTCCACATGCGCTTCGACCCCATCGATCTCCGCATAGATACGGCGCGCCGAGGCGCTCGGCCACAGCAGCTGAGCGAGCACGTTGCGTTGCGCATTGAAGAAGCCGTGCAGTGTATTGGCATAGAGTTCGGAAATGCTGACAGATGCGGCGCGGCCGGCGGAAAGCGCGAGTTCATCAGCCCGCCGCGCCAGCGCAAACTGGGCCGAGTAGATGTCCTCAAGCTGGGTGTGCGCTCCGTCCGAGGGGATTTGCGATGGCATGGTGCGGGTCAGATAGGCGCCCAACATGCCGCTCAGAACGAGCACTGTGAAAAGGAGCCACAACGCGGTCTCCAGAACGCCGTCGGGCCATTCGAACTGGGTGTGTATCGCGAAGGCGGCCACGAGAAAATACCCCATATACAGGTGCGCTTGCATCCATACCGCAACACGGCCGAACGGCAGCAGCGGCAGTTTTCGCCGAACGCTGAAGGCGAGCTGCGCCAGGCAGCCGGCCGCAAGGACCCAACCGTCCAGGAACCGCGCGTCACGCAGCGCGGTGTCGTGAAGCCACACCAGCCCATAAAGGCCGGCAATGGCCAGGACGGTCAGAGCGGCGTGTCGAACCATTCGGCGCATGACTGGAGCGGCCTTAACGCATCGGCTCGAGCCAGGGCAGAAGCTTGTCGGTATCGCGCATGCTGACGCGTATCAGGGCGTCGTGCGGGCACACGCGTTCGCAGGCGGGGCCGCCGGTGCGGCCGGCGCACAGGTCGCACTTTTCCGCGCGCAGCATCTGCACACCGTGCTCATCGGTCAAAAAGGAACCGTCGGTGTTTCGCAGTTCCGCCATTTGAATGTTGTCGTAGGGGCAGGCTTCGGCGCAGGCCGCACAGCCGATGCAGGTCGCATCATTGATAACAACGTTGCCGGTTTTCCTGTCGCGGTGGATGGCTGCTGTAGGACAGTCGATCAGGCACACCGGATCGGTGCAGTGCATGCAGGCGTTGACGACCATCAGATTGTGATGCGTGGCGCCCTTGCGGATGAACCGGGCGGAACCGTCATGGGCGGCGGCGCAGGCGCGCACGCAATCGTCGCAGTTGACGCAGCGGTTGGTATTGATGGCCATCGCCGTGGCGCCGTTGATGAAACGATTGTCGATGAGAAATTCGGTGAATGCCCTGGGCGGTTCGCCGGGTTCCGCCTCGTGGGCGACCGCAGGCGCCTTTCCGCGGCGCGCGCCGTTGCCGTTTGTCTTGGGCAGGTGATCCAGGGTCGGCAGCAAACGCGCTTCAACGATTTCCGTGGGCACACGGATCAGGTCGACATAACCGGCGGCGCGCAATCCGTTCCGGAACAGCAGGGCTTCGTCTTCGACGGCGCCCTCGGCGATCTCGGACAGGCCGAACACCGTGTTTTTCGTCGCGTATCCGATCGTGCGCTCTTCGCGGCCCAGTTTCTCGGTCACCCGCACAAAGCCGGAATGAATAAGAAGCAACCCGTCGAGATAGTGATCCTGCTCGGCGATGATCGGTTCATGCCTGAACACTTCGCGACGGCCGTTTTTTCGGCTTGCCTGTTTTTGAAACTGCCGGCTCCACTCGAACGTATCGTAACGTTCGAAAGAGGCGCTTTCCGCGATGTGTTTCAGCGTTTCGTCATCCACGTCCTTGAACAGGGCGCATCCCTGAAGGCCGTTCCACAGACCCCACTCGGCATAGGCTTCTTCCATTTGTGTGCGGAATGGTTCGGACCAGGCCAGCATGTCCCGCACTCCCGGCCAGCGGATCTCGAGCAGTATCGCGTCGTCGTCGACGGCCACCACCGAGGAGCTTCTGGCCCGTCGGTTGAACGCCCCAAGGGCGCCGAATATGTCGTCCCTGTCCAGGCGCAGCACCGGCGGGCTGAAGGTGTTGTCGTGGGCGCCGCCGTTTACCCGCGGTGGGCCGCTTTTCTTCGGCGCGGCCCCGTTCGGCGGTGTTCGATGAGGCTTCGTGCGCCGGCGCTTGCTCGGCAGGATGCCTGACAGTGCGCGCAAAACCGAGCGCCGCCTCGGGGGTGGCCGGTTTTGCCGTGCCGACGAGCATGTCATCACGCTTTCGAGCCGTCCCCGGAGCACGACAAACACGGAGGTTCCGAACTCTCCCTGCTGGTAAACCGATTCCCCGCTGGCCGGCCGCACGAGCCGGGCGTCGTTGGCAATCAGACCGGCGAGCGGCAGGTCGTCGGGAAAGTCTCGGGGGTCCATCCCGTTGAAAACCGGTAGCTCAAGCACTGCCTCGACGTCTTCCAGGGGAATGGGCGTGCCCCCGAACGGGGCGTCCCAGCGCCGCGCCTTCCTTGCTTGTCGTACCCGCACTTGTCCCTGCTCCAAACGTGACCTTCGCGTTCTATTTGGCCGGTTTCTTCTTGGTCGGAACCACTTTGGCCGGTTTCCCCTTGTACTTGTCCGGGGGTGGGATCAGCGAATCCAGCTTGGCGAATTTGCTGCCGTCATACTTCGTCGACAGGCTGACCGCTTCCACCGCTATCCGGTCGGCGGCTTTCGTCAGGGCCGCATCGCTGTTGAGTTTCAGCTTTGCCGACTTGGCGATCTTGAGAATTTTCTTCAGTTCCGGCACGCGGGGCAGGGCTTTGGCAATGAGCTTGAGCTTCTTGCGCGCCCTGGCTGCCCGCTTCGCCATCTTGATGGCATAAGGTGCCTTTTTGGTGGCCTTGCCGACAGCGCGGATGGCAGTCTCGTATTCGACCACCATGCCGATGATGTACATCATCCGTTTGCGGCCGGCGGTCGCCTTCTTGTTTTCCTTGCCTTGGGTGTACCAGAGATTGTGCCGTACTTCGCCTTGCGACCATGACACCAGTTCGAACTTCGAGCCGGCGGTGTGCTCGCCCACATTGACCAGCTTCTCCTGCGGCACCACGTGGCAGCCATAGCAATTCTTGGCGAGCTTATAGAGCTGGCGCGGCCGGATCATCCCGAGCTTTTCAGATTTCTTCCAGCGCAGGGCCGCTTGCTGCTTCGACTCGTTCTCCTTCTTCTTATTGCCGCTGAATTCGGCGTGGAGCTTGATCCAGTCCTTGCCGGCCGAGTGGCACAACTCGCAGGAAATACCGGCGATCGGCTCCGTCTTCCCACCCTTTGTCTGGTTAGTGAAATGACAGTTGAGGCAAAGGCTCTCCGACTTGATGCGTTTGATGCGCATCTTCTTGGCGATCTTTTCGGCATCCTCGCTGCGCGGCATCTCCCGGAATGTCTTGTAGTGATGGGTGCCGCGCCAGACGGTGGCCTCGTCCCGGTGGCACTCGGCGCACTCTTCCGGGCCTTCCATCTTTTTCGGGCTTCTGTCTGTCGGGGCGGCCGCAGTAGACGTCAGCGAGAGCGCCGCGGCGATGAGCAAAGCCTTCAGGGCTTTCAAGTGCATGGGCTTGTAGCGCGTGACCACGAAATTCAACCTCTTTCAAATGTTTGATAGTCACTCACTCCAGACAGGAGAGAGCCGCGCGCAATCGCTGCGCGACTTTTTGGACTGCCCTCGAACGGGGCGTATGGAGTGCCTCTCGATTCAACACGTTCGCCACCCGCGGCCGCGCAACGGCTGGCGGTCGTTTCGGCCTCGTCGATACGTTCAGGCAATGGCCGCGGCGGCAACGGTCAGATAGAGGAGCGCCGCGATGGCGAGCAGCGTCGACGTGGCAATAACCGGACGCATGAACATTGTGGTCTCCCTGTTTGTGTGCTTCCCCTGTGGCGGTTTGTTAGCCGCCAACAAGTCAAAATCGTCGCTTAGATTCATGACGAGAGTTTTCTCGAATCCGGCCGATTTGGGGGAAACATTGCGTTGAAACCGCGGCAGCCGATGCGGTGCGGCCTGGCGGCACGATGTCGACACAGGAGCCGTGTCGCTCCGCCATAATGTTTCGCCGGTCAGCCGTGATCCGGCCAAACGATCACCACGATCGCTGCTGACAATGCGTTTTCCGGCCAACCCACGAGACGAAAATCAATGGGCGGCCTGACCAGTTCGGCAGGCCCATGAGGGTTTCGTGTGGCTGTCTTCAGATGGGGAAGACTGCCGGCAACAGGGGAGCCCGCTATGCGAAATCGGGAAATTTGTGAACTACCGTCCTGACAGCCAGAGTCTGGATCTGGCGCTGCAGGCATCAGTGCCTGTCCGCCTCATGGGTAATTCGACCGTGGTGCCGCCGCACCAGTTGCCGCAGGATTTCGTGCTGCGGCGGGTCGAAGACCTGATGGGTCATCATTTCCCGGATTTCGAACGCCGCGCCGGCATGTTCGCCAATGCCGGCATCAACCGGCGCTATGCGGTTCAACCGCTCGAGTGGTACGAGCAGAGCCAGGATTTTGCGAGCCGGTCCGCAGCCTATATCGAAGGCGCCGAGCGGCTCTTTGTCGATGCCGCGCGCTCCGCCCTCGCCAGCGCCAACGTCAATCCGGAAGATGTCGGCACGGTTGTCACTGTTTCATCCACCGGTGTCGCCACCCCGACGCTGGAAGCCCGCACCCATAAGGTCCTCGGGTTCAGCCCGTCGGTGCGCCGGGTTCCGCTCTTCGGGCTCGGGTGCGCCGGAGGCGTAACGGGCCTCGCGCTCGCGGCGCGCCTGGCGCGCGCAACGCCGGGCAGCGTCGTCCTGCTGGTTTGCGTCGAGCTTTGCACCACCTGTTTTCGCAAGGACGATCCTTCGGTCTCCGATCTGGTCGCCTCGGCGCTGTTTGGCGATGGCGCGGCGGCGGTCTGCCTGCAGGCGGGTGACGGCCGAGCCGCCATACATGGCGAAGGCATGGAGCATCTCTGGCCCGACACTCTGGACATCATGGGCTGGAGCGTCGAGACAAGCGGACTGCGGGTGATTTTCGACCGGTCGATCCCGAAGTTCACCGAGGCGCATTACCGCGACGCGGTCGACACCGTCCTGGAGGCATCCGGCATCGGCCTCGGCGAAATTGACCGTTTCATCTGCCACCCAGGCGGCGCCAAGGTGATCGAGGCCATCGAACAGTCGCTCGACCTCGACACAGGCACTCTCGACCATGAACGCGACGTTCTGGCCGACTACGGCAACCTTTCGGCGCCCACCGTCCTGTTCGTTCTCGACCGGGTCCTGAAATCACGGCAATCCGGCACGTTCATGCTGGCCTCGCTCGGGCCGGGCTTCACCGCGTCGTTCCTGCCGCTGCGTGTCGCTGCATAGCTCAGGCGGTGACAAGGCCGCCATCGGCGAGCAGCACGTGGCCGGTGATGTAGGACGCGTCGTCCGACAGGAGGAACGACACCGGACCCGCCATTTCCTCCGGCTGGCCCATGCGGGCCATGGGCACATGCGACACAAGCCATTTGATCGCGTCCTCGTCATTGTCGGAATTGGCGATGAAGCGCATGGACGGGCTCATCGGCAGCACCTCGATGAAGCCTGGCGCAAGCGCGTTCACCCTTATGCCGCGCGGAGCCATTTCGCTGGCGAGGTAGCGGGTGAAGGCTTCGAGCGCCGCCTTTGACGCGCCATAAAGCGAGCCGCCGGGCATGCGCCCGATCCAGGCGGTTACCGATGAGATGTTGACGATGCTGGCGCCGGACGTCAGGTGCGGGCTCGCCGCCTTGCACACCCGTGCCGCGCCCCCCAGGTTGGTCTGCCACACCGTGTTGATGGCCTCTTCGGTGAGGTCTTCGACATAGCCGTGCCGGAGGATTCCGGCGCAATTCACTATTGCCCGCAGCTCTCCCAGAGACGTGCAATAGGCGATGCAGGCATCGACGCTTGTCTGATCCATCACATCGATCCGGTGCAGCGTCACACCGGCGGGCTGATCGCCGGCCGGCTTTCCATTGTCCGACGCCTCGACCGCCATATCGGCGGCCACCACCGCGTAGCCGTCCTGCACCAGGCGCTCATTGATCCGGCGTCCAATGCCACCGGTTCCGCCGGTGACCAGTGCGACTTTCGCCATCATTGCAACTCCCTGCTAAATCCATCTAGATCCGCTCGAAATAGCGGAAGAATTCCCAGTCCGTGACGCATTCTTTCTCGTAGGCTTCGAGTTCGCGCTCGTAGAAATGCACGAGGTGTGCATGCACGTCCGCACCGAAGCTCGCGGACGCGGTGGAACTGGCGCGGAACTTCTCGATGGCCTCGCCCATGCGCAGCGGCACCGAGGCGAGGTTGTCGTCGAGATAGGCGTTACCGTCATAGGGCGCCGGGGCCTCGATCTTGTTTTCGATGCCGTAGAGGCCTGACGCGGTCATCGCGGCGAGCGCCAGATAGGGGTTCACATCGGCGCCCGGGATCCGGTTCTCGACCCGGAAGCTCGGCCCGTGCCCGACCAGCCGGAACGCGGCGGTGCGGTTGTCGAGCCCGATGGCGATTGCCGTTGGCGCAAAGGATTCAGGCTGCAGCCGCTTGAACGAATTCACCGTCGGCAGATAGATCTGGGCGAATTCGGGCGTTACCGTCATCAGCCCGCCGAGGAAGTGGCTGAATGTCTCGGACATATTGGCATTGGGGCCGTCCTTGTCCCATCCAAGCGGCTTCTTGCCCTTGGCGTCCCACAGGCTTGCGTGGATATGGCAGGACGAGCCGACCTCCTCGATGCCGATCTTGGCCATGAACGTGGCCGCCATGCCGTCCAGCGCCGCCAGTTCCTTGACCCAGGTCTTGTAGAGGATGTGCCGGTCGGCCATTTCCAGGGCGTCGGCATATTTGAGGTTGATCTCCTGCTGACCGAGGCCCCACTCGGATTTCGAGAACTCGATCTCGACGCCGGTCGCGTTGATCTGTTCGCGCAGGCGTCCGATGATCCCCTCGTCCTGCGAAGACTGGAGAATGTGATAGTCGGCGCGGAAGCGCGACAGGGGGGAGAGGTCCTGATAGCGCTTGTCCCAGGCCTCCTGATAGCTCTCGCGGTACAAGAAGAACTCAAGCTCAGTGGCGCATTTGAGCGTGAAGCCTGCCTTGCGCGCCTTCTCGAGCTGCTGTTTCAGGATCACCCGCGGCGCGATGGGCATCATCTCGCCGGTTTCTTCGTCATAGGGATCGCAGAGCACGATGGCGGTACGGTCCATCCACGGCACCAGCCGGAAGGTGGTCAGGTCCGGCACGAAGCGGCAGTCCTGAAAGCCGCGGTCCCAGTCGGTGAGCGCGTAGCCTGCCTGCGGGTCCATATCCATGTCGACGCAGAACAGATAGACCGAGGCGTGCAGGCCCTCCGATCCCAGGCCCGCCTCCTCGAAGGTCTTGGTCAGGACCCGTTTGCCGACCAGCCGGCCCCACAGGTCCGGCAGTCCGCACACAACGGTCTGGATGTCATGGTCGCGCAGCAGCTTGGCGACCCGTTCCCTGTCTTTCCTTGCAAACAGCTCAGCCATCGAGCTCCCCTTCCATCGACCTCCGCGGCCCTCAGACCGTATCGAAATAGCGTGAGAGTTCCCACGGCGTGATGTGTTCGGCGAGCTGGCGGGTCCAGCCCTCCCATTCCTGGCGGCGCGACAGCGCATAGTGGGCGACCACGTCCTCGCCAAAGGCCGCCTTGGCGCGGTCGGACGTCTCGAATGCGGCGATTGCGTCGGGCAGGGCGCGCGGCAGTGGCGCAAACCTGGTCTCGGTGGACGCATTGGCCTTTGCCGGTTCGCCGGGATCGAGTTTCTCCGCGACCCCGCGGGCGCCGCCGGCCAGCATGGCGGCGATCACCAGATAAGGGTTGGTGTCGGCGCCCGGCGCGCGATGTTCCGCGCGCACCGCCTTGGCCGAGGGTTGTGTGATCACCCGCACAGCCGCGGTCCGGTTGTCGGTGCCCCATGAGGCGTTTTCCGGCGACCATGCGCCCGCGTCCATGCGCCGGTAGGAATTGATGTTGGGATAGAACACGGGAGCGAAATCGACCAGGCTGTCGACCAGCCCCGCCACATAGGCGCGCCCCACGTCGGACAGGCCATGCGTGTCGCCGGCAAAGGCCGGCTTGCCGCCGCGCCACAGGCTCTGGTGCACATGACCGCCGCTGCCGGACTCGTTTTCGCGCCACTTGGCCATGAAGGTCGCATTGAGCCCGCGCTCACGGCACAACTGCTTGAAATAGAGCTTCGCCCGGGTCGCCTTGTCGGCGGCTTCCAGCGGCGGCGCGTGGCCAAGCGCCATCTCCAGCATGCCGAAGCCGAGTTCGGTGTGGACCGCTTCGACCGACAGTCCGGCCCCGTTCATGCGGTCCATGAACTCCTGCGCCAGGCCCCGGGTTTCCACCATGCGCACCAGGGAATAGGCGTTCCACATGGGGCTGAGCGGCGTCAGCTCGTGATGCCGCGCCGCATTGGTCAACTCGGTGTCCTGTTCGAACACGAAGGCTTCGTATTCGACCCCGAAACGGGCGTCATATCCGAGGTCGCCTGTCTCTTCGATCACCTTGCGCAGCACCGAGCGCGGCGACAGGGGGTAGGGCGAGCCATCCGGAAAACAGGCATCGCAGATGATGGCCGCGGTCGCCTCCGCGCCGGGCAGGAGAATGGCCGTCTCCGGGTCCGGGATGGCGAACATGTCGGGGAAACCATTGTCGAACGAACTGTGCACGGATTCGAAGACATCGTCGGCCATGGTCAGGCCATAGAGGATGGTGCAGAAGGCGCTGCCGGTTTCCGACAGGCCCTTTTCCAGCGTCACCAGCTTGCCGCGCAGACCGCCCTCCATGTCGGGGGTTTCGATCTGGACATACCTGACGCCCTCTTTCGCCAGACGCTCGCTCAGTGCTTTGAGCTGCTTGGCACGCTCTTTAAGGTCGCTCATGCCTCCTCCAAGGTCTGACGCGCAGCGGAGCCGCCCAGGCGTTTCGGCTTGGTTCTGCCGACCCGCGCATAGACCTCGTCGGGTACGTCTTGCGGATCCTTGTAGACCCACCAGGTGCAGCGTGCGCCGGAACGGGCCTCGGGCCAGGTCGGCGGATCGACCACACGCGCCGGATAGCCGAACATGCGGATCGGCTCCAGCTCCATGGCGGCGCAGCAATGGGCGCAGTAGTAGCAGACCCCGGTCTTGTTCCAGGCCCAGTCGTGTTTTTCCCGGGTTACGCCGAAATTATAGGGTGCCTCCATGCGCGGGCCGACGCCGTCATCGGGATCGGCCTGATAGGTACGCCCGCCGCTGCCGCACGGTGCGAACCGGAAGCCGACGCGGTGGCCCTCGTCGATAAATTCGATGTCGCCTTTGCGGCCCGGACCGCTCAGGTGCCCGCGCAGCGCCTCGGCCATGATCTGGACCAGCAGCTCGGCCGACTGCTCCCATGGGGTCACCTCGATGTCGTAGCGCCTGTAGAGATCGTATGACGGCGCCAGCAGCACGTCCCACAGGGGGCCGACCTGCGCCTCGCCAAGGCGTTCGGCGGCGAAAGTGATGAGGAAGCACAGCCAGTCATGCTTGCGGTCATGGGTCAGGCGCCATGCCTGGCGGGCGTCTTCCAGAAGGATCAGGGCGGCACCGCCGTTGAGCGAGGTGCAGGCCGAGGAAAAACTCTCGATCAGATCCGTATAGGCCTGCCATCCCGCCTCCGGATCGAAGGTCGCTCCGTCCGGCAGCCTCAGCAGTTCTGCAATGCGCGTCTGCTCGCCATCCATGTCGGTCCGGCTTACGCCACCGTCGATGATGAACTGCTCGGTCTGCGCCAGCCAGTCGCGATAGAGTTCATGGGCCTCGAGCGCTTCGCGGATGGTGTAGCGGCCAAGTTCACCCGCATCCTGAAAGCGGTGTTCGGCGATGGCCTGTTCGGCCAGAGTATAGGTCGAGATCTGGTGATCGGCCCACGTGCCCTTGCGAATCCGGTAGCCGAGGCCAGCGTGGGTTTGAAGCGGTGATGTCGGGCTGTCCGGCATTGGGGAAGGTCGGCCTTCTACATTTTTTGCAGAGCTAAACACCCGTAGCATAGTAACAAATTGGTGCAATGGTCAATTTTGTAGTCCTTTGACCTTTGCGCCGGCACTTGCCGGAGGTAAGATCGGGCAGAGATCTCAGTTCGGACGGGGCACAAATTCTTATGGATACATCGACAGTCGGAGAACGCACCGCGGAGCAACCCTCGCCGATCGACCGGATCGAGCACGCCCAGGCGCATGAGCTGGTCGTCGACCAGATCCGCCGCGCCATCCAGCTTGGGCGGTTTCTCCCCGGCGACAGGCTGCCGGCGGAACGCGATCTCGCGGGATTGCTTGGTGTGTCGCGCGCCACGGTGCGCGAGGCCATCCGGGTGCTGGAGGCCGATGGCGTGGTTTCGGTGCGGCGCGGCGCCCATGGCGGCCTTGTCGTCAACCGGTTGCATGCAATGGACACGCGCACCCTGCGCGCCCGGCTCAAGAAGCAGGCACGCGAACTCAACGACATTTTCGACTACCGGCTTGTGGTCGAATGCATGGCGGCGCGGCTGGCGGCGGAGCGCCGAACCGACGAAGACCTTGTCTATCTGGGCGAAGTGCTCGAGCGCATGGCCGAACTGGCGGCAGACCCTGGCGGCGAACATGGCGCCCACATCACGGCACAGTTCAACGCGGCGGATACCGAGTTCCATCTCGGCATCGCCAGCGCCGCCGCCAATCCCTATCTGATCGAGGGCGCGGAAAAGATGCGCCGGGCGATGTTTCTGCCCGTGGGTGCGGTGTTCAGCCAGCTGCGCACCGACGCAAACGATATTCATGCGGCGATATTCGACGCCATCAAGGACAGCGACGCTGATGCGGCGGAGCACCATATGCGCCAGCACGTCGAAGCGACCCGCAAGGCCATGGCGGATCTGCTGAAGCCGGCGGGCGATGCGTAACCTTGTAGCGCCCGCTCGCAAAGCAATGGGAGGACGCGGGATCTCATGCTGAAAAAGTCTGAAAGCGCGGACGGCGTGCTCGACGTCATTATCGTCGGGGCCGGGTTTTCCGGCATGTATATGCTCCACCGACTGCGCCAGATGGATCTGCGCGTGAAGGTACTCGAGGCCGGCGGCGATGTCGGCGGCACCTGGTACTGGAACCGCTATCCGGGCGCCAGGTGCGATGTCGAAAGCATGTCCTACTCCTATTCCTTCGACGACGATTTGCAGCAGGAATGGGAATGGAAGGAGCGCTATGCGCCCCAGCCCGAGATCCTCGACTATGCCTCCCATGTCGCCGACCGGTTCGATCTGAGGCGCGACATTCAGTTCGACACCCGCGTCGCCGGCGCCACCTACGATGAAGCGGCCAACCTCTGGCACATCGAGACGGAAGGCGGCGAGAGGTACTCCGCAAAATACTGCATTATGGCGACCGGATGCCTTTCGGCGCCGCGCAAGCCGGATCTGCCGGGGCTTGACGCGTTCAGGGGCGAGTGGTTCCACACAGGGCTTTGGCCGCATGACGGCGTCGATTTCGAAGGCAGACGCGTCGGCGTGATCGGCACCGGTTCATCTGCAATCCAGTCGATCCCGGTCATCGCCGAGACGGCGGACCATGTGACGGTCTTCCAGCGCACCGCGCATTACAGCGTTCCGGCCTGGAACGGCCCGCTCGATCCTGAAGTGCAGAATGCCTACAAGGCCAAGTACGCCGAGTATCGCCAGCGCATGAAGACCTCCGAATCGGGCATCCTCTACGACACCCATGAGATCAACCTGAAATCAGCGGCCGCGGTGCCGCAGGACCTGCGCCAAGAGCAGTTCGAGCTGCGCTGGAAACAGGGCGGGTTCAATTTCCAGAACACGTTTGCCGATGTCACCAGCAATCAGGAGAGCAACGACCTTTACGCCGAGTTCGTGCGCAACAAGATCCGCCGGATGGTCGACGACCCGGACCTGGCGGAAAAACTGTGCCCGACCGACTTTCCGATCGCCACCAAGCGGCTCTGCGTCGACACCAACTATTACGCCACTTACAACCGCGACAACGTCACCCTGGTCGACCTCAAGACGTCGCCCGTCACCCGCATCACGCCTGATGGCATTCAGGCCGGCGACACCCAGTACGATGTCGACCTGATCGTCTTCGCCACTGGCTTCGACGCGGTCACGGGGGCGCTCCTGAAAATCGATATCAGGGGCCGGGCGGAGCGTTCGCTGAGGGACGAATGGGAAGGCGGCCCGCGCACCTATCTGGGGCTGGCCATGGCAGGGTTCCCCAACCTCTTCACCATCACCGGGCCCGGCAGCCCGTCGATTTTCACCAACATGTTCGTCTCGATCGAGCAGCATGTGGACTGGATCACCGACTGCCTGCGCTACATGGCGACGGAGGGCTATGACACCGCGGAGGCCACCGAGGACGCGCAGGACAAGTGGGCGAGGCATGTGCGCGAAGTCGGCGAAAAGACCCTCTATCCCAAGGCCAATTCCTGGTACATGGGCGCCAATGTTCCCGGCAAGCCGCGTGTCTTTCTGGCCTTTGTCGCCGGTCACAAGACCTATACCCAGGCCTGCGACGAGGTTGCGGCGAACGGCTATGAAGGCTTCACCCTGACCAGGGCGGCCGCATCCGCCGTAACGCTTTGATACCGTAGCTATTGGCAAAATGCGCTTAATGGTCTAATCTTTGAACCATTGAATTTCGGCTCACGGAGGCCTCAATGGCAAACAGAGATATCGACTTTGGCTTTGTGATCACGGCGGTCGGCGAACCCGGCGCCAGCGATGAGGCCATGTATCGCGAGATTTTCAACGATGTCGAACACGGCATTTCTCTCGGTTATTCGACCGCCTGGATGATCGAGCATCATTTTTCCGACTATTTCCCGACCGCCAATCCGCTGCAGCTTCTGGCCTTCATCGCCGGGCGCTATCCCGAAATTGCCCTTGGCACCTGCGTTCTGGTGCTGCCGTGGTATCAACCGCTCCGTCTCGCCGAAGACATCGCGCAATTGCGCATGCTGACCGACAAGCCGATCCATCTTGGTGTAGGGCGCGGCACCGCGATCCTCGAATTCGAACGCTTCGGTATTCCCAATATGGACGAGACCCGGGACCGATTCCGCGAAACCCTCGAAATCGTGCAGAAAGCGCTGCACGAGGACACCATCACCTATGAAGGCAAGCATCTCAGCGTTCCGCTGCCGACCCGGCTGCGCCCCAAGGTGAACCCCGAAGGCATTCACTTCTACGGCGCCGTCGGCGCCAGCCCCGAGAGCGGCGACATCATGGCAGATCTCGGCATCCCCGTGATGTGCACCTCGATCGGCGATCTTGAAAAGCAGAAGGCGACCGTCGACAGCTGGCGCGAACGGGCCCGCGGCAACGGCCTCGATGTCGACAGTTGCATGCTGCCGATCATGGTGAACTGCATCATCGGCGACACAGACGAAGATGCCATCGAGGAAGCCAAGACCTATATCCCGCGCTTCATGCAGGCCCAGGTCGACCACTACGAGGCGGAAGACAACCACATCCGCATCCTCGAAACCTACACCGCCTGGGGCAAGGTGTTCGAAGCCTGGAAGGCGCGCTGCGATCCGGAAAACATTCCGCCCTGGTGCCGCTTCCAGCTGGTCGGTTCGCCGGAGACGGTGCGTCAGCGCACGCAGGAATTCATTGACGCCGGCTTCAATCATATCTTCCTTCAGACCGCCACCCCCGGTGTGCCGGAAGAGCCCAGGCGGCGCTGGATGACACGGTTTGCCGAAGAGGTCGCGCCGCACTTCTCGAAACGATTCAGCAAGGCGGCATGACCGCAGCCGTGCCGCCGGTTTCCCAAGGGGACATCACGTCATGAGTGAGCTGGATCCGATCCTGAAGGACATCCTGGCGCAGCCGGGCGACCCCAACGCGACGCCGGTCGAAGAGCAGGACCCGGACGAGGCCCGCGCCGAGTTCGAAGGCGACATGAGGGCGGTGGACGCAGAGCCGCCGGAGATCGCGTCGGTGGAGAACATCCAGGTCGCGGGCGCGGCCGGGGACCTCGGCGCCCGTCTCTATACGCCGGGCGGCTGTGCGCCGGGCGAGGGCGCCCTCCTGATCTACTATCACGGTGGCGGCAATATCCGAGGCAGTCTCGACACCCATGATTCCGCCTGCCGGGTGCTTGCCAACGCGTCGAAGGCGAAGGTGCTGTCTGTCGACTACCGGCTCGCCCCGGAGCATCCGTTCCCGGCGGCGGCAGACGATGCCTGGGCCTCGTTCACCTGGGCCCATGCCCACGCCCGGGACCTTGGCGTGTCGGGTGACAGGATCGCGGTCGGCGGCGATTCCGCCGGCGGCAATCTGGCGGCCGTGGTCAGCCTCGACACCCGCGACCGCTCCGGCCCGCCGGTCGCCTTCCAGATGCTGATCTATCCGGTCACCGACCACGCCTCCGACACGGAATCGAAGCGGCTCTATTCAAGCGGCTATCTTCTGAACTCCATGCCGTTCTACACCGCATCCTATCTGCCCGACGAGGTCGACCGGACCCACCCCCGCGCCTCGCCCGCCTACGCTCTGTCGCACGCCGGCCTGCCGCCGGCCGTGGTCATGACGGCGGGCTTCGACCCGCTGCTCGACGACGGCAAGGCCTATGCGGACAAGCTGGAAGAGGCCGGCTGCGAGGTGGACTACGTGTGCTTTGAAAGCATGATCCACGGCTTCATCTCCCTGCGCGGCCTGATCCCGACAGCCGAAGAGGGCCTGCGCCGCTGTGCGGCCTCCATGTGCCGGGTGGTTGGGTAGAACCGGTTCCAAAGGCTTTCATGCACGCGGGCGCGCCTGCTTTGGCGTGCGGTCCGGACGGGCTCGGTGAGCCCTGCTGAATGGGCAAAATGACCCAAGGCGGATTTGCAGCGGCTTCTGTAACGGCACACATGGATTGTAGGCGGCCCGTCTCGTAAGCACAGGCTTACTTCACCCAATGTAAGCTCTCCTGCAATTCAGATATCAGCAGATTGCCATCATCTTCATTCACGCGGATGGGCAACCGTCCGCGCTCAAATCAAAGGAGATATGAAGATGCGCAAACTGATCATTCTGGCCGTTCTGGCTTTTGCAAGCCCGGCCCTCGCAGCAGAAGTGACCATGGACACAATTCTGGGAACAACCGTGCCGGAAGTGCAATCAAGGCTGACCGACATGGGCTATCAAGTCCGCAAGTCGGAATTGGAGGACGGCATGATCGAAGTCTATTTCGTCAAGGACGACAAAATGGGCGAGGTCTACGTCAGCACGGTGACGGGCAAAGTCATCAAGCTGAAAATGAAATGAACCGATCATGTCGGTGAGCAGTACATCTGACTGCGGGCGCTCAGGCGCCCGCAGCGTCGCGGTCTGGGACCCGCTTGTCCGGTTGATCCACTGGGGGCTTGCACTGACGATCGTGCTCAATGGGGCGGTTGTAGACGAAGAAAGCGCCCTGCATGAGTGGGTCGGATATGTCGCGCTCGGTCTCATTGGTGTCCGGCTGACTTGGGGATTGTTTGGCTCGCGACATGCCAGGCTGTCAGCTTTCCCACCCAACCCGGCTGCAGCGTTGAGGCACTTGGTGGCGTTGTCCAGGGGCGATACAACCGTGCATCTGTCCCACAACCCACTCGGGGCACTGATGGTCTACAATATCTGGGCGACCGTGCTGTTCCTCGGCGCGACAGGCTATATGATGGGCACGATGCAGTTCTTCGGCGTTGATTGGGTGGAAGAGGCTCATGAAATCGCATTCAACTGGCTTCTTGTTTCAATCGTGCTGCATATCGGTGGTGTATTGTTCGACTCCTGGTGGACTGGTGTACCTCTGGTTCGGTCCATGATTGACGGGCGCAAACGCGTTCCGCGGGACAGATCGGTCGAATGATTGCGCGCTATTTCCCTGCAATGAAACGAGAGCGGCGGGCCATAACGCTCGCCGCTATCATTCTCTTGCAGGCGCTATGTGCGATATTCTTTGTTGGCGATGTAATCTTCGATTTGAGCCACGGCGATCACCTTGATGACCTTCACCTGATCCTCGAAGCGGTCGCTGCCCTGGCCTTGTGTGCGGGTGTCATTTACCTCATGCGCGAACTCCGCGACCTGCTTAATCGTATGGCTGCCATGGAACTTGGCATCCGAGCGGCCCGCGGAGAAATGGCAGACCTGATCGATGCCTTTTTTGATCAATGGCGGCTGACCCCTTCGGAACGGGAGATAGCGCTTATGGTGCTCAAGGGCATAGACAATGATTCAATCGCGAAGATGCGAGGAACAGCGCAGGGCACCGTGCGTGCTCAATGCACTCGAATTTACGCAAAGGCGCAAGTCGATGGCCGGCCGCAGCTGCTGAGTATCTTCATGGAAGAATTGCTTAATGTTGGCGAAGGCTAGAGCCCATTCGGTGAGTTCGGAGTCATTTTGATGGGCCAAATCGGTCCTCCAGTCACGTTGCGGCGCTTGCCCGATGCACCACATCGCGCTGCGCACCGCGCCTTACCGGACGAACCGATTTGGCGCCATCAAACGTTTCCGTGTGAACGTGAAACGATCTAGTACCTGAACCTGAACAGCCCACGGCGCTCATAGACATCGGCTGCTTCCTCGACGAACGCGGCCATCAACGGCGCGTCATGGTCGGCGCGCAGCCGCGCGGCAGCCTCCAGCAGAGCCTGTTTGTCCTTCGCCCGGCCCGGCCGCAGCAACTCGTAATACGTCATGATCACGTCCTGGGGGATCGCGGCCATCTCGGCCGCCCGCTCGAAATTGTCCGCCAGCGTGCTGCGGCCGGCGTCACGGGCAATCGACGCTTGCTGGCGCAGCGCCTCAGGTGTGATGCGCAGATCCTCCATTGACGCCTTTCCGCTGTGCAGCGTTGCCAGGGTCACGTCATCCAGGCCCTTGCCGGCTGCACCGCGCACCAGTTCGGGCCGGTGCTCGGCGATCGGGTAGTCGTCAACGGTCAGCGGTTTGTCGCTCATGACGTGCC
>JAJFHL010000060.1 GCA_021775615.1 Hyphomicrobiales bacterium
TTCGAGGCCATGACCGACCTGCTCGCCCACAACAAGGGGCGCAAAGCGTCCGTTCAGTTGGTTCTGGGCCAGGAGGGGGAGGTGGCTCAGATCGGAGAGCTCAACGATCGCCTATGGCATGCCGGGCAATCCACTTGGGTCCACAAGGGCAGGCGCTACAACAGCCTGAATGCGTCCTCAATCGGCATAGAAGTCTGCAACCGCGGTTGGCTGAATGAGGCGGGCGACAACGGACGATGGCGGCAGAACACCAAACACGGAATATCCCGTTGGTATGAGCCCCATGAGGTGAACGTAGGACGCCACCCCAACGAGAAGGTTGCCGGCTGGCTGGGTGAGTGCGGCTGGCACAAGTTCACAAAAGCGCAGATGAGCGAGCTTGACGCGATCATCTGGGCACTCAAAGAAGAGTACGACATTCTCGAGGTGCTAGGTCATGACGACATTACGCCACAGAGAAAGCAGGACCCCGGGCTGTGTTTCGACCGTGGTTGGTTTGCGTACTGGAATGGAACTGATATGCCGCCGGGCGGGGACGCGGCGCAGGCGACCAAGCCCAATCCCACGCCGAACCTTCCTGTCAATCTGGAGCACGTCGACATCGAGGCGCTGACCACGGTGCATGGATCGGGTTTTAGAGGCTCCGTGCGGTGGAAGCTCACCGGCAAGGGGATTCAGGTGGCGGGCTCTTATCCACGCACGCCTGGTGACCCTGCAACGGTTAGGCGGATTTGGAGTGACTACGGGAGCTCCATGACCAAATGGGCCCGCCATTATGGTGTGCCGGTGGAGCTCCTCATCATGACTGCTGCTGTCGAGACACGTGGTCGTGCTCATTTGGTACGGGAGGAACCGGGGTATGTCTCTGACAGTCAAACACCCGATCGCGTGTCGCCGGGCCTTATGCAAACCCTCATCGCCACAGCTCAGTGGTTGTTGAAAGACAGCTCGATTGATCGCGACTGGCTACTGGATCCCGGAAACTCAATTCAAGTTGCAGCGGCCTACATGGCACGGCAATTTTTAAAAACGAACCATGATCCACCCAAGGCTGGTGCCGGCTACAACGCCGGGTCAGTCCGCCATGACGGCGGCCAACGGAACCGTTGGAAAATGCTGGTGCATCCGAAGGGTACGGGTGCGTATCTCGACGCGGCGGCCGAGTGGTTCAATGACTGTTTCGCCATGTTTGAAATGGACGGCGGCGCGCCTGAACACTCGTTCTACCAGATCTTGAGCAAGCCATCGTCCTATTCCAGGGGCAATGGAGGCAAGTCTGCCGCAGGCGCCAGGAGCCTGATTGGTCAGATCATCGAAGCGATTGCCAAATTTTTTAAGAAGGAGAGCTGATTCATGCTCGGTTACTTGTTCATCGCCGGACTATTCGCGGCCGGCGGCATCTATCTCTATGTCAAGCGAGACCGCTGGAAAGGTATCCGCTCGAACATTGTGGCGTTGCTCGGCGGCACGCCGGCGTTCTTGCTCGGCGTCCTGCAACAACTGGAGAACTTTCCCTGGATGCACTATCTCGATCAAGGGCACGCATTGTTCGCGACCCTGTGCACTCTAATCGGAATCTCGGTTTTTTCAGCGCTCAAGAAAACAGACCGATGACAACATGGATCATCGCCGTAATCCCGGCTGCCATCATACTTTCGCCGCGCGTATGTTTTTGGGGAAGCACAGCGTCGGCGATCTTTACACGCTCTCTGACTTGGCGGAACATCGGCTCGATGGGATTGATTTCTGTGGGGGCGTCTACACGGTGCTCCGAAACCTTGCCTCCGAGTTAAACCAATGACACATGGTGCGGACATCCGATGATCACGATCCTGATAGGCCTTGCTTCGACGTTGCTGCCATCGCTGCTTGGATTGGCCGAGCGCCAACTCGACCGCAAGTGGGAAGAGTTACGCGATGATAAGCGCATAGCTCATAAGGAACGCTTGGCGTATCTAAACTACCGCAAGGGCCGGAACGAGCAACTTGCTGCCATTCAGGGCGGCGACAAGGTCTGGTCGCCAAACAATATCGTTCGCTTTGGATTCGCCGCGCCTTTCATAGCGTTGATTAATTTTCTTGTCTGGCATTGGATGCTGACAGGTGCGTGGTACGCTGTCTCCGACATGCCGGAAATCGTCAAGTGGACCATGCTTGGTGTGTTGAATTTTTATCTTATGTTCGAAGGCGTGAATGCCCATGGTTCGCACAGGACCAGACAGGTAGTACTGTCGGATCCAGACCACAGAAAGCTCATCGAGGAAGCCGGCTTACGCCGAGAAAGCGGGTTTCGCCAAAGGCATGGGCCGAAAGGCCAAGACCGATAGTGTTGCCTTGGTTCTCCGACCCGGACCGGTCTGGTTTTGCGCGGCATGTGCGTGCCAATTTTATCCGAAACTATGGTTCAATCTTGACATAGGATAAAAATCCTATACTCTAAAAAACATGACCTCAGCACTCAACCACGAGCATCTTGCACGCATTGTGAACATTGTTTGCGATCTTGCAGATGGCAATGTCGTCGAAGAGCAGATCGCGATCCTTTGGACGGTGCGGACTTGCCTGGAGAAGTTGAGCACGAAGGGCACTGCGGAGGCGGTGAAAGTCATCTGCCAGACACTTCGGGCGAATTCGGGGTGCGAGCCCATTGCTGGCGCCGGCCCTAAACATGACGGCTTCGCTGATCCCGTCTACTGCCGTGTTTTTGGGACTTTTTGTGGTATTCTCGCATCCGATATCCCGGATCCGTCGGACGGAGCCTGCCGTTTTCACAGACACGATGCCGTTCCGCACTGGTCGAGGCGGCTCGAACCCACTGCTCTTATCGGCCGCTATTTCTTTTACAACGATCCCTTGCATCCCTGCAAACCAGAACGCCCTTTACCGCAGCCCGAGCTGGGCCTAGCGTATAGCTGAGTATCGCAGAAGCGTTACCCTGCGGTTTGGCTGAATACAACCCATCCGCGTCCATTCAGAGCGTTATCCAGCAATGTCCCAAACCAGACCCCCCCACCAAAAGCCGGTTACGCTTCAAACCCGGAAGAATCTGCTCTACAGCTCGAACAGGAGGCGATCGATCAAATCTGTTGTTGCGCTATCCTTGGTGGCCCTTGTGGTCGGTTTGGCCATTGCATACCTGCTCAGGGGAGTTGTTAAGATTGACGCCTCTGAAGCGCACCGAACTGTCCACCCGATTTCGACTGTTGCTGGAAATGACGCGTCGCCAGAAGTGCGTCGCATGTGGTCTTAATACCCTGTAGCCGAAGGATTTTTCGCGCAGAGAAGTTCATGCGGCATTCATCTTGCAGAGGATACCCTGCAACGATATTGGGTTGCATTGATGAACCTGCTGCAAAATACGTTACCTATGTGCGTCGCCCTTGCGTTCTGCTGTGAGGCAGTCGCTGGCGAGATGTGCCTCGGGAGTGCGGCGCCACGTACCGAGCGGACCACGGTTTCATACAGCGCCAAGCTGTATCAAGCCCAACTCAATCTGAAGCCGAAGAAATCCGAATCACCTGGCCGGGGGTTCATTCCGCCGTCCGTTGCGGCAAAGCGCGCCCAGCGTGTGTTCGGCGGAAAGATACTCGCGGTCAGGCTGCGTGGAGCAATTTATATAGTGAAGCTGAGAGGTAAAGGGCACGTGCGCAAGGTGCGCGTTAATGCGATCACCGGTCGCGTAATCGGACGATAGGGGCAGAGACGGCGTGAAACCGATATCGAGATTGAGGGATGCCCGCATATGAGATTGCTCGTCGTCGAAGACGATGCAGATCTGAACCGACAGTTGGTGGCGGCGTTAAGTGAAGCCGGTTACGCCACCGATGCGGCTTTCGACGGTGAGGCCGGCCATCATCTCGGCGACACGGAACCCTACGATGCGGTGGTTCTCGATCTTGGACTGCCGGTGATGGATGGGGTGAGCGTGCTCGAGAGCTGGCGCAGGAACGACCGTACAATGCCTGTTCTGATATTGACCGCCAGGGACAGGTGGAGCGACAAGGTTGCCGGCATCGATGCCGGGGCCGACGACTACGTTGCAAAGCCCTTTCACATGGAAGAAGTTCTTGCGCGCATAAGAGCCCTGCTGAGACGCAGCGCAGGACATGCCTCAAGCGAATTGCATTGCGGACCCATCATGCTTGACACCAAGAGCGCCCGTGTGACGGTCGATGGTCGTGCAATCAAGCTGACTTCATTGGAGTACCGCTTGCTGGCCTACCTGATGCACCACATGAACCGGGTGATCTCGCGCACCGAGCTTGTCGAGCATCTCTACGATCAGGATTTCGACAGAGACTCGAACACAATCGAAGTTTTCGTGGGTCGACTTCGCAAGAAGCTGGACCTGGATCTGTTGGAGACGGTGCGTGGCCTGGGCTATCGTCTGTCCGATCCAAACGATGCAGCATAGATCTCTTGCCTTTCGTCTTATCGCCACGTCTGCAGGATGGAGCATCCTGATACTGGTGATCGCCGGTTACCTCTTTTCCTCACTGTTCCGGTCAGCTGTTGAAAGAACCTTCGATGAACGGTTGCTCCTGACCCTGGACGGCCTGCTGGCGAACATCGAGTACGATGCCACAGGGCAGCTGACTGAGGCGGCGGACCTTGGCGACAGTCGTTATGTATTTCCACTACAGGGGTGGTACTGGCAGGTCAGCGCACTCGAAGAGAACTCGACCACCGAAATCCGCTCGGCCTCTCTGCTGGAAAAGAGGCTCGTGTTTCCGATCAATGCGTATGACGAACGTGACGACAACGGCTTGGCACGTTTCTACGAGATGGGGCCGGAGGGGCACCGGCTACGCGTGATTGAGCAGAAGTATGAGATTGACGGTGCGGCGGAGGCCTTGTCGTTTGTGGTCACCGGCAACAGTGATGAACTGGAGGCCGAGATCGCTGCATTCGACCAGACGCTGCTCGTGACGCTTTCAATCCTTGCTGCCGGGCTGGTTATGGCAGTGCTCCTGCAGGTGCGGTTTGGCGTTCAACCATTGCATAGACTAAGGGCAGGACTGGTCAATGTACGCAAGGGCGATGCTGAGACGCTGAAGGACGAGTTTCCCATAGAACTGCAGCCGGTGGTGCAAGAACTCAACGCGCTGCTTCAGGCGAACAAAGAAATAGTGGATCGCGCCCGGACCCAGGTCGGTAATTTGGCTCACGCCCTCAAAACTCCGTTGAGTGTCGTAAGAAACGAAGCCGAGCAGGCCGAGACGGCATCTTCGAGGAAGATCGTCGAACAGGCAAAAATTATGACCGATCAAGTTGGCCTTTACTTGGACCGGGCCCGGCGGGCGGCGCGGGCTCATGCGCCTGGCGCAGTGTCCGACGTGCTTCCCATAATCGATAGCCTGGTGCGGACACTTAAACGCATCTATGTCCAGAAGACATTGGTCGTTACCGTCGAGACCGACCAGTCACTCCGCTTTCGGGGCGAACGGCAGGACCTGGAAGAAATGATCGGAAATCTTCTCGACAACGCGTTCAAATGGGCCAGACGCGAAGTTGTGGTGCGCACCCGGTTCCAGGCGCCCACTCAAGCGCCGGGAACCGGCAGTATCATCATTATTGTCGAAGACGATGGTCCTGGGCTGCCCAGAGAACAGCGTGAAGATGCGCTGGTTCGCGGCAGGCGCCTCGATGAAACGAAACCCGGATCAGGCCTCGGTCTCTCCATCGTCGCAGAAACTGTCGCCATGTACGAAGGTGACATTCGGCTTGGCCTGTCAGGGGCCGGAGGCCTCCAGGTGCAACTCACTTTGCCGGGTTCAAAGTCGCTTTCCGCCAAATCGAGATGAATCGGCAAGACGCCCAATCAGTTTTCCGCGCCGGCCACGACGACCTCAACCATATGTTAAACGATTTTCTAGACTATTGAAGGTCGTTTGAGTGCGTGGATTTCGAGAGTCTGCGCCGGACCACGATGTCGGGTTCGGATATGGATCTAAAACAGCTTAAAGCCGAACAACTGGACGCTTATCTCACCGCACTGACACCGAAGGCGGCGGAGTTTCTTATCCGTGAGGTTGAACGCGATCGTTTGATGGGCGGTGATGCGTTCCCCCACGAACTCGTGCTCGCTAAGGCGCGCGAGGTTATCAGGAAAGCGAACATGGATTGCGTGCGGCTTGCGTCGCCGCAACGGGTCTTCTGCCGGCCGTTCGAGGGACTGCTCGTCAATCGCACGACCGAACACAAGCAAACGGGCCGTATCGCAAGAAACTCCAGCGACGCCGTCTGGAACTGGCTTTTCAAAGACATCGCGGCCGACGTCCTGCCTCAGCTCTCAATCCAGCTGGCGCAGGCCGCGCTTTCGGAAGACGACAAGAAAATACAGGAACTCTCAGTCCGGCTTTACAACATCTGCCATGAGCGGCTTTCGGCTCAACTGGATCCGATCGAACCGGACACCAA
>JAJFHL010000007.1 GCA_021775615.1 Hyphomicrobiales bacterium
TGCTGCCAGTCGAGCGAGGACAGATGCAGACGGTAGGTCTTGCCCTTCTCCAGCTCAAGGATCGGCCACCATTCCCACAGCCGCGCCAGCATGTAGACCTCGGTCCCCGCCGGCGGATGGACGACCGGAATGCCGGTGTCGCCTTCTTCGCGGACCGTGTATTTCTCGGTCATGGCCTCGGTGCGCTCGCCGAACACATCCGGCTTGATCTTGTAGGCCTCGTTGGAGAGATTCTGCTCGCCCACCATGTGCCAATAGATCATGGCGAAGAACATCACCAGACCCCACAGGAACGCGATGGTGATCCAGGTCAGTTCGATCTTGGTGAGCTTCTCGTTCCACCAAATTCGTTCTTCCGGCGGATGAATTGCCATGTCGCCCTCCCGCTCAGTCGGCTATCGGAATTTGTGCAACCTCGATGACGCCCCAGATGATGTAGAGGACAGTGGGCATCGCAACGCCGAGAAACAGCAGGAGAAAATGGTTATCGAGGATTTTCTGCATGAGCGGGATCTCTTCCTCGCCCGTGTCTTTCGGATCTGCCGTCGCTTTGTTGGCCATGTCTGCGTCTCCTCCCGCATCGCCGGCGCATGAGGCGCAAGCGGTCCCAGTCATTTCAGTTTCGAGATTATTCAGGGCGGACGGATTCAGCCTTGACGAAAGTCAAGCGTTCCCGGGCAATGAGGGTGGAAAGGTCTATTCGGCGACCATCTGGATGATCCAGAAACTTGTCAGCGCCATCACCAGAAGCAGCAGGAAAAACACCACCGAGCGCTGCTCGAGGGTTCGGCCGAGCCTGTTCTCGATCCACAGCAATATCCGGTCCGCCAGGAGATAAAGCGCGACGGCCACCACGGTGAAGTAAACGAATTCCATAAGATCAGGGCCTCACCAGACGCGGGCCGTAAGCCAGGACAAAAACCACAAACGCCCCGCTCCACAACAACCCGGATGTCGTCACCAGGATAGCATAGCTGTCAAACCCGCCGGACGCCGACACCCGCAGCAGCGCTCCAGCGGTGACCAAAGCGTAGATTGTCACCGTCGCCCCATCAGCGGCAAGCGCCGCTCCTGTATGGCCGAGGCTGGCGCGGGTCATGACGGCGAGCGTCATGGTGCCGACTGCCCCCGCGGTCAGGGCGTGCAGCGCCATCTGCTGATCGATACTATCGGGCGCCAGAGTGGCCGCACCGAGAAGTACGAAAGACACGGCCAGCCACAAATACCCAATGTGGAGAATCAGAACCAGCGGCTCGGCCAGTGTCTGCACCCCACGCCAGCGTGACAGGCGTACAAACAGGGCAGTGCCGGCAGCAGCCATGAGCACACCGGACAGCACCATGTCGGGCGCGGCCACCCAAACCGCAAGCCCCGCCGCGCTCAGTCCGAGCGCCGCCTTGTCCACCAGGGTAACTCCCGGCATGTCGGCCTTGCGGCCGGTCTTGTTGAGCCAGTTGTGCGTAAAGCTCGGCGTGACCCGGCCACCGACCAACGCGATCAGAAGCGCCACCACCGCAAGGCCGCAACGTTCCGCCACCGCCACATCCCACGCCGCAATACGCGAGACGTGCCAGAACACATTGGCCAGCGCCAAAGCCGACATGAGACCGGCGATGGGCAGGTTCCGCAGGTTGCCGGCAGCAACGATCTCGCGCAGCAGGTAGCCCGCCAGGGTCACCAGATAGAGGGAATCGATAATCGCCACCGCGAGTTCACCTATCACCGGCACGGCGAGGAGCGCCAGCCGGCCGGCGATCCAAAGCCCGAACAGAACGGCGAGCGGCCTGCCGGAGACCGGCAACCGTCCCGTCCAGTTGGGCACCGCGGTCAGTGCAAAACCACCGATCACGCTACCGGCATAGCCGAAGATCATTTCGTGGGTATGCCATTCGACGGTCAGCGCATCCTGGGCAACACCCAGCCACCCGCTGAACGACGCGGCCCATAGCGGCACCGCCAGGGCGGCGAGAATGGCGGCGCCCAGGAAGAACGGCCGAAACCCGCGCGACAGAATCGCATTGCCCTTGCCCGGCCGAGAGCCGGCGCCGGTCATGGCGCCACCTGCACGAGCGGATCCGCACCGATGATCATCTCATGCCCCTGAAACACGAACCAGACATAGAACGCGATACCGGCCACCGCTCCAAGCAGCATGCGGCGATCGACGTCCAGTCTGGTGCTTCCCGCCACCACCGCCTTAAACGGCACGATGGACGTCTTGCTTGCGAGGCGAGCCCACTCATCGTCTCCAAGACGTCCTTTGGTCTTGACGTCGAGAATGCGCATACCGTGCAGGGCAAACAGGCCCAGTCCCCCGAACAGAACGAGAGACACCAGATCGCCATTGACGACCACATGCGACAGCGCCCACAGGCCAAACCCCCAGAGCATCGGGTGCCGGGTCACCGAAACAATACCCGGGCGTTCCGGGTCGAACGGCACGGACCTCATGTTTATGGACAGCGGATTGGGCGAGAGCGCCGCCGCGGCGACAAGAATGAGAGACGCCGGCATCAACACGATCGGAAAGGCCGCATGCCACGGCTGCGGCCACCACAGAATGACGACGGGTGCCCGCAGGGCGGCAGCGATCAGCCATGCCAGGATTGCCACCGACATCACGCCATAGACGCCCCGGAACACCGGTTCGCCCATGCGCGCCACCAGCCATTGCCGAACCGGCGGCCGGGTCGGCAAACGGTGGCTGACGAAAAATGCAGCCAGTGCGAAGGAAAATTCCAACATTTCCCCTGGTCACCGCATGGCAGACTTGCGCTGCAAGGCCGGTCTCCGGCCAAAGCGGCTCATCTCGAAGCGAATCATTGCAAGGTGATCCGGTCGCGAATCGTCTGAAATCTGATGCTCCGGTCACCGTTGATGAGCGGATCCCTCAGTTTCGCGACACGCACATCGATCTCCGCCCAGTCTTCATCGCTCAGGAGGTCCAGCGCGGCGGGAAAGAAGCCCGCCTCTTCGCCCTGCATGTGGTGCCGCTCGCCATCGACAAACTCACGGGCGATCCCGACGAACTGATCGCGCGACATCTCGCTGTCCAGGAGCACACAGATCAACGCATGCGAGAATGCGTGCAGGCGCTCTGAAACACGCTCATGCTCGGAAGGAATATCGTGCATGCCTTCCGCCTTCGCCCCGCCCCGTCGCAACATCCGGGCATGAATCAGGTTTTCCTTGGGGTGATGGTAGAGGTCGGGGATCGTCAGGAAGTAATCAATGACCTCCTTCATGAGCTCGTAATCGGCCTGCTCTGCCTGTTCGAACCGGTCGATCTGCTCGCTGAGCAAATCCAGGAGTTGCGCCATAACGCGATGTTCGGCGCGCAGTACTTCGATCGTTTCTGCCATTGGCCAGGTCCTCGACGCGGATTCCGCAGCTCAATGTAGCGAAACGAAATTACCCGTCATTGACCATAATCAAGTGCCCCACTTTGCTCAGGCGAGGTACGCCGACGCCATCATGGCAACGGGCACAGAACCTAGAACCCATCTTCTGAATAGCTGAAGAAGACCTTGGTGACGTCCTCGACAACGTCCCAGGTGACGCGCTCGCCCCGGCGCGTGAACACGGTGTCGCCGGCACCGAATTCGCTGACAGTTCCGTCCGGCCTTGTCAGGCGCACGTGACCCGACAGGACCGTCTGAAGCTCATCGCCAAGCTCGGTACACTCGAATGTGCCTTCGGTGCAGCGCCAAATACCGAGTCGGGTTTTGTCGCCCGGCCCGCCTTCGTCAAGCCGGCCCGAGGCCTGCGGATTGCCGCGGATGATCCGGTAGTTCGAAGCCGGATTATCGAACGGCCAGTGCTCGAGCGTTCCGATTTCGCGGTTGGCTCCATAAATTTGCATACCGTGCTCCCGTTTCGCGCTGCGTGGGTTGATTGCGCAGGTACAGTGATTCCCCGGCCCTGGCCATGTCCCCCCGACAAATGCAGTTCAGTGATCGGACAGCCGGTGGCGGCGCTCTGATCGCATATTTTGTCGTCAGGCCGCTTAAGCCATCTTGAAATCAGCGTCCATCACGGCGTAAACTTTGCGTTGTAGGCTCCTGCGCCCTGCAACAACAAGCAAAACTCCAGGGCGTGCACGAGCAGCGAACAGGAAGGCTGTCCGATGATACGCATCGCTCTGGTTCTGGCTCTCGCAGTTGGTTTCGCAGGAACGGCTGCCGCCAAACAGGTCACCAAGTTTCAGCTCGGCGCCTGGTATGGCGGTGCCTATACCAGCGACGAAACAGGTGCATTCACATCCTGCCTGGCAAGCGCCTCCTACAACAGCGGCATCACCATGATCGTGAAGGTCGACCGGGAGTTTGTCTGGGAGATCGGATTCAGTTCGAACACATGGTCCTTCAGCCCCGGCGAGGATATCAGGCTGCGTTTCAGGATCGACAAGTCACGGTGGGAGAACGTTACGGCAACCGCCTATTCAAATACCGGCGTTCTGGTGCCGATGGACGGTCGCGCGGAATTGGTCAAGCGGTTTCGCGGCGGCCGCACGCTTGAGCTGCAGGACAGCCAGGAATCGTTCCACTTCAACCTCGGCGGCACCTCGCGGCTGATGGTGAAGCTTGTGCGCTGCACCGAACAGCAACTGGCGAGGGAACCTTCGCGCCAGCCCAACAACAACCAGGTCGCACGAACCGAAACACCAAGCGTACAGCCGCGGACCGAAACCCCGGACCGCCAGAACACCCAGACCGCACGGCGCGCCGACACCAAATCGGGCGTCAAGAACAAGGCCGTTACAAATCCATACAAGAATCAGAAAACCACATCCGATTCGGACCATCTGCTTGTTGCCGAGGGCACCAGGGTACTGTCCAACTTTGTCGCCAACGCCAGCCTGAAGGACTCGCAGATCCTGTCACCCGCTGATGTTCCCGCGTCACTTCAGTTCGCCCATTCCGTCGCCACCGCCGGCGGCCAGGTCGCCTTTGTCTTCGTCGTACCGCGTGAGGCCGATCTGCCGCAGAAAACCGTGACGGCGGCGGTTGTCGCGAAGGTCTCCGACGGCTGCGAAGGCAGCTTCCTTTCAGGGTCCGCCAAGAGCGTGGTCAACGACACCAAGGTTTCGACAGGGTTCGCGGCATGTGAGGACGGTGATCAACTGACCCAGATGAGATATGTCGTTACGCCGCGCGGCGACGGCGGGATTTATCTGATCGGCCTTATCGCTGGCGACAGCCCGGAAATCGGAAACGGCCTGCAGGAAGTTTCACCGGGCGACGCCGTCGATGACGAGTTGCTGCGCCAGGCTGCATACCGGGCAAGCCGTTGACCCCGAGGAAGTGACCGGGAGGAAGCGCAGTTAAGGCTGAACAAAAAAAAGAAGCTCCCCAAGCAAGACACCATAACCGACCGGGGGCAGTGGCCGACGACGCCGAGAGGAGAGCTTCCGAAAGTAAGAATATACGATTTGCCGAAAATGAAAAGAGGCTTCGCGCAGCTGATCCACATTAGTGTTAAGCACACGAACTATTGTTCCACAACAAGCGGGTCTGAAGCTGTCGTCAGAGGCATCTACTGCAGATTTGCGGTCGAGAGTACCTCATCTACTAATTCCTGTTGATCAGTGTTCCGGTCCAGCTCCAGCCCTTGTGCAGGCGCAGATTCCAATTGCAGTAGTTCCGCATCCCGGCGAAGTTTCTCCGCTGAAACACGAATCGGAACCTGCCACAGGTCTTTTTGCCCTTCACCGTGCCGGAACACACCACCTCCGACACATGTTGCACCCGGTGCCGAGAACGTTGCACGCACTGAACGCCGACGCTATTGGCACAACCGGTCCCACCAAAAGAGCCATGGCAGCGCCGACAGGCGGCGCGGGCCGCAATGCCGAGCACATTGTCTACGGCGTGCCGAACCACCATATCCACACCGTCGATAATGCCTCTCGCCGGCCCAACGTTGGAATATGGCGCCCAAAATGGTTCAAACCCGCTCTCTCTTCTGCCGCGCCGCGCTCGTCGCCGCAGCGATTCTGGTGCTGACAGCCGCGGCACAGGCCGCGACGGCGGTTGGACAGGTAACCCGCATCCAGGCAACCGCGCAGGCCATGAGCGAGGGGAAATCGAGCCGTCTTGCCGTCGAATCGGTCGTCCACATGAACGATGTCATCACCACCGGCGGCGAGGCCCGTGTCGAAATCACCTTCATGGATGGAACCCGAATCGCACTTGGCGAGAATGCCCGCCTGCAGATAGATGAGTTCGTCTTTCAACCCGCCTCCACCCGCTTGGGGCTCGACCTGGCGATAATCGGAGCGTTCCGTTTCGTGACCGGGCAGATCGGTAAAGTGCCCCACGATGATATTCGCGTTCGAACTCCGGTCGCGATTATCGGAATCCGGGGCACGGACTTCTTCGGCGGGCTCATAGACGGGCAATATGGCGTTGTTCTTTTCGAGGGCGCCGTATCCGTGGCGAACCCACAAGGCGAGGCGATACTCGATCAACCCGGGGAAGGCACCAACATCGCCGGACCCGGCGAGGCGCCGGGGCCGGTGGGCGAATGGTCGCAGGACAAAATAGGCCGCGCGCTCGCGATGGTCGCATTCCAGTAGGCCGCCCTGCAGGTTGCGTTGTGCGGCGTCAGGCCGAACCCGATTGATCGGCACAGTGGGTTGCGCTACTCGAAAGATGTGACAGCATATGAGGAACTGCCGCGTGGAACCCTTGCGATGACTTTGCGGATCAACCGGCTGCTCGCCGCCGTGGGCGCTGCCGTTCTTGCCATGGCCACATCCGTTCCGCTTGCCGCGAACGCGAAGACCTTCGGTCTCGTGGTCGGCGTCAACGATTATCAGCACCTGCCCGGGCTCCATGGGGCGGTCAACGATGCCCGTGACATTGCGGCCGCGCTGTCCACTTCTGGTGTGCAGGACGTCACCGTGCTGCTGGATGGCGAGGCGACACGCGAGGCCGTTCTGAGCGCCTGGCGCGAAATCGTCGCCCGGGCGAAGGCGGGCGACACGGTGATCTTCTCCTACGCCGGTCATGGCGGCCAGGAACTTGAACGGGTATCGGGCAGCGAGGCCGACGGTCTCGACGAGGTTTTTCTCCTCGCCGGATTCCAGGTCGGCGCATCCGGCAACGCCGAGCGCATCGTCGATGACGAGCTCAACCGGCTTTTTGCCTCCGCACCGCACCTCAAAATTGTCTTCGTCGCAGACAGTTGCCATTCAGGAACCATGACCCGGAGTTTCGATGGACGCGCCGGCGAGGCACGCACCAGACTGGCCCGCTACGGAAAGATCGAGGACGACCAACTCCCCGCACCCGATCGCGATGCCGCCGCCCTCGATCTCGATCAGATGGACCATGTGGTGTTCTTTGGCGCTGTTCAGGACCACGAGGTAGCACTGGAAATGCCCATAGACGGCGCTTCGCGGGGCGCCTTGTCCTGGTCCTTCGCCCGCGCCCTGAGAGGCCATGCGGACCAGGACGGCGACGCTCTGGTGACCACCCGGGAGCTTGAGAGCTACCTGGTCGAAAAAGTCCGGACCATGTCGGAGGGTCGCCAGTTTCCGCAAATGCTGCCCCGGTCCAGCGCGACGGATGTCGCTTTGGCGGTGCCGCGCGGAACCGCCGCCATCAACGCGGGCCCTGTTGTCGACGAACTGCAGCAACCGTTGCTCCTGCACATCACGGGGGTGGCGAATCCGGCAGCCCTTGTGGCGCGGCTTCACGACACGAAACTTGCCGAAAGAGACAGCGCCGACCTGATCTGGGACACCAGGGAAGGCGATGTGATCTCTTCTGGCGGCGATGTTGTTGCCCGCCCCGGATCAGGTGAAAACTTCCATCCGATTCAACCCATTGTCGACAAGTGGCTGTTGCTTCGTGACCTGCGCACATACGCCGAAGCGCAACCGCTCAGCCTCAGAATTGATGCAGGTTACGACCTTCATCACGACGGCGCCAAGCTCAACATCCTGCTGAATGGACACCGGCACGAAAATCTGACGCTGTTCAATCTTGCGGTTGACGGCACGGTTCAGTTTCTGGTGCCGTGGCCCACGCACTCCAATGAGGACTATCACGGCAAGCTGCGGCCGGATCGCGACTTCGCATTCAAGCTGAAAGTGAGCGAGCCCTTCGGCGCAGATCATCTTGTGGCTCTGACCTCGCCGCAAGGCATGAAGGGCCTGCACATCGACCTGCTCGGCATTGACGGGACCAGGAGCGCAGCCCATCTGCGCAAAGTCATCGCCCGTCACTTGCGCGGTCAGGATTTTCAGCTCGGATATGTCGGCCTGTTCACAGCGCCATGATCCATCGCCCCACCGACGGAGGTGCAATCGGTTCGGATCGACATTATGATCAGCCAACGGAACGAATGCCCGGACGAACTGCGGAGGAAAGGATGAAAAAACCTGTGCTGCGTGGCCAGTTGCCGCTTTGCACGGCAGTGCTCTTGTCGGCTGCAGTTGCATCCGGCGCCGGCCCTGGCGGCACAATGGGGGCAGCGCATGCCGGGGTCGCCTCACACGCCGTTCCACCCTCCGAGCACATCGACCAAAGCGCGCTGCCGCTCATCCGCGTCGCCCGGGCGGGACTGCACATCTGCGACAGGCTGGCCGCCCATCCGCTTGACCGGGATCGGGTGATTGACGCTGTTTCCTACGAAATCTTGCTGACGCAGATCCCCGAAGCCATATCAGCCTGCCGCAGTGCGGTCGAAGAGCACCCGGACGTGGCCCGTTTTGAATTCCAGCTCGGGCGTGCCCTGGCGGCGGAGGACAGCAACGAAGAGGCCGCCAAATGGTACAAGGCCGCCGCCGAACGCGACCACGCAGCCGCCCAGTTCAACCTGGCTCTCGCCTATGCCAGGGGAAAGGGTATTTCCCGGGATCAGGGGCTCGCCAACGTCTGGTATCGCCGCGCCGCGGACCAGGGCTACGTCTACGCAATGTGGAACCTTGCGATCAACCTGGACAAGGGCGCCGGCGGCCCACGGGATCTCGCCGGGGCCGCACAATACCTCGTAAAGGCCTATCTCGCCGGCCACGCCAAAGCCCAAAGGGCGTTTGAGCAGGGCCTGACCGACTGGGATGTGGGGACCCGCCGCGAGGTGCAGCGCGTTTTGCAGACCGCCGGCCACTATGACGGCCCCGTAAACGGCGAGGTCGACAGCGCAACCTTGCGCGCCATGCAACGCTATGCGGCGGCGCAGAGCGGTTCGGAACCCGAAACCACGGACACTGCTGAAACCGAAACCGATGGCATCACGCCGCAAATCGCTCCGATCATAAGCCAGAAGGCCGGGCTGCACGAATGCGACCGGCTCGCCGCCCACGCCGTGGATACCCAGCGGGTTACTTCGGCGGTCCCGTTTTCCACGCTGAAATCCCAGGCCGCCGAGGCAATTTCCGCCTGCAGGTCCGCGGCCACCGCATATCCGGGCGTCATGCGGTTCGAGTACCAGTTGGGCCGCTCGCTGGCCGCCAACGAGGAGTACAAGGAGGCCGCCGACTGGTACACCAAGGCGGCGGAGCGCGGATACACCGCCGCCATGTTCAATCTGGCGATCGCCTTCGATGAAGGCCAGGGTGTCGGGAAGGATCAGACAGAGGCCAACCGGTGGTACCGCAAGGCGGCCGACAAAGGGCGGACCGATGCCATGTGGAACCTCGCCATCAATCTGGACAAGGGTATGGGCAACCCAGCGGATCCGGCCGGATCCGCGAAATATCTTCTCGCCGCCTATCGCAAGGGCCACGAACGAGCCGCCGACGCATTCGACAAGGCGCTGTCATCATGGGAGAGAGCAACCCGGGAGGAAGTTCAAAAGATCCTTCGCGATGCCGGACATTACGAAGGCGCCATTGATGGTGAGATCGACAGCGCGACCCAGCGCGCCGCGCAGGCCTACAAGGACGCCGCCTGATGGTTCGGCGGAGCTACCCGCAACACCCTATTGTCCTAGCATGAAAGTGAAACCCGCGCTTTTGAGAAGGCTGGAGCGCTGTTTTTCATAGCGCTGGTCCCGGGCCAGAACGGTCAGCGCATCGTACCAGATACCCGCCTCGGCCAGGGCCCGTGCCCGGGCGACCTGGTCATCGTCGCCTCCGTCCGACTTCGGCGAGACCCGCTCGATGAAACTGAGCCCGCTTGCCCAGGCAACATCTTCGGACTTCTGCAGGACGATCTTCCAGATGTAGATGGTGCCCTCTTTCAGCTCCAGTCCGAACTCGGCCAGATCCAGTGACTGAATGCCGGACTTTGCATCGACCTGGTGTGCCACTTCCTTGGCCGGCAGTTTGCCATCGATCGGCTCGATCTTGAACCGGACCGTTCCGGAGAAGTCCTGCGACAGCCACCAGTGGACGGTCGGCGAGGCGCTGACCGTCAGCCCACCACCCTTTGGAACCAGCAGCTCGATGCGTTTGACGAGGTTGATGCCGCCCCTTGTGCCGGCGCCAATCCGATCGCCTGGCGCGCCGATGACCGGCGGTGTGAAAACGATGTCGACATCGTCCTCGGTTTCCAGATTGTTGAGTTCGTCGGTTTCGGCGGGGCTGAGGCTGTCGGTGCCGGCCGCAACCTGAAATGCCGCCGCAGGCGACAAATACACGGCCGCGGCGAGAAACGCCGACAACAGAACAAACAAAGCGATGCGGGGTGCGATCACAGTTTCTTCAGGCTTGCGCCGATACTGCATCTTCGCGCTCCTTTCATGGCTTCTTTTCATGGCTTCTTTCATGGCGCGGCGCGCTCCGTATCCAACAACCGGTAAACGGTCATCGGAGCATGCGCGCCCCTGAGCTCAAGCTCGCCCATCGATTGTACATTGTATTCGACCGGCAGCAATTCAACAGTCGCGGCGCTCAATAGTATTCTGCAGTCGAGCGCATTGCCCTCGGGATCGCAGGCGATCTTCGGATCGTCCTTGCCAAACCCTTCAAGCCGCGCCGCCAGATTGGCGGTCTGGCCGATGACGGTATAGTGCATCCGCGAACGCGTTCCCACATTGCCGGCGGACAGCAGCCCGGTGTGTATTCCAATGCGGCAGCGCATCGCCGGCAGAACGCTCCGGTCGATACGCTCGTTGATCAGTTCCAGGCGGCGCCCCATCCGCAACGCGCACTTCACCGCATTTCGGGCGTCACGCTCTATCTCATCCTGGCTGGTTCGCGGCACCGGAATTCCGAAAACGGCCATCAGGCCGTCACCGGTGAAGGTTTCGACGATCCCGTTGCTCTGCAGCACCGCCTCGGCCATCTCTTCCAGGAAGTCACTCACCCAGCGCACCAGATGGTCGGGAGCGAGCTGGTCGGCAACCGACGTCGATCCGGCAAGGTCGACGAACAGCACTGTCGCCGTCAGCCGTGTCGGCCTCGGCTTCACGCCCTGCAGAATGGTGCGGCGGTTCTCCCACAGCTCCTGCGCCACCTGAGGAGAAACCTGGCTGGTCAGCAGGCGCGCCAGCGCAACGCGTTCGCGGCGGTCGAGCAGCGCCCGCCAGGACAGGACACTGAATGCCGTCAACAGCGTCACCGCCGCCAGGGGAACAGACGGCAACCACCAGTCATACAGCAGTCCGACATGACCGCCGATCATGCAGAGGGTCGCCCCGCAGGCGCCGGTAAAGATGTATGCAAGCGGCCGCTTGCGCCGCGCGATGATTACAATGACAATGCCTGCCGTCACAACCAGCAGCAGGCTTTCGAGCCAGGTCGCCAGCGACCGGGTCGGCCCGTTCACCCCTCCCGCCAGCCTCAGGATCTGGTCCACCGCCATGGCATGAAGCACGACACCGAACGTCGCCCTTTGCCCGGCACGCCCCTCTACCGGCAAGATGAAATGGTCCTTGACCTGCTGACTGGTGACGCCGATCAGAACGACTTTGCCGGACAGTGCGTCCGGCGCGAGCTTGCCGTCAAATACGTCTCGGGAAGACACCGTGGAGATCTGCCAGGGTGCGCGGCGGTAATCCAGAAGAAACTGGTACCCCGCCGCGTCGATCGCGTGAAAGCCGCCGAATCCGGCGGGCAGACGATGAATTGTGGCCACACCCAACTGCAGGTCGCGGTCGCCCTCGCCCACCGGCGCCGGCACGATACCGCGCTGCTTCAGGTGCAGCCGGGCGGCCTGCAGCGAAAGGCTCGTTTGAACGCCCTCTTCGCCGCCAAGATAGAGCAGGCCGCGCCGCACGAAGCCATCCGCATCCAGAACCATATCGGTGAAGCCCACCTGATTGGCATTGGCCACATCGGGCGGTGGAACCCCCTCCCTCTCCTCTGAGGGATACTTCGTTGCGGCCACCACATTGGGATTCCCGGCGAAGGTCGCGCGAAGGTCAGCCGTTCCCGGTGCAACCGGGACATCCCGGTAGATGTCGACGGCGACCACGGACGCTCCGGCGGAAAACGCGTTCTCAATGACGGTGTTCAGCACGCCGTCCGGCACCGGCCAGCTCCAACGGGCGAGGTCCGCATCGTCGAAACCAACCACCACCACGTCGGCCTCGCCGTCAAGCGCCGCGGTGCGCCAGCGAACCGACTGGTCGTAAGTGGCGAGCTCCACCGCTTCCAGGCCGCCGGAGTACCGCACTGCAAGGACACTCAGCGCAACGAGAAGACCGATCGTGACAAGCGCCAGCGGCGACACGCCCACATCACCGGCGGCAGCACCATTGCGGAGGCCGGCCGACTCTTTGCTGGCGGCCGCAGTGTGCTCATTCTGCATGGGATGATCCGAAATGCGCTCTGACACGCCGCCCCTATAGCGGTCTATTCACAATCATCGGCAATGGCTTCGAGGCGGTCCATGTCAAGCAGCGTGATCGACTTCTTGTCGACCTCGATGATGCCATTCTTGACCCAACGCCGCATTTGACGGTTCACGCTTTCGCGGGTTGCCTGCAGCATGGCGCCGAGTTCCGTCTGGCTCAGGGCCAGCTCAATCCGCGAGCCCTGCTCCACCGCCTTGCCGTAATACTGGCCGAACCCGACGAGCTTTTTCGCAAGCCGCGACCGGAACTCCAGAAACGCGGTGTCCTCGATGTGAACAGTCGTGCTGCGTACCCGCTCGCACAGGATCAGCAGAAGTTCGACGACGACCTTGGGATGTTCCTCCAGAAATGGCAGGAAACTGCGGCGATCAAGGGCAATGCAGGTGGCGTCCTCAAGAACGCGCGCGTCGGCGGTTCTGCTGCGGCCGTCGAGGAAGGCAATTTCCCCAAACACTTCGCCCGGGTTGATGATGTTGAACACCACCTCCCGGCCGTCCGGCGACTGCGAGCAGATTACCACGCGGCCGCTCACGACCACATACATTGTGTCGCCGGTATCGAGCTTGCGGAAAATGGTATTGCCGGAGCTGACTTCGATCTGCCGCGAATGCCTGGCGAGCAGTTCCAGATCCCAGTCACGCAGATGCTGCAGCAGAAAATGTTTCTTCAGAACGTCACGCTTTTCTTCGACCGTGAGCTGCGCCATGACGTGCCTTCCAAGTTACTCGCTTGAGCGGGATCAGGAATAGCGGATATAGGTTTTCCGTCCAATCCTGATAGAAAATATCGCAATCGATCACGTTTATCGACCTAGCTGATTCCACATAAGTCGATCATGATCCGGGCAAAAGTATACTGCGCGAACGGCCGCTTGTCTTTCGGATCGTAACTGGTGCCCGGTAACGTCCACCCGCCGCACCCATACCAGGCGATGTGGTTGGTGCCGAACCTGGGATGACAGGTATTCGGTTCAGCTATATACCCGGCGGCAGAGCCAACAGCAGCCGTTTTCTGCAGCACGGCCGGCATGATCACACCACATGGGCGCGGCACAAGGGCGGAAACGGCAAACAAATGGAGCGCTTGATCGGTGGTTGACACGTCTGGCACGAAATCCACATACCCGGCGAAATCCGGCGGCGTGTCCAATCGGGGCAGCGCGCTGCTGCTGCCGGCCATTTACGGCAACGCGTTCCTGACAGGCGCCGTCGTGATGGCGTTCGAGATGCTGGGCAGCCGTTATCTCAATCCCTATTTCGGCAGCGGCATCCACACCTGGGCGGCACTGATTTCGAGCGTGCTCGCGGCCCTCGCCATCGGTTACTTCATCGGCGGCTGGCTGGCTGACCGGTTCCCGCGCCCGGCCCTCCTTGGGTCGTGCATCATTGTCGCGGCGTTCTACATGATGCTGGTTCCCGCGATTGCGGAAGCATCCTTTAGCTCGATTTTCAAGGCGGTACCGGATTTCAGGTTCGGATCAATCGTGGCGGCCCTGGCGATCCTGTTTGCGCCGCTGATGGTGCTGGGATTCTATTCGCCCTGCGCCATTCGGCTGGTGCTGACCGACACGGCCAGTGCAGGGCGGGTGTCGGGCAGAATTTACGGGATCTCGACCATCGGCAGCATTTTCGGCACGCTGTTCACCACATTCTATCTGGTACCGAACATGGGAACGCAGGCAATCACCTATATGCTGGCCTCGATCGCCTTTGCCATCGGGCTGTCGTTCCTGGCGCTCGACCGGCGCCGTGCCGCGGAATAAAGCCGTCCGTCACCGGCGCATCGACAGGGACAGGAACTTGAATGTCCGCCCGGTCTTGCCGTCCTGCGAATTGACCGAATTGCTGAGACGCTGACCGTTCCCCGAGAGCTGCAGGTACACCTTGTTGCGGATTGTCCTGCCGGTTTCCCGGTCCTTGGTGGTCATGCTGAGGCTCAGGGCATTTCCGCTTCTGCGGCCCAGGACGCTTGCCCCGCCAATACCCAACGCACCACTCCAGTTGCCCCGGATCGCATTGTTGGCCTTGGCCGTCTTCAGCACGCCGGAAGACGAGAAGTTCACGTCGACACCGCGGCAGTTCATGCTGAGGTTGAGCGACTTGGCGCCACCGTTCCAGGTCGCACTCATCCTGCATGAGACCGGTTCGACCTTGGCCGTTGCATTCGGCCGCATCTTGCCCCGGCCCTTCCATGACCCGACAAGTTTCTGGAGAAAGGCCTCGTCGGCAACGCCGGCGGTTGCGGCGGTGCCGCTGACATTCAGCACCACAAAAAGCGCAGCAACTGCCGCCAGGCCGGTAAGAAAGCGGACTGACATCGTCATGCCCCGCCTGTCGTTCCAGTTTGTCTTCACTCTTACAATCCTCGCATTCGCGCCGATGCCGAGAGTATCAGCGCCGGCAACAACATCAGCGTCGCAAACAGCGCGGCGAACAGTATGACAATGCACAGCCGGCCAAACAGTTCCACCATGGGCAGCACGCTCAATTGGGTCACTCCGATGCCAAGCATCAAAACGGCGGTTGCGGCGATCAGCACTGGCCCGACCTTGACCATGGTTTCCGCCAGGGCTTCACGCGGCGCCATGTCGCGACGTTGCAGCTGATAGCGGTGCAAAAAATGCACCGTATTGTCAACGGCGATGCCGAACGCGACGGTCAGGGCGACCACACTGGTAAACTGAAATCCGAAGCCCAAAGCGAACAGCGCCGCCGCAACGATCGTGAGAGACAGGAGGTTC
The DNA here is from genome assembly GCA_021775615.1 of Hyphomicrobiales bacterium. Taxonomy (GTDB): domain Bacteria; phylum Pseudomonadota; class Alphaproteobacteria; order Rhizobiales; family JAJFHB01; genus JAJFHM01. The sequence goes on from JAJFHL010000007.1 coordinate 15,491, forward strand.
GGCACGATCGACAGCACCGCCAGAACAAAAGACCGCGATGTGATCCCGATAACACACATGATCACGAAAATCGCAAGCGACATGTTCTGTTTCAAGCCGTCGATCATGTAGCCGCTCTCGTAGGCCGACATGACGATCACGCCGGTTTGTTTGAGGCTGTAATCGGGATAGGCCTCGCGCAGCGGAACGAGGTCGCGCTCCAGCCGTTCGAAGATGGCCCGGGTGACCGGTGTCGGCGCCGCCGGAACATAGCCCGCCACCAGCCATGCATCGCGGTCCGGAGACGCCAGGCGGTCCGCGTAATACTCCGGCAATTCATCGAGGATGTCCGCATTGTCGTCGCTGTCCGGGTCGGCCGGTTGCCCCAGCCAGTCCCGCAAGCTCGCGATCGAGCTGACATTGTACATGTCCGGCTGCTCGACCATGGCCTTGTGTGCCGCGGCAATCACTTCGGAAGAATGCACCTTCGATGCGTCGTTGGTGCGCTCGATCATCACGAAGGTGATGTCGGCGCCACCCAGTTTCTCGTTGATGCGGTCGACCGCCTGGTTGGCCTCGCTGAGGGGTGACAGATACTCGCGATAGTCGTAGGCCGACTCCAGCTTGAAATAGGCAACCCCGGTGGGGGCGAGCAACGCCAGGCCGCACACCACGACCAGTGCCGGCCGGCGCTCCACACGGCTCCATATCCAGGTACTTCCGGACACCGCCATTCGATTGGCAAGGCTGCGCGGCGCTCCGGCCGGACGCTCCTTGAGATAGGGCAGCAGAATCACCGCCAGTGCCGGAACAAAGGCGACAACCGCCACGAATGCGGTCAGCACCGCGAACACACCGCCAAGTCCGAATTGCTGAATGACTGCGGACTCGCTCAACCCCAGAGCCCCCAGCGCAATCATGGTCGTGACCGTTGTCATGGCGCATGCAGGCCCGACTTCACGAACCGATCGTTCCGCCGCTTCGCGCGGCGACAGCCCCTCGCGCATCAGGCGCCTGATCGAGAACACCATATGCAGCGAATCGGAAAAGCCGATCACCAGCACCAGCGTCGGCAGAATGTTCGACATGGCGGTGATCTTGACGCCCGTCAGACCGAAACCGCCCAGGGTCCAGACAACACCCACCAGGGGTGCGAAGCTCGCCAGGAAAATCAGAATTGGCCGGCGGAAGAACAGGGCGCAGACCAGGATCGCGATAAGCCCGCCGGAGAGGTTCAGGACCCTCATGTCGCTGCGGATGATCTCGAGAATCTCAAAGCGCAACGCCGGTTCCCCGGTCACCGTTGCGCGCACCGGCAGGCCGTCCAGCACATCTCCGATAACCGACTCAACTTCGGCAAAGAACTCGACATATTGCGGATAGTCTCTGAGGCTTGCCTCCATCCCGACCACAATCAATGTGGCGGTGGTATCCTTTGACAGCATCTTCTCGGCGAGCAGCGGATGGGACCGGGCCTCATCAACGAGACGCACCAGATCGTCCCCGTCGGGCAGAACCTCCGGGAACACCGGCCTGAAGTTCCCGTCCCGGTCCGGGCGGTGCCGGGCGGAAAACATCGACAGGACATGGGTGACGCCGTCCACGAACTGAAGGTCGAGATGAAGGTTTCGAATGCCCTCCAGCGTCGCCTTGTCGACCAGCGTATCGCCTTCGATCAGAACGAAGGTCTGGTTCTCCAGCGCCGGGAAACGTTTGAGAAACTCATCATACTGCTTCGGCGTTTCTCGTTCCGAGCGCAGCAGGTTGCGCAGGTCGTCGTCATAGTCGACCTGAAAGAACCCGTAGACCGCAAGGCCGGTGATGGCCGTCAGCACGATCAGGGCGATGTATGGCGCGCGAACGCACAACAATCCGATTCGCTCGAGCCCGAATGCGTGGGTTGTCATAGAGTTCGCCAGGAGCGCCGCCGTTGTGCCGATAACCGCACCGCAGCCTTCAGGCCTTGTGGCGGTGGGTGTTTGCCTGACGTTTCGATAACACAGATATTTTGCGCTGGGTGAGGATATTTTGCCGCTTCAGGACAAGACCCGTGCGACCGCCGCGCGCCACCCGGCATAGAGATCTTCGCGCTCATCCGTTGTCATCCGCGGCTCGAACACGGCGTCCGACGCCCATATCGTGGCCAGTGCATCGCTCGATGCGAACACACCGGCCTCAAGGCCGGCAAGGTAACCCGCTCCGAGTGCGGTGGTCTCTGAGTACCTGGCACGTTCGACCGGCATGGCGAGGTGGTCGGCGAGGCACTGCAGGAACCAGTCATTACCGGTCATGCCGCCATCGACCCGCACGCGATCGGGCTTTTCGCGACCCGAACTTTCCATGTCCGCCGCCATCGCCTCGATCAGGTCCCTGCTCTGGAACGCAACCGCTTCCAGCCCGGCACGCACGATTTCCGCGCGTCCTGCCCCGCGCGTCAGTCCGGTGATCGCGGCACGGGCGTCGGCGTCCCAGTAAGGAGCGCCCAGTCCGACGAAAGCCGGAACCAGATAGACGCCGCTGGCCGCGTCCGCCGCGGCGGCAAGTTCCGCCGTTTCCGGCGTATCGGCGAACAGACCAAGCTGATCGCGCAGCCACTGCATGATGGCGCCGGCCATGAAGATGCTGCCCTCCAGGGCATAGTCGATTTCCAGCCCCCGCTGCCACGCAATGGTGGTCAGAAGACGGTTTTCCGATCGCGCCGCCTTGCGTCCCGTATTGGCAAGCATGAAGCACCCGGTGCCATAGGTCGACTTGATCATGCCCGGCTCGAAACAGGCCTGGCCGAAGGTTGCCGCCTGCTGATCGCCGGCCACACCCAGGATCGGCAGCGCCGCTCCGGCAGTCGATGACCCGGTTTCGCCGAATGCCCCCTGGCTCGGCAGGACGTCAGGCAGGATCTCCCGGGGAATGTTCAACCGCTCCAGCAAGACAGGATCCCACCGCAGCCGGTGGATATCGAACAGCATGGTCCGCGCGGCATTGCTGACATCGGTCGCGTGCCGGGTACCGCCGGTGAGGTTCCAGACCAGCCAACTGTCGATCGTTCCAAAGCATAGCCGTCCCTGCGACGCCCGCACACGCGCGCCTTCGACATTGTCGAGGAGCCATGCCAGCTTGGTTGCGGAAAAATAGGGATCGATCATGAGGCCGGTCGTTGACTGGACGTGATCCGCCAGCCCTTCCTCGCGCAGACCGGCACACATCTCCGCGGTGCGCCGGTCCTGCCAAACGATGGCGTTGTGGACCGGCTGGCCGGTTTCGCGGTCCCACAGAACCGTCGTCTCGCGCTGATTGGTTATTCCGAGCGCCGCCACATGCCCGGGCCCGCCGGCCATCTCGACCATCCGGCGCAGAAGCCTTTTGACGCTGAGCCAGATTTCGGAGGCGTCATGCTCCACCCATCCCGGCTGGGGATAGATCTGGGCGACATCTTCGGCAACGCTGCGCACCGGCACGCCTGCGTCGTCGATCAGCAATACGCGGCTGCTGGTCGTTCCCTGGTCGATCGAGATTATGTAGCGGCCCGTCATCGCCCCTCCCCGCAATATTCGCCTTGCAACTCGGCAAAGGCTATAGATAGTGCCCTCTTATGTGAAGTTGGGAACCGGAAACCCTCCAATGAAACTGGCCTTCATTGCAAGCGATGCGCCCGAGGCGCAATCGGCCGCAACGACCCTGCGCGACCGGTACGGCCATGTCGAGCCGGCCGAAGCCGACATAATTGTCGCGCTGGGCGGAGACGGGCTGATGTTGCAGGCCGTGCACCGCTTCGTTTCCGACGGCAAAACGATCTATGGCATGAACCGCGGATCCGTCGGTTTCCTGATGAACGAATATGGCGAAGAGGGCCTGCCGGAACGCCTCGAGCGGGCGACGGTCGCCAAGATCCACCCGCTTCGGATGACCGCTTCAGATATTGACGGCCGGGACCATCAGGCCCTCGCCTTCAACGAGGTCTCATTGTTCCGGCAGACCTATCAGGCCGCAAAGCTGCAGATATCCGTTGACGGCAAGATCCGGCTCGAAGAGCTGATCTGCGATGGAATACTGGTGTCCACACCGGCCGGCAGCACCGCCTACAACCTGTCGGCACAAGGGCCGATCCTGCCCTTGAATTCGCCGCTGCTTGCACTCACACCGCTCAGCGCCTTCCGCCCTCGCCGCTGGCGCGGAGCCATTCTGCCGCATGAGGCGAAAGTTGAGATCGTCGTGATCGAGGAACACAAGCGACCGGTGAGCGCGGTCGCCGACCACACCGAATTCCGCGACGTCACAGTCGTTTCGGTCGAGGAAGATCAGTCGATCTCCGTCAACATGCTGTTTGACGAAGGCCACAGCCTGGAAGAGCGTGTCCTGCGCGAGCAATTCCTTTACTGACCCTTGCCCCGCCCGGCCTCCTGGCCTTCAGAGAATGTTAATTGGGGCAGATTAGTGTCTTTTCCTGGATTATCCGGCGGGCAGCAACAAGTTTGAGGATGCGCCAGCGCGTTGGTCCGGGCCCCAGAGATATGGCACGAATTCCGTTTGAACAGTTGAGCTTCGCGATTATCGACGACAATGCCCATATTCGACGGTTGCTGAGGGCCATGCTCTACTCCTTCGGGTCGCGCGAGATCGTCGAAGCAGAAGATGGTGCGACGGGACTTGAAATGATCGAGATGCACCGGCCCGACATCGTCATTCTCGATCTGATCATGCCTTTGTTCGACGGCTTCGATTTCATGCAGATGGTGCGCAATCCGAAGTCCTGCAAAACTCCGCGGGTGCCGATCATCATGCTCACCGGTCATGCCGAGAAAGGCAATGTTCTGAGAGCCCGCGATCTGGGCGTGACCGAGTTCATGTGCAAGCCCTTCTCCGCGGCAACGCTTTACACGCGAATACAGGCCGTCGTCGAGCAGCCCCGTTCATTTGTGGAAACCAAGGATTACTTCGGGCCGGCCTGGAGATCCCCCGCCGAGCACGCTTCCGGCACCGCAAGCCTGCGGTTGGGGGACGAACCAAAGCCCAACGCCGCACTCGGCGGTGCCGACGCCCTGACCGAAATTCAGATCTGACCCGACGGAGAAAGGCCAATCTCCCATGAATACCGTAATGCAGCACGATGACCATGAGGTGATCCCGGTCGACAACGCGCTGAAGCGCAAGATCACCATCAAAGGCATGGGGGGGATCGACCCGGCGGCAATCGAGCGCGCCGAGGCTGCTCTTGGCGAGCTCTCGGAAAACTTCGACACTTGGCTCAACGATGAGGTCAACGCGCTTCTCGAGGCCCGCGACAATGTCCGCGAGCACGGTATGGTCCCTCCTCATTTCGACGAATTGTTCCGCATCGCCCACGACGTCAAGGGCGAGGGCGACACGCTCGGATACCCGCTGGCGACCGTCATCGCCGCTTCACTGTGCAAGCTCCTTGATTCGCCGGAGAAGAAGACCATCATTCCGATCGACATCATCAACAATCATGTTGATGCACTGCGCCTTGTGGCGCGCGACCGTATCAAGGACCGTGAAGACCCGGCCGCAAGTGCGGTGGCCGACCGTCTGGTTGAAGTGGTGCTGGAATTTGTCGAGCGGCAGGAAGCCGCCAAGGCCTAGACCCTTTCTTCTTCTTACGCCGCCCGGGCGATATCGCTCAGCACCTGGTCGACCAGTGGCCGGGTTTCGCTGCCGGCGTAGCGGCGCAGCATTGACAACAGGTACTTCTTGTCGTCATCGGAGAATTCTTCGTACTGGGTCAGAATGCGCTCGATCATGCGCCGGCCGAACCGGCTTTCGTCCGAAACGTCCATATCGTGCCGCAGTTCCAGATAAACATCCACCGCGAC
>JAJFHL010000061.1 GCA_021775615.1 Hyphomicrobiales bacterium
TGCTTGCGCGCGTGATAGTCGCGTCCTCTCACCTTGTCGTCCTCCGGCTTGACCGGAGGATCCAGTATCCACCGGGCAACCCGCTGCGGCACTGCCGATGCCCAACGAACGGACATCGGTTACCGGGCCCCCCGGTCAAGCCGGGGGAAGACAATGTGGAGAACAGCCGGAAATGGAGACAGCTCCCAGTTCCGACGGTGGCCGTCGACCTTCACTCCCCGCCGGAGCGTGCTATACCCGGCGCTGATACAGGGAGGCCTTTCAGATGCGGTTGCTGATTGCCGGATGGCAGGGACAGGTGGCGCGTTCCCTTGTGGAGCTGGCACTGGCGCGCAAGGACATCGACGCCCTGTCGGTGGGACGCCCTGCCCTTGATCTCTGCCAGCCCTCAAGCATCAAGAGCACCCTGGTCGGCGACCGGCCGGACATCATGATCAACACCGCCGCCTATACCGCCGTCGACAAGGCGGAGGACGAGCCGGACGCGGTGTTTCAGCTCAACAGCACCGGCGCCGCCGCCTTTGCGGAGGCCGCCGCCAAGCGCGACATCCCGATCATTCATCTCTCGACCGACTATGTCTTCGACGGCACCAAGCAGACGCCCTACACGGAGGCGGACACGCCGGCGCCGCGTTCGGTCTATGGCCGCTCGAAACTGCAGTCGGAAGCGCAAGTGGCGGAGGCCAATCCGCGCCACATCATCCTGCGAACCGCCTGGGTGCACAGCCCGTTCGGCCGCAACTTCGTGAAGACGATGCTGGACAAGGCCCGGACCGACGGTTCGGTCAACGTGGTCGACGATCAGGTGGGCAGCCCGACCTATGCGCTGCATCTGGCGGCGGCCATTCTCGACATCGCGGCGCAGGTCTGTGCCAGACGCGACGCCGCCCCCTGGGGCCTCTATCACGCGGTCAATGGCGGCAGCGCGAGCTGGTGCGGCCTGGCGCGGCATGTCTTCGATGTCTCGGGAAGCCTCGGCGGGCCGAAGGCAGAGACCAACGCCATCACAACCGCGGACTATCCAACCGCCGCCCCGCGCCCGGCGAATTCGCGGCTCGACTGCGGCAAGCTCAATGAGACCTTCGGCATTGAACTGCCGGCCTGGGAGCGTGGCGTGGAAGACTGCGTGCGGCGGGTTCTGGCGGGCGGGGATGACTGACTGGCTCCGTCACTCCCGAAAGTTCCGTCATTCCCGCGAAAGCGGGAATCCAGAGAACCCATCCAATGGATGTTGTTACAAGCGGTACTGGATTCCCGCTTTCGCGGGAATGACGAAGGAAGTTGATTGCAGCGTCTCACTCACAATTCCAGCACAACCCCGACATCTTCGCCGCATGACCCTTCGCCGGCGGTTGCTCTCGGCGTCGCGCAGCAGATCAGCACCTCGCCATCCTCGTGCGGCCCGGTCGGCTCCTCGATATAGTCGACGGCGCCGCATTTCAGCTTTGTGGCGCAGGTGCCGCAGATCCCCGAGCGGCAGGAATAGAGCGGGTTGAGGCCGGCCTGCTCCGCCAGATCGAGCAACGTACCGGCGTCCGGCGTCCATTCGGTTGTCATGTCGAAGGTGTCGAAACGCACCTCCACCGCCTCCTCGGTGCCGGACGCGCGGCGAGCCGCGGCCGGCCGCTTCAGGAGCGTTGCCGGACCGAAGGATTCATAGTGGATGCGGTCCTCGCGCACCCCAAGCTCGTTCAGCCCGTCATAGAGCGCCTGCATGAAGGGGCCTGGTCCGCAAAGATAGAAATCATAGTCATCGAGTTGTAGCAGGCTCTTGAGGAGATCCGCATCGACGTGGCCTTCGCTGTCATGGGTCTCGCCGAGGCGGTCGGTCGGCGCCGGCCGGCTGTAGCGCACATGCGCGGTGAACGACGGGTGCCCGGCGGCCAGATTGCGAACATGGTCGCCAAAGGCGTGGGCGCTGCCGTTCTGTGCGCCATGCACGAAGATGGTGCGTCGGCCCTGCTTCACCAGGTGGTTGGCCATGGCAATCATCGGGGTGACGCCGACGCCGCCGGAGATGAGCACCACAGGGCGCTCGCCCGATGGATCGAGTGCGAACTTGCCGCGCGGCGCCATCGCCTGAACTTTTGCACCCACTTTGAGATGATCGTGGAAGTGGTTGGACACCAGCGCATCGCCGCCTTCGCGCTTGATCGACAGCCGGTAGGCGTCTGAGCCCGGCGCATCGGACAGCGTGTAGGTTCGGGTTGCCGGCGCATCGGCGCCCGGCACCTTAAGTCGGATCGGCAGGAACTGGCCGGGCTCATGGGAGGCCAACGGCCTGCCGTCTGCCCGGCGCAGGTAAAACGACGTGATCACATCGCTTTCGCGTTTCGTATCGAAGATCTCGTAGTTGACATAGGTGTTGCGCTCGGCGCCGGCATTGATGGCTTGCGCGGTGTGCGCCCAGTCTCCGGTGCCGTCTAGCACCGGAGAGAATTCGCCGAAGGTGACCTTCATCGGCAGGCTGCCTTCGACGCGAACCGCTTCGTCCAGATGGAACCGGATCAGGCGCTCAGCGCCGGTAAAGGCCTCGACCTCTTCACCGTCCCAGACGATCTCGGCACTGCCGGTCAGATAGACCAGATCGCGGGTCTCGAAATCGACAAACAGGAAACCTGCCTTCGGATTGGCGATGATGTTGCCGATGGTGTTGAAGAACCGGTTGCCGGAGAAATCGGGAAAGACAAATGTCCGCTCGTCCTCGACCCGCACAAAGCCGGGACGGCCGCCCCGATGGGACACATCGGCGCCGCTCGACACCGCATCGCCCGAACTCTCATGCGCCGTGGCGATGAAGAACGTGTCGGCCGCGGCAATGAGGGCGCGGGTGCGGTCATCGAATGCGCTGGACTTCCCGACAGGCCGTTCAGCCTGCGGCGCGTCGATGGCATCGAGCAGTTCGATGTCGCGTGTCTGGATGTATTGCGGGCAGTTGCCGAAGGATTGCTTGACCGCGATGGAAAAGCCCACCTCACCCACTCCCACAATGCGCCCGGTGAGGCGGTTGCGGCGCCGGGTGGCGGGCTCGATACCAAGAAATCCGATCTCGGCGCCAACGGAAAGAGCCTCGCCGAGAGGATCGCCGAATAGCGGCCGCGCGGCGATGTCCAGTGTATAGGCATCGGGTGTCTCGACGAAGCCGGGACGGCCGGGCACGAGAGACGCCCAGGGACGCCCTGCTCCGTCGACGCTGCCCAGGAGCACGAAGGGCAAACCGGCATAGAAATCGCGGTGCTGATCCAGCAGGTGATCGCGGATCATCTGTTGGCCGATCGCCTCAAGGCGGTCGCGCACCCCGAGACGTTCCTGCACCTGCCGTTCGCCGATGTGAAACGGCGATGGCGCCTGGGACACCGCACTGTCCATTGCCTTCATGCTCCTGTTTGAGACCAACTCACCGGCCTGCCTGATCACTCAGGCGGCGATGAACTCCATGCGAATTCCGCCGGGGATGAAACACATCATGTGGCGCATGGCGCCGCCGCCGAGGGATTCAGGTGCAAATTCGATCTCGACCCCGTCGGCCGCCTGCAACTTTGAGTGCAGCCCATCGAGCGCGCTGTCGGAAACCTTGAGGGCAAAGTGGTGCAGCCCGATCACGTTCTTGCGGTCGAACGGCACGGCGGCACCGGGATCGGCGGCCTGCCACAACGTGATCATGGTGCTGCCGTCGCTGACGAAGACGGCGGGATAGTCAGGCTTCTCGCCGACCTGCTCGAAGCCGAGCGTGTCGATGAAGAAGCTGCGTGTGGCGTCCAGGCTGGGAACGGTCAAACCGATATGGTGGGCGCCCTGTGTTACGGCGGTGTCTGTCATGGCTCATCTCCTGATGTTGGAACCCTGGTGCGTCCCCTCAAGGCCGCGGCGGTTCAGTCCTGCATTACATCAGGCAATTTGAGCCTTTCCTTTTCAGATCTGAATACCCATAATTCAAAATACATTATTCCAGATTTAGGAATAACGATGGATCGCCTACACACCATGTCCGTGTTTGTCGCCGTGGCGGAGGAAGCCGGCTTTGCACCCGCCGCGCGGCGTCTCAACATGTCGCCGCCATCGGTCACGCGCGCGGTGTCCGAGCTGGAGGCCCGTCTCGGCTGCCGCCTGCTTCACCGGACCACCCGAAAGGTGCAGCTGACCGAGGCGGGGCAGCGCTACATGGCCGACTGCCGCCGCATCCTGCACGAGATCGAAGACGCCGATGGCGCCGCCGCCGGCATTCATTCTGAGTTGCGCGGCACGATCTCGGTCACCGCCTCGGTGATGTTCGGCCGCATGGTGGTGGCACCGCACTTGCTCGAATTCCTCGACCTTCACCGCGATGTCTCCATCACCACCTTCTTCGTCGACCGGGTCGTCGATGTGGTCGACGAGGGGCTCGACATCGCGGTGCGGATCGCGGAGCTGCCGGATTCGTCGCTTTCGGCGGCGCGGGTCGGCAGCGTCAGGCGCGTGTTGTGCGCCTCACCGGATTATCTGGCAGCGCGCGGCAGTCCCGCCGAACCGGCGGACCTGGCCGCGCACGAGGTCATTGCGTTCGCCGCCGCCGGCCCGGGCGCCGAGTGGAAATTTGAGCGGGACGGAAAACGCAGCACCCACAAACCGAGGTCCCGGCTCAACGTGAACTCGGCACAGGTGGCGATCGACGCCGCACTGGAGGGACGCGGCATCACCCGCGTTCTCTCCTACATGGTGGCGGCGCATGTGGAACGCGGCGCCCTGCAACTGGTTCTCGAGGACTACGGACCTCCCGCGGTTCCGGTACATGTGGTGCACAAGGAGACCGGCCACACGTCCGCGCGGGTGCGCGCCGTGTTCGATTTTCTGGCACAGAGGCTTCGGAACGAACGTGTCTTGCAGTAGCCTGACGCGCGCATCAAGCACGTTGACGGAGCAGATCTATGGCCTTGCACTTTACCAAAGACGAATTCGCGGAGCGTCAGGCCCGCGTCCGCGACGCGATGACTGCCGACGGGCTCGACGGCCTCCTGCTGTTCCGCCAGGAAAGCATGTATTACCTGACCGGTTACGACACCAGCGGCTACACCATGTTCCAGGGCATGTATTTCGCCGTGGATGGCGCCATGGCCCTGTTGACGCGCACCGCCGACCGGCACCAGTCGCGCATGACGTCGGTCCTCGACGACATCCGCATGTGGTACGACCGCGAAGGCGCCAATCCAGGGATCGATCTGCGAGAAATGATGCGCGACCTCGGCGCCGAGGGCAAACGGGTCGGCGTCGAGTATCACGCCTATGGCCTGACCGCCCAGCGCGGCAAGATGGTGGATGCGGCGCTGGACGGTTTCTGCCGCCTGAGCGATGCCTCCGACGTGGTGCGCAAGGTGCGGATGGTCAAAAGCCCGGCCGAACTCGCCTATGTGCGCAAGGCGGGCGAGCTGAGCGATGCCGCCTGGGACGTGGCCAACACAATGTCGGTGCCGGGCACGTTTCTCGGCGACATCTACGGGGAGATGATGAACACGATCATGCGTGGCGACGGCGATCCGAGCGCCAGCCGCTGGCCCATGGGCGCCGGCGAAGACGCCCTGATGGTCCGCTATCACACCGGAAAGAACACGATCGCGCCGCAGGACCAGGTGACCCATGAGTTCGCCGCCGCCTACCGCCACTACCATGCCGCCGCCATGAGCGTCGTGGTCACCGGCAAGCCGGCGCAGCGCCAGCTCGACATGTACAAGACCTGCGGCGACGCGCTGGCAAGCGTCGAGGACACCCTGCGCGCCGGCAACACGGTCGGCGATCTTTACGACGCGCATGTCAAAGCCTTTACCGAGGCGGGCTACGCCGACGCGATGCTGGCGGCCTGCGGCTACACCCTGGGCATCGCCTATCCGCCGACCTGGATGGACTGGCCGATGATCTGGAAGGACAACCCGGATGTGCTGGAGCCCGGCATGGTGTTCTTCATGCACATGATCCTGCTCGACGGCGACACCGGGCTCGCTGCATCCCTCGGCGAGACGGCCATCGTCACCGAAGGTGCCTGCGAGCCCATCAACCACGCGCCGCGCGAACTTGTTGTCAACTGAGTCTGCGAACGCGAACTCCCGCCAGGATTGCAATGCCTCCCCGAACGCCCCAAATAGCGACCCATGAATAAAGATGATAGTTCAGGCGCACATCTGATCAATGGAGTGCAACATCTGATTGTCGTCGATCTTGAGGCGACCTGCAGTAATGACAATTCGGTGCCCCGCGATCAGATGGAGATCATCGAAATCGGCGCGGTGCTGATAAACGCCGCCGACCTCACCGTTGAAGACGAGTTTCAAAGCTTCGTGCGGCCGGTCCGGCAGCCTCGGCTCACGGCATTCTGCGCGCAGCTCACCGGCATTACTCAGGAAATGGTCGCCGATGCGCCGCATTTTCCCGATGCGGTCGAAACTTTCAGGGGCTGGATGCGCCTCGACGAGCGCCCTGCGATGTTCGGCTCCTGGGGCGACTATGACCGCAAGCAGGTCTTGCAGGACTGCCAGCACCACAAACTCGCCGACCCGATGCCGCCGCATATCAACCTGAAGGAAATGTTTTCCGACCGCCAGGGCCGGCGCAAGCGCTACGGCATGGCGGGGGCGCTCCGGCTATGTGGCCTGCCGCTCGAAGGCGACCATCACCGCGCCTATGACGATGCCCGCAACATCGCCAAGCTCCTGCCCTGGATCATCGGCGACAAACGTCTCTAGACCTTTTCACCTTCATATTGAACCGATTTGGCGTCAGCAGACGCCGTCACCAACTTGGCATACAGAGCATGAGCATCTTCGAAGCGTGCCTGAGGTGTCATTTGCGACCCCTTTTTGTTTGTCACCGAGGCGCACTATCCACAAATATGGCTTTCTGCAGTCAGGCTGTTAAGACCGTGCCGCGACCGCGCACGCGACGCTATCAGAATTCTGGCACTTCGACGGTCAGCTTGAGTGCGCCGTAGTAAGCGGCAAGATCGGTGATGTCGCGATCGCTCAATCCCTTTGCGATGATCGACATTTGCGGATGCTGGCGGGATCCCGACCGGAACGCGCGCAACTGCCGGATCAGATAGATTTCGCTTTCGCCTGCAATATGGGGCACTTCCGGGTTCTTGCCGATACCGTCGTAGCCGTGGCACACCTGACATTTGGCCGCCTTCTTGCGGCCTGCCTTCGGATCGTCGGCCAGAGCGCTGCTGGAGGCGGCGACCACCATGCCGAAGATCACCGCGACCAGCGCGTGAAGGAGAACTGCCCCGCTCCGCCACATCGCCGCACCGCTCATTCCGGCTGATACGAAATGCGATAGATCGCACCGGCGAGATCGTCGGACACCAGGAGCGAGCCGTCTTTCAGCTGCGCCACGTCGACCGGGCGGGCGCTGTATTCACCGGTTTCGGCGTCAAGCCACCCCTCAGCAAAGGGTGTGGTTTCGCCGGCGCTGCCGTCCTCGTTGACCGGAGTGAACAGAATGCGCGCGCCAACCGGATCGACGCGGTTCCACGAACCGTGCTGGGCCGAGAAGATGCCGCCGCGATAGGCCTTCGGGAACATCTTGCCGGTGTAGAAGATCATGCCGAGGTCGGCCGCATGGGCATCGGTTTCAACCGCTGGGAACACCACGTCTGCGGGCGGGTCACTCTGGGCATACTCGTTGGTGCGCACCGAGCCGCCGCCATACCAAGGGAAGCCGAAGTGCTGGCCGGCAGCGGTCTGGCGATTGATTTCGCCGGGCGGGATCTCGTCTCCCATTCCATCGACCTGATTGTCGGTCCACCACAACTCGCCATTTGCCGGATTGAAATCCATGCCGACGGAGTTGCGGACGCCATAAGTGAAGACTTCGCGATCCGTGCCATCCCGGTTGATGCGAATGATGCCGCCGATGCCGGTCTCCTTGTAGAGCTCCATCTTGTCCTCGGCGAACACGTTGAACGGCTGGCCCAGCGAGATATAGAGCTTGTCGTCGGGGCCGATGCGGCAGACCCGGGCGGTGTGATTGTAGCTCTCCTCTTCGACCGGGATCAGGTCGCCCTGCTTCAACACGTTGAATGCCGCCACATCGGGGCTTTCGTAAAAGAACTCCGCCGCCGGATACACCAGCACCCGGTTCTGCTCGACGATGTAGAGGAAGCCGTCCTTGGAGAAGCAAACGCCATGCGGGATGTTGAGGGTGAGTGACGGCGCAAATTCCTTGACCTCGTCGGCGACCCGGTCCCGGTTGCGGTCGGTCACTGCCCACACTTTGGTTTTCTTGGTGCTGACAATGGTCACCACGCCCTGTGGGCCGACCGCCATGTGGCGCGCATCGGGAACGATGGCGAAGAGATCGATCTTGAATCCCGGCGGCAGCTTGACGGCCTGCAGGTTCTTGCGCAATTGGGCGGCGTTGTCCGGGTCCTGCGGGATGACCTCGAACTCCGTTGTGCCGGTCGACTTGAACCCTGACAGTTTTTCCAGATTGTCCTGCGCCTGAACCGTCGCCGTCGCGGCAATCAGTCCTGCGGCCAGAGCCGCTGCATAGAGCTTGTGCATTGTTTCCTCCCGGTCATGAACTCACACTTACGGCACAATTGCTATGCCTTAACTGTGACTTTACCGGGTCGGTCGGCGGTGCGGGTAGTATCCCGCTAGTGCTGCACGTTCATGACGGCCGCATATAGTCGCGCGGCAGCTTGATGTCGTGGGTCTGCCGGATCTTCGCGTCTGTCGCCTCGCTGATATGGCCGGGGAAATGACTTGAAAGGATCTGCTTCTTCATCGCCGTTGCGTTCTTGACGATGTCCGGCTTGTCGGCCTCGTGCCATTCCTTCGGGCTCATGCGGTTGCCAAGTTCGGGATAGACATATTCCGACTGCATGAGGCCGAGAGTCTGTTCGTGGCCGAGGAAGTGGCCGGGGCCGTCGCGGCAGACCGAGCGGATGACGTCCGTTGCCAGGGTGTCTTCGTTGACTTCGATGCCGCGCACGTTGCGGTTGATCGAACCGATCATGTCGTTGTCGATGAGCAGGCTTTCGTGACAGAAGCCGAGCAGGCTGGCATGCATGCCGACCGACTCGTACATCAGGTTGAGGCCGGACATGCCGGCGAGCCCCGCCGTCACGCCCTTCTCGTAACCGGCCTGAATATCGGGCATCTTGGAATCGCACATGCCGGCCGCCGACCCGGTGCTCAGATCGTAGAACTGGCCCATCTGGGCGCAGCCCGCGGTGAGCAGGGCCTGCTCGCCGCTGCCCCCCGACATGGCGCCGGTGCGCAGGTCCGATACGAACGGCCACGGCCCCATGATGGCCGGCGCCCCCGGTACGATGGAATTCACATAAACCAGGCCGGCAAGACATTCGGCGATTTCCTGCACGACCGCGCCGGCCAGTGCCGCCGGGCTCGTCGCCCCGGCCTGCCCCGCCGCCAACAGCAGGATCGGCATGCCGCCCCGCACGCCCACTTCAAGGCAGCGGCAGGCATCTTCGGCAAACTTCATCGGCGGCACCACGAAACAGCACGACATGGAGAGGAACGGCCGTGCCCGCCAGGCCTCCTCGGATCCGGCGATGGTGTGCAGCATCTGCAGCGCCTCGTCGGTATATTCCGGCATGACGAAGCTGGTTCCGACATGCTTGGTGGTGGCCGAAACACAGGCGTAAGCCGTGTTGATGTCGAGGTCGTGCGGGTCTTCCATGTCGCGGGCGACCATGGAGCGCTGGTAGAAATGGATATGATCGCAGGTGTCGACGAGGCGCCCCGCATCGTAAAGATCGGTCAGAAAGGATTCACGGTACGTATTGGTTTCGGGCTCGGCGATATGGACCGCCGCGCCTGCCGTGCCGAAATAGATCTTTTGCCCATGCGGATCCATGTCGTGCTTGGGATCCTGTCCGAACAGCTGAAAGCTGCGATTGGCATTGGCCACGGTGTCCTCTACGAGGGCGCGCGGAATGAGAATGCGGCCTTCGCTGTCCACGGTGCAGCCCATGGCGGTCATGGACTCGACGCAACTGGGCACCGCGTCGCTCAAGCCCACCGTTTCGAGAATGTCGAGTGCCGCTTCGTGGATACGTTGGACGCCGCGTTCGCTCAGCGGTTTGTACTGACCGCCGGACATTCCGGGCCGAACCGCCGCCTCGTCCACCGGAATGGGAGCTGCCCGCAGCGCCTGCCGCGCCGCCCTGCCGCCGCGACGCTTGCTGGTTTCTTCCACAACGCTCATGGGTTCGCTCCTTCCACGACGCATGATCCAAGATCCATCCCGAAATTAGCCTGCAAGCGGCATCGAATAATAGAGGGTTCTTTTTCACCATAAGGTGAATTCTACTCACATACATCATAATCTGAGATATCGTGACATTTTGAAAAAATACATATAAAACAGTGTACTATATCCGCATGTGGATCGAATTCGGGGTGAGCAAGATTGTCCAGAAAAGACCTGCCGTCGCTGCGCGGCCTGCGCGCCTTCGAATCTGTTGCGCGAACCGGCCGGTTTCGCGACGCCGCGGCGGAACTCAATGTCACCCGCTCGGCGATTTCGCACCAGATCCGGTCGCTTGAGCAGGCCATTGGCGTCGCCCTGTTTGAGCGCGGCACCAGGCCCGCCCAGCTGACCGACGCCGGCCGCAGCTATTTCCCTGCGGTGCGGGAGGCATTCGATACCCTGGAACGCTCCACCCGCGCCCTGACGCCGGTGCGCTCGGCCGATGAACTGGTGATCCAGGTCTATGTCACCGTGGCGCTCAAATGGCTCATTCCCCGGCTCTACGACTTCGAGCAGCGCCATCCCGAATTGCGGGTCCGCCTGTCGACATCCTATGTCGACTGGGACTTCGACCGGGACCATGCCGATGTCGGCCTCATTCTGGCCCGCCGCAAGGAACCGGGGCTGCACTACAGAGCCCTGTTCCGCAGTGTCCTGGCGCCGGTGTGCAGTCCATCGCTGTTGTCGGGAGATCACACGCTGGCGACACCGGCCGATCTGAAGAACCACACCATTCTCCACGTCTACACCGCAGAGGAGGACTGGCGAAGCTGGCTCGACAAGGCTGGCGTACACGACATTACGCCGTCCGACCGGATCGCCTTCGACAGCTACATCCTGTCCCAGCAGGCAGCTGAAAACGGCCAGGGTGTGGCCATGACGCTGGGCCCGTTCGCACGCGACGAGCTGCGTTCCGGGCGCCTCGTGGAGCCGTTCGATCTCAAGCTGCCGCACCAGCACCACTGGGAGCTGGTCTGCGCCGAGGAAGACCGCGATGAGCCCAAAATCCGGCTGTTCGAAAACTGGCTGTGCGAGCAGGTTCGCCTTGACCCGGAGATTGAGGAACATTCATGAGCGGGCGAGTTCTTTAAGGGTGTAACTCATATCCGCGATGTTCCAGTGTAAACCGACTTGCACCGGTGGGGCGATCCGGCGGCATATTTCGTCATACAGCAGAGTCACTTAGGCTGGCCGTTTGAGGCCGTGTTTGAAGACTCACTGAAGGCACAAAGGGCCATTCGATGAGCATCGACACTTCGGACGACACAGAACCGCAAGCCCGCGGAAGACGTGGTGGGCGCCGCGGCAAGCAGGCGGCCGGTCCCGGTTCGAGCATCGAGCAGATGCCGTGGCAGCAGCCCCGCATGCCTTTCCCGCCGATGAAGCTCGTGTCCGATGACGAGATCGAGGCCATTCACAACGCTTCGCTCACGGTGCTCGAGGAGATCGGCATGGACTTCCTGCTGCCGGAAGCGCGCGATCTGCTGAAAAAAGCCGGTGCCGATGTCGATCCCAATTCCGAGCGCGTGCGCTTCGACAGGGCGATGATCGAGGAGACCATCAAGACCGCTCCGCCGGAATTCACCATGCATGCGCGCAATCCGGCGCGCAATCTGCAGATGGGCGGCAACTGGATGGCCTTCGGCTGCGTTTCCAGCCCGCCCAACGCGTCGGACATCGACAATGGCCGGCGCCCCGGCAACACAAAGGACTTCCAGAACCTCCTGCGTCTGACGCAATACTTCAACGTGCTCCACTTTGTCGGCGGTTATCCGGTCGAACCAATAGACCGGCACGCCTCGACACGGCACCTCGACTGCCTGCGCGACATGGTGCAGCTCACGGACAAGGTCATTCACGCCTATTCGCTGGGCGCGGAACGGATCCGCGACGGTATCGAGATCATCAAGATCGCCCGCGGCATCTCCGATGCGGAACTCGAAACCGAGCCCTCCCTGATCTCCATCATCAACACCAACTCCCCGCTCAAGCTCGACATGCCCATGCTGCGCGGCATTATGGAAATGTCGGCGCGTAACCAGATCGTTGTCGTTACGCCCTTCACCCTGTCGGGCGCGATGGCGCCGGTCACCCTTCCAGGCGCCCTGGTCCAACAGAACGCGGAGGCGCTGGCCGGCATCGCCTTCACCCAACTGGTGCGCCCCGGTGCGCCGGTGATCTATGGCGGCTTCACGTCAAATGTGGACATGAAGTCCGGCGCGCCGGCTTTCGGCACGCCGGAATACATGAAAACCGCGATCATCGGGGGCCAGTTGGCCCGGCGCTACAAGCTGCCCTACCGGACCTCGAATGTGAACGCCGCCAATGCGGTCGATGCCCAGTCGGCCTATGAGTCCGTGTTCTCCCTGTGGGGCGTGGTGATGGGTCATGGCAACCTTATCAAGCACGCGGCCGGGTGGCTCGAGGGTGGTCTTTGCGCCTCGTTCGAGAAGCTGGTGCTGGATGTCGATCTGCTGCAGATGGTTTGCGAATTCCTCAAGCCCTTGCAGGTGGACGAGGCCAGCCTTGGCCTTGAAGCAATCCGCGATGTCGGGCCGGGCGGGCATTTCTTCGGCACACCGCACACCCAGGCGCGTTACAAGGACGCCTTCTACTCGCCGTTAATCTCGGACTGGCGCAATTTCGAGAACTGGCAGGAGGCCGGCGAACCGCGCGCCTGGCAAAAGGCCAACAGGCTGTTCAAGCAGGCACTGGCGGACTACGAGGCGCCGCCGCTTGACGAAGCGATCCGCGACGAACTCGATGCATTCGTCGAGAAGCGGCGCGAAGAAGGCGGCGCACCGACGGATTTCTGAAGGCTTTTCCACCCGTTCTCCGCGATCACGAATGGTTGCGTTTCGCGCCCTGCGACTCATGATAATCTCCTGCCGTCAGAAATACTGAGGGTAGCGCCATGTCAGCTGATCTTCTCTATCTCACCCTTACGGCGGGCCTCTGCGTGGTTCTCTGGATCCCCTATATTGCCGGGCTGGTTTCGGTCCAGGGGATGTTGAAGGCGGAAGACTACAGGAGCCTGCCGAAGCCGAAACTGCCCGATTGGGTGGACCGGGCAAACCGCACACATATCAATCTGGTGGAATCGCTCCCTGCCTTTGCCGCGCTTGTGCTTGTTGCCCATGTGAGCGGCACGGCCAACGGGACGACGGCCATTGCGGCCGCGGTGTTTTTCTGGGCGCGACTGGTCCATGCGATCGTCTTCTTCACCGGTCTGCCCTATGTCAGAACTCTGGCTTTTACAGTGGGCATGATCGCTCAACTGGTGATCTTCTGGCAGATCCTGAACTGACATTTCAAGTCGGGCAGCGGAGCGCATATGGGCGAACGTAAACGGCCGGGCCGGCGGCTCATACTTTTGACGCTCCTGGCGCTTTGTGTGGCGGTCGCCGGCATGGCCGGCGGCCTGTACGCCTATCAGTGGTGGCTCGACCAGCCGGTCAATCCGGTGACGTCGGACGGCTCGCCGCACGTCACGGTCATGGACTTCTCGCAACCTTTTGCGATCGACCCTCCAGCGACAGGATGGCGTCACCGCGAGTTCTGGACGCGGCCGCCGATGACCATCACCCAAACGGTGAAAGAAGAAGTGCCGGCGGCCCGGTTCGAGACCAACGCGAGTGGATCGATCTTCGGCCGCTTCACCGACATCGATCTCGGCGACTATCCGGCGCTTCAGTGGACGTGGTTCGTTGAGGAGCCGATTGAAAGCGTTCTCGATGAACGCACAGTGGAGGGCGACGACCACCCTGCCCGCCTGTTCATCATCTTCGACGACAGCACCGGCGAGCGCCACTATGTCGAGATCATCTGGTCGAACAAGGTCTTCGAGGCCGGCGAGTACAAGTATATCGGCACCTTCCCGCATTACGTGGCCAATGGCGGCAACGAGAATGCCGGCAGGTGGATCGAAGAGAAAGTGGACCTGTTGGCCATCTACCGCGAAACCACAAAGCGCTCCGACACGCCGCGCGTCAGGTTCATCGCGGTGTTCTGCGACAGCGACGACACCAAGACATCGAGCATCGCCTATTTCGGCAAGGTGTGGTTGGCGAAGGCGGAAGGTTCGGCCGATCAATAGGCCATATCCCGCACACGATGCGGAACCCAGAGCGATGGGGTACGGCGGCTCCGGACCGGGTTCCTACGCCCGTTCGCGGCGACGGCGGCGCTTGCGCCCACTGCCATCATCACCGCCGCTCCCGCTGGTCTGCTTTGACGCAGGCAGGTCCACCACCGAGGCGAGCTTTGGATAGGCCGCGGTGGCGTGCGGCAGGCCCATCGCTCCGATGAAGTGGTCCTGGAACTTGGGTTCGACCGCGGTCTCGATCTTCTCGATCTTGCGCACCACGCTTTCGATCTCGCGCCTGGCCTTGCCGTTCAGGAGAGCGATCATGGCGCCGGTGCCCGCCGCGTTTCCGCCGGCCGACACCTTGTCGATGTCGCAGTCGGGGATCATGCCCAAGACCATGGCGTATTTGACGTCGATATGGCTGCCGAAGGCGCCGGCAAGGGTGATTCGGTCGACGGTCTCGACGCCCAGTTCGTCCATCAAGAGGCGAGCGCCCGCGTAGAGCGCCGCCTTGGCGAGCTGAATCTGGCGCACGTCGTTCTGGGTGACGCGGATTTCCGGTTCGCCGCGGTGCAGCACGTAGGAGAAGGTGCGCCCGTCCGGCTCGATCCGGTCGGTGCGTTCCACCAACGCGCCGTCGACCACGCCGTCCTGGCTTATGATCCCGGCAAGGAACATCTCAGCCAGTGCTTCGATGATGCCGGAGCCGCAGATGCCGAGAACACCGGTACGCTCGATCACCGCGTCGAAGCCGTCCTCGTCTGACCAGAGATCCGATCCGATCACCTTGAACTTTGGTTCCAGGGTATCACGGTCGATCCTGACCCGCTCGATTGCGCCGGGCGCGGCGCGCTGGCCGCACGAGATCTGGGCGCCCTCGAATGCCGGCCCGGTGGGCGAGGAACAGGCAAGCAGCCGCTCGCGGTTCCCCAGCACCAACTCCGCATTTGTGCCGACATCGACGATCAGCCAGTTTTCGTCCTGAAGATGTGGGCCTTCGGAAAGCACCACGGCGGCCGCATCGGCGCCGACATGGCCGGCGATGCAGGGCAGCACATAAAGGCGCGCATCGGGGTGCATCTTGAGGTCGAGTTCGGAAGCCCACATGGTCTTGGAACTCGACGTCGCCAGCGCGAACGGCGCGCCGCCGAGTTCGACCGGATCGATACCGAGAAACAGATGATGCATGATCGGGTTGCCGACGAAGACCGCTTCGAGCACGTCGTGCAGATCGATCATGGCTTCTGCGGTGACCTGACCTACCAGCGCGTTGATCGCCTCGCGCACGGCGGCGGTCATCTCAATGTCACCGCCTGGGTTCATCATCACATAAGACACCCGGCTCATGAGGTCCTCGCCGAAGCGAATCTGAGGGTTCATCAGTCCGGCGGACGCGACCACCTTGCCGGTCGCCAGATCGCACAGATGTGCGGCGACGGTGGTCGAGCCGATGTCACAGGCGATGCCGTAAACCTTGTCATGAAAGCCGGGCCACACGGCAATGATGCGTTGCCGCGAACGGATCTGCCCGTGGTAGATGCCGACAGTCACTTTCCACTCGCCTTCGCGCAAGGCCTTCTGCAGATACTGAAGGGTGCGCAAGTCGGTGTAGACCTCGTCGATGCTCCATTGTTCCGCGAGCGCCTTGTAAACCCTCTCGAGATCGCCGGAGGGATTGTGCATGTCCGGCTCTTCGACCTCGATGTAATAGAGCTTGGTGACCGGATCGAGTTCGACGTCACGCACTTCCGGCCGCTTGCGGACGACCTGCTTGTGCACCTGGGACTCGGGCGGCACATCTATGACGATATCGCCCTCGATCAGCGTCTGGCAGCTGAGACGGCGGCCCGTTTTGAGACCACGCTTCTCGTCGTAGCGGGCCTCAACCTTCGAGAACGCGCTGAGGTGATCCGCCTTCGAGGTGATGCCGTGCTTGGCGAACTCACCTTCGGCGACGGTGACCTGGCAACGCCCGCAAATGGCGCGGCCGCCACAGACCGAGTCGATGTCGACGCCAAGCGTTCGTGCGGCGCTCAGCACCGGAGTGCCGACAGGAAAATGTCCGCGCTTGCCCGAAGGCGTGAATACGATCAGGGCTTCCGCTTCTTGCTTGTTGCTCATATGCGCCTGCGCCCTGCCAGTTGAAGCCAATATTTGTGTTCCGAGGCGGCTTTATGCCCCGCGGCGGCTTTTATGCCCTGCGGCGGCGGCGGTTCTCACGGTCACGCCGGCGGCCCGCCCCCTCCGCCTGATCGGGGTTGTTGCTTGGCGGCTCGCGAAACCTGGCGACCCAGGCCCGGCAGTCCTTGTCGGCCCCGTTCAGAACGTTGGCGGCAAGAATGGCGTTCATGTCTTCTTCGTGCAACGGATTCATGATCGCGGATGTCATGCCGGCGCAGGACGCCATGGACAGGAAGTGTCCGTTGAGGGCGCGCCGGTTCGGCAGGCCGAAGGAAATGTTGGAGGCGCCGCAGGTGGTGTTGACCTTCAACTCGTCCCGCAGCCGGCGCACCAGACGGAAAACCTGCTGGCCGGCGGTGCCCATGGCGCCGATCGGCATGACCAGCGGATCGACGACCACGTCCTGGGATTTGATGCCATAGTCGGCAGCCCGTTCGACGATCTTCTTGGCGACGCCGAAACGCACGTCCGGGTCTTCGGAAATACCGGTCTCATCGTTGGAGATGGCGACCACCGCGCAATCGTACTTCTTGATCAGCGGCAGCACCCGGTCGAGGCTCTCGTCCTCTCCGGTGACCGAATTGACCAGCGGACGTCCCTGATAGACCGCAAGACCGGCTTCGAGCGCATCGATGATCGAGGAGTCGATGGACAACGGGACATCGACCAGGCTCTGCACCAACTTGATGGACTCGGCCAGGATCTTCGGCTCGTCGGCCAGCGGAATGCCGGCATTGACATCCAGCATGGTGGCGCCGGCGGCGACCTGCGCCAGGGCATCCTGCTCGACCGTCGAATAGTCGCCGTTCTTCATTTCCTCGGCCAGTTTCTTGCGGCCGGTCGGGTTGATGCGTTCGCCTATGACGCAGAATTTGCGGTCGAAACCGATCACCACTTCCTTGGTGGCTGAGCTGACGAGTGTTTCCGTCATGTCTTGTGTTTCCTTCCGGGAACGTGGTGGTGATCACTCAGGCGTTGCCGCCGTTCTGGACCAGGTGTTTCAGTTTCTCTTTGTCGAATTCGGTTTCAAGCCGTGCAGCCGCGGCATCGGCGGCCTCTGCCATGTCGCCGTCCACGGCAACCGGATCGGCGCGCCGCCATTGTTCGAGATAGGCATCGGTGCCGGTCATGCCGGCACGCATGGCGGCGGCGTCGATCGCCACCTCAAAGCGCTTGTCAAGCTGTCGGCGCTCGGTCTTGCGGCCGGCCTTCACCAGCACCTGGGCCGGGATATCGCGCCAGTATACGACGATCAAATCAGCCACTTTCATGCCTCCGAAAAATGGGGTGCAGGCGCGCGCCGGCAGATCCGGCCCCGCGTCAGCTTCTGTGTCGCGCTTTTCGCGGGTTTGCTACAGTTTGCAGGCGACTTTTCGCAAGCGAAAAGCGACAGTCCGGTATTCGCGCCTTGAACCGGACGTCCGCTTTCGACATGCCCTGGCAACCGGCAAAGACAGCGCTTCGCGTCGTTTCCGCCTCATTAGACGCCGCTATGCGGTGCGAAGGGATCATGGAAAGCCGCAATAGAGGTATAGTAGCTCTCCAGTTCCAGAAGGATCGATGCAATGAGTGACGTGGCCGACGAGCAAGGTGGACGCGAACGGCGCGGGCGGCGCAGTGGCGGCGGCGCCGATGCGCGCCGCGCAAAGCGGCAGGGCGGAAGCGTCGAGCAGTTCTCCTATATCCGGCGAACTCTGAAGGAATTCGAAGTCCTCGACGAGGAAGGCCTTTCACTGATCGAGAACAATGCGGAGATTGTGCTCGAAGAGATCGGCATCGACTTCCGCGATGACGCCGAAGCGCTTGCCATGTGGAAGGACGCCGGAGCCGATGTCAAAGGCGAACGGGTTCATTTCCCGAAAGGCCTGTGCCGCGAGCTGATCAAGACCGCACCGGCGCAGTTCACTCAGCATGCCCGCAACCCGCAGCGGAGTGTCGAAATCGGCGGCAAGAACACCGTGTTCGTACCGGTCTACGGCCCTCCCTTCGTGCGCGATCTCGACGAAGGCCGGCGCTATGCCACCATCGAGGACTTCCGCAATTTCGTGAAGCTCGCCTACCTGGCGCCCGCCATGCACCATTCCGGCGGCACCGTGTGCGAGCCCGTCGACATTCCGGTCAACAAGCGCCACCTGGATATGGTCTACAGCCACGTCCGCTATTCCGACAAACCGTTCATGGGGTCGGTCACGGCGCCGGAACGGGCCGAGGACACGGTGGCCATGGCGAAGCTGGTGTTCGGCGACGATTTCGTCGACACCAACTGCGTCGTTATCAATCTGATCAATGCCAACTCGCCCATGGTGTTCGACGAGACCATGCTCGGCGCGCTGAAGGTCTACGCCCGCGCCGGTCAGGCGACGGTGGTCTCGCCATTCATTCTGGCGGGCGCCATGTCGGCGGTGACGGTGGCCGGCACGCTCACCCAGATCCTCGCCGAGGCGATGGCCGGAATGGCCTTCTCGCAGCTCTGCCGCCCCGGCGCCCCGGTGGTCTTCGGCACCTTTGCCAGTTCGATCTCCATGCAGTCCGGCGCGCCCACATTTGGCACGCCCGAACCCGCCCTGGTGCTCTATGGCGCGGCGCAGCTTGCCCGCCGCCTTGGCGTGCCGTTCCGTTCCGGCGGGTCTTTGTGCGGCTCCAAAATGCCCGACGCGCAGGCGGCCCATGAAAGCACCAACACGCTGGTTCCAACCGTGATGGCCGGGGTCAATTTCGCACTGCATTCAGCCGGCTGGCTGGAGGGTGGGCTGGTATCGTCCTACGAAAAGTTCATTATCGATGCGGACCAGTGCGCGATGCTGCAGAAGTTCGCCGCCGGTATCGATCTGTCCGAAAACGGCCAGGCCCTCGACGCCATGCGCGAGGTCGGTCCAGGCAGCCATTTTCTCGGTTGCGCCCACACCCAGGCGAACTTCGAAAGCGCGTTCTTCCGCTCCACGGTCACCGACAACAATTCGTTCGAACAATGGGAGGCGGAAGGCGGGCAGGACACGGCCCAGCGCGCCAACACGATCTTCAAGCAGCAGCTCAGGGACTACCAGGCGCCCGACCTCGATCCGGGCATCGACGACGCGCTGACCGCGTTCATTGCGCAGAAGAAGGACTCCATGCCGGATGCCTTCACCTGATCGGCCGCCTTCTCGCAACGTCTGAACGCCACAATGAGCACCCGCAGCGCATCGGACATAGAACGGACCCTTCTCGCCGAAGCCTTCACACCACTGGGCTGGTTTCACGTGAACGCTGGCGACGGTGTCCCAAATCCGGCCGACGGCGCCGCCGCCAGGACGGTGGTCCTGATCGGCAATGCCGGGCCGGCCATGTGGCAGCGCTTTTCAGCGGAGCGGGTTCCCGCAACACAGACCCTCGACGAGTGGAGCAGCGCCGTGCTTGCGCCACTGGCGGCGAAGCTCGACGCCACCGCGCACTTTCCCTTCGCCAAGCCGCCGCTTCCATTCCAGCGCTGGGCGGCCCGCGCGGGCACGGTGCACACATCGCCTCTTGGCATGTCGATCCATGCCGAATACGGCCTGTGGCACGCCTATCGCGCCGCCTTCGCCTTCTCCGAAGAGATCGCCCTGCCCGCGCATGCGGACCCTGAACATCCATGCGACACCTGTGCGGACAGGCCGTGTCTCACCACCTGCCCGGTCAACGCGTTCTCCGGCACGGCATACGATGTCCCGGCCTGTGCCGCGCATCTCAACACACCGCAGGGCGCCGACTGCATGGATCTTGGGTGCCGGGCGCGCCGCGCCTGCCCTGTTGGCCGCGATTTCGTCTATGCGCCGGCCCAGGCGCTGTTTCACATGTCGGCATTTGTACGCGCACGGTCGCAGAACGATTGAATTTCCCCGGCACCTCGCATTAGCATGGCCGCCATGTACCAAGAGATCGAACGAAAACTAGGAGCCCGCGAGCTGATCCTGCTGGACGGCGGCACCGGCACGGAAATGCAGCGCAAGGGCGCGCCCATGAGCGGCGAGGTCTGGTGCGCACTGGCGACCCGCAGCCATCCTGGGATCCTGCATGATGTCCATGTGGACTACATCGATGCGGGCGCCGATATCATCACCGCGAACACCTATGCGTCCAGTCCCCTGATGCTCAAGGGCAACGGCTTGCTGGACGAGATGGAAGAGCTCGACCAAAAGGCGGTGCGCATCGCGCTTGACGTACGCGAAAAGGCGGACCGGCCCATTGCCGTTGCCGGGTCCATGTCGGTCATGCGGCCGACGATCCCCGGCACCGACAAGATACGCACCGACTTCTCCATGTCGGAACGCGACACGCGGCCGCTTTACCGGCAAAAGGCGGAAATCCTGGCCGAAGCCGGTGTCGACCTGATCCTCATGGAGATGATGCGGGACCTCGATTATTCCATGTGGGCGACGGAGGCGGCGGTCGCTACCGGCCTGCCGGTGTGGATGGGCATATCGGTGCAGCGGCGCGAAGACGGCAAGCTGGCAGGCGCCAACCGCCCCGAGCACACGCTCGAAGACCTGATCGAACCGCTGATGGCTGTCGGAGCAAAAGTCGCCATCGTCATGCACACTTCGGTGCCCGATACGGACGAAGCCCTGCCGGCGGTGTTCGAGCGCTGGGCCGGCCCGGTCGGCGCTTATCCCGAATCCGGATACTTCACCATTCCCGACTGGGTCTTCGGCGAAGTCACGCCCGATGAGTTCGCCACCAAGGCCAAGGAGTGGTGGTCCCAGGGCGTCACCGTGATCGGCGGCTGCTGTGGGGTTTCGCCGGAGCATATCGCGGCGGCGCGCGACGCGTTGCAGGGCGTTTAATCGGAAGGCGACGCCATGGGTGACACAACGACCGGGTCCTGCCTTTGCGGCGGCGTCCGCTACCAGGTGTCCGGCGACCTGCGCCCGGTGGTCGGCTGCCACTGCCTGCAATGCCGCAAGACCACCGGCCACTTCATGGCGGCGACCGGAGCGAAACTCTCCAATTTCGCCCTTACCGAAGACACCGGCCTCAAATGGTACCGCTCAAGCGACACCGCCCAGCGGGGTTTTTGCGGCACCTGCGGCTCGACCCTCTTCTGGCAGGCCGACGGCAAGGATTACATTGCAATTGCCGCCGGAACCGTCGACGGCGATACCGGACTTCGCACAGAGGGCCACATTTTCTGTGAAAGCGCCGGTGACTACTATGAAATCTCCGATGGCGAATTTCGCGTGGAAGGCGGCGGGCATGTTGTGCCGACGCCGGAGTGAGTGAGCGGGCGCAGGGTGGCTCATCTACATCAGTTTCCGCGCTGCTCGGACCAAGTCGATATTGCTCATCTCAGAGCCCAGCGGCGCGTCTTCAAGACCGACACGGATCATGCCGCCGCGCGCCACCGCCGCCGGGATCAACGGGCGGATGTCGACACCGAGGCCGGCGATCATCCATTCGGCGCCCGGCGCGCAGGCATCGAGCAACGCCACATGGGCCTCGAGAAATTCCTCCCAGGGTGGAAAGCCCCAGGCAAACTGGTCTGAAAACATGAACCGGTAGACCGGCGCCCACAGGTCGGGCTGTTCGGAGGCAAGTCTTGCGCCGCCGCGGGTGAAGCCCGGCTCGTAGATGGCGTAGGACGGGCGCACGCCGTATTCGGCGCAGATGCGCAGGCCTTCGCGCACATGGTCGTTGGGATTGAGATAGACGAAACCGTCGTCTTTCTCCTGGTCGACACGCAGGAAATTGACGCTGCCCGGATCGACCACCGCCCATTCGACGAGGCCGCGTTTGGCGAGTTCCTCCAGATGGGCGTAACGCTCTTTCGCGCTCATTGTGGCGCCAGCAAATCCGGAGCCCGCCAGAGGAATTGTCGGATAGACCGGCGCGTCCACTTCTGAGCGGATTTCCTCGATGAGACGGGCATAGATTTCCCAGTCGTCACACTGTTTTCCCGTCGCCTCGTCATAGGCATGCAGGTGGACAATGTCGGCGCCTTCATGGGCGCAGGCGATGGCATCGGCGATGATGTCATGCTCGTGAACCGGAATCAGGGGCTGGCGTTCCTTGCCCCAAGGCCCGTTAAGAGCCACCTCAAGGAGCGTTTTCTGCGGGTTTTCCACCATTCATCCACCATAAAATGTGGCGGCTGCCACACGTCCGCCGCGAATCAGGGCCAAATGTCAGAGGTCCGGGGCCTCCATATGCATATCATATGGATATACGAGTGAGGTGTGTACGGCATGATTACCTTTGCGTTTGCCAACCCCAAGGGCGGCACAGGAAAGACAACCTCGGCATTGCTGCTCGCAGAACAGATCGCCCGCGCCAATGTGCGCGTCACGGTGATTGACTGCGATCCGAACCAGAATATCCTGGAATGGGCGAACCGGCGCACGGAATACGGGCGGGAGACGCCCTTCGAGGTTCTGCCGCGGCCGTCGGAAGACGACCTTATCGATATGGTCGACAGCCTGGTCGGCAAAACCGACTATCTGATCATCGACCTTGAAGGCACCGCCAGCCAGGCCGTGACTTTCGCGTTGAGCCGCACGGACTTTGTGCTGATCCCGCTCGAACCCAACTCGGTGGAGGGGCCGCATGCCGCCCGGGCGGTTGCCCTGGTCGAGCGCACCGGCAATCTCATGCACCGTGACATCCCGTATGCCCTGCTCCTCAACCGCTGCAATGCGGCGTTCGAGACCGCCGAGGAAAGGGCCCTGCGCGACGAGGTCGCAAACTGCAGTGTGAATCTCCTGCCTGTCTCGCTGGTGCGGCGCACCGCCTATACCAGGATATTCGGCGAAGCCTCGCTCCTGAGCGAACTGGTGCAGACCACAACGGACAGGCGCGAGCGCGAGCGCGTTGAAAAGGCCATGGAGAACGTTCAGGCCTATACGGAAAGTGTTGTGAACACCCTCAAGCAAAGGATGGCGGCGTGAGCAGGTTCGGATTTGCAGACAAACCAGTTGTATTGCCGGAGCTCACGTCCTCCGTGTCGCGTACGCCGGCCATCGAGACCATGGCCGAAGTCGCCGAGGCGGGTCGTGAGCTGGGTTTCGTGCCACGCGAGGTCAAGGCGCCGCGGACCCGCCGGCGCAAGCGCGAGAAACGCAGCAACATGCTGATCCACGGTCCTGAACGTGTGCTGGTCCGCTTCCGGGACTATGCCGACAAGGCGGATGTCAGTTACTGGGAGGCGATCGAGCGTCTGCTTGATGAATGCGAGGCACGTTAGATCACGATCGACTTAGGTGGTCCCACCTAAGTCGATAAAACGTGATCGATCTCTATAAGTTAGAGCGGGATCGGACGGAAAACCGGTACCCACTTTTCCTGATCCTGCTCTAGCGCACTACGCGCCGCCGCCACGGATCACCACCTTCAACGCCTGCTTGGCGATCATGGCGCGCAGGGCGCCTTCGGTTTGATCAATCGTTCGGGTGCCCGTGAGCAGCACGTCCGCACTGAACGCCGGATCCGACAGCATCTCCAGGGCGCGGCGGAAGGTGTCCGGGCGGTGGTGATAGACGCCTTTGACGGTGATTTCCGAATAGTGGATCAGGTGGGTGTCGAGAGGGATCGAGGTGCCCGGTGCGCAACCGCCGAAAAGATTGACAAGACCGCCGGGGCGAACCGCGGCGATGGCATCGAGCCAGACCTCCGGCACTCCCGAGGCATCGACCGCCACCCAGGCGCCCTTGTTCCCCTCGGTGCCAGCCCGGACCACGTCCGCCTGCCCTCCGCCACGGATGATCTCAACAGTCTTTGCCGCACCCATCCGACTCCCGGCATCGAGGCGACCCGGATTGGGATCCGCCAGGATGGGCCTGTGGCCGGATGCCGCCAGTGCGGCGACGAACAGGAGGCCGATGGGCCCTGCCCCGAAGACGACGACCTCCACCGGGCCGGCCACGCCATACTTCTCAAGTTCGCAGGCATCAAGCCCGTGCAACACACAGGCCAGCGGCTCGGCGAGTGCGGCGCGCTCAAACGACAGGCCTTCGGGTATGCGGTGCGTGTTGCGCTCAACGAACCGGGCGGGCACCGACAAATATTCCGCGAATGCGCCATTGAGATAGTGCAGGTCTTCGCACAGGTTCTCGCGGCCGCGCCGGCAGGGCTCGCATTCGAGACATGGCGCAGAGTTCGCGACCACCAGCCCATCGCCTTCGGCAAACCGCGTGACGCCCGGTCCGGCTGCGGCAACCGTTCCGGCCATCTCGTGGCCAAACAGCGTCGGCACCTGCAACATGCGCGGATGTCCGCCGCGCTTGAAGACCTTGACGTCGGTGCCGCAGGTGGTCGCCGCCTCAACCTTCAGGAGGAGTTCGCCTTGCCCCGGTCGCGGGACCGGCACCTCGCGCACTTCAATATGCTCGGGGCCCAGCAGCATGGCGCCCTGCATGGTTTCGGGCAGGTTCATGGGTTCCCCGCTGCACGCGATGGAGTGAACAGAACCTTCAGGGCTTTTTGCGCCACCACCAGGTCGACACCGTGGGCAAAATCGTCGAGCGGCATGGTGTGCGTGACCAGCGGCGAGGGATCGAGTGCGCCCATGCAGATCAGGTCGAAGATCGCCTTCTGCTCGGTCACGGCGCCGGAATAGGAACCGATGATGCGGCGCTCGTACTTGAAGAGCGTGTTGAGGTCGAAGTCCGCATGGGCGCCGTCCGGAGCATGGGCGAAGAGGACGACGGAGCCGCCGTGGCGGGTCAGGGCGAGGCCGGCTTCGAGTGTCTTCGGACCGCCCACCGTATCGAAAACCGCATCGGCGCCGACGCCTCCACTCGTTAAGCGCACCGCATGCATTGCTCCATCGCCGGGCGCACAGGCGGCATCCGCGCCGAGATCGGCGGCGATCTTCTGCCGCGCCTCGTCAGGGTCAACCGCAACGACATAAAGATCCGGCGCGAAGGCCTTGAGCACGAGGAGATGCAGCAGTCCCATACTGCCGCAGCCGAGCACGACCACCGTGCCGTCACCGGCAAGCCCGGCGCGCTGCACGCCGCGCAGAACACATGCGGCCGGTTCGACGAAGACCGCCTGCGCGTCGCTGATCTTATCGGGCACCTTGCAGGCGGCCTGCTCCACGGCGCGGGCGCGGATCAGCACCGTGTCGGCAAAACCGCCCGGCTCCATGAGGTTCTCGCGAAACGTTTCGCACATCGTTTCGTTGCCGCGCCGGCAGTATGTGCACTCGCCGCAGGGCACGTGATGCGGCACCACCACCCTGTCGCCTTTCGCAAAGCCGCTGACACCCGCGCCGAGCGCAAGCACATCGCCGACAATCTCGTGGCCGAGAACGGAGCCGACCGCCGCCGTCCCGGTCTTGAGTTTGAAAAGATCAGTGCCGCAGAAGCCGGCCACACGGAGGCCAAGCAGGATTTCTCCTGGCCCCGGTTGCGGTTCCGGCCGGCGCTCCAGTGCGGTCGCCTCTCCGCCCTGACAGGCGATCACCTGGTGGGTGTTTTGTGAGGTGTGTGTTGCCATCGCTCGCGTCAACTCTCTTGCGGAGCAATCGTATACAGCAAGCAGCGATCCACGCGAACCTCTGATGCAACTCCTGCATCACACCGCTCCCGCCTTCGCGGGAGCGGTAAGCTCAGTTAGAGCTTCAGGCCCTCTATTGCGCGTCGGCGACGGCGATGGCTTCCGGCAGCGTGAACTCTCCGCCGAACAGGGCGCGCCCGGTGATGGCGCCGGCGATGTTGGGGAGGTACTTCAGCGTCGAGATGTCGTCGAGCGTCTTGACCGGGCCGGACGCGATTACCGGCGTGATCAGCTTGGTCGCCAGATCCGTCGTGGTCGCCAGAGAGCTCTCGGGCAGATCGTCGTCGCGGTCGATGTCGGTGAAGATGATCGCCGCGATGTCGTCGATCTCATACTGTCGGGCAAACTCGAGCGCGGTGAAGGCGGTGGCCTCGGTCCAGCCCTCGACCATCACCTGGTCGCCGCGGGCATCGACACTGACGACAATCTTGCCCGGAAAGCGGGTGCAGGCCTCCCTGACGAAGTGAGGGTCCTTCACCGCCGCGGTGCCGATGACGACACGCCCGGCGCCGTGTTCGAGCCACCACTCGACCGACGCCATGGAGCGGATGCCACCGGCCACCTGCACCGGGACATGTACCGCGTCGATGATCTCGCAGACCAGTTTGTGATTGTCGTTCTCGCGCAGGCCCACCGCGTCCAGGTCAATGACATGCAGCCACTGAGCCCCCTGGTCCTGAAAGCCTTTGGCCGCCGCAACGGGGTCTTCCTTGTAGATTACGGGCTTGTCCATCTGGCCGCGCACAAGGTTGACGCATTTGCCGTTTTGCAGCTCGATATCGGGAATAATGATCATGGCCGCCGGAGACGGATTTCGCCGCCTCGCCTCCTGTTAAAGACGTCCTCACTCAGTATAGGCGCGGACCGGCGCTGTGCGCAAATGCGCCGCCGTGACGCTGGCGCGCTTCTAGACGAATAATGGCCGGGCGGGACGGCTCGCGCGCGACAGTTTGAGCGTGATTTGCGGCATGGCGTATCGCCAATGTGATATGCGTCGCCTACGCGGCGCGCTGGAGGGCCCGGCCATGAAATCAGACATCGTCATCATCGGCGGCGGCATCATCGGAAGCGCCGCGGCCTATTTCCTGGCCGCCGACGGACATGCCGGCGATGTCACCGTTATCGAGCCGGATCCAACCTACGCCAGGGCGTCGACACCCGCCGGCGCGGGTGGCGTGCGGCGCCTGATGTCACGGCCCGAGAACATTCGCATGTCGCAGTTCAGCCTCGACTTCTTCGCCGGCTTCAAAGAGGTGATGGGCACCGACGAACACACGGCGGATATCGATTTTCGCCGTCAGGGTTATCTCTTCCTGACAAATGCGGAAGGGGTCGGTGACCTTACGCGAAACTTCGAAACGCAATGTGCTGAGGGCGTGCCGGCGGACCTGCTGGACGTTGACGCGTTACGCGCGCGCTTTCCCTCCATAGGCACGGATACCGTGGCGCTCGCCTGCCATTCTCCCGAGGATGCGTGGGTCGATCCGCATGCGGCCATGATCGGATTTCGCAGAAAGGCCGAAAGCCTTGGCGCCATCTATATGAAGGACCGGGTCGTCGGACTTGAGACCTCCCCAACCGCAGTGACACGTGTAGTCCTGGAAGCCGGCGGACCCATCGAAGCCGAGATGTTTTTGAACTGTGCCGGTGCGTGGGCTGGAGAGATCGCCGCCATGACCGGGGCGATGCTGCCCGTCGTGCCGATGTGCCGGGTGCAGCATTTCTGGCGCTGTGCCCATGAGGTCGAGCCCCTTCCGCTGATCAAGGACGGCAGCGGCGCGTTTCTGAGGCCCGAGGGCGGCGGGTTTGTCGGCGGGCGGCCGAGCTGGGAGGTCGAGCCCGGGTTCATATGGGATGTCGACCGGGGGTACTTTGCGACCTATTTCGAGGACACCGTCTGGCCGCTCATCGCCAATATGGTGCCGAAGTTCGAGACCATCAAACTGGAACGCACCTGGGCCGGGCACTACGCTCAGAACCTTTTCGACGGCAACATGATCATCGGGCGCTACTCGAAAGGCCACGACAATCTGCTGACCGCGTGTGGTTTTTCCGGCCACGGCATCATGCATGCGCCGGCGGTCGGCCGTGCACTCAGCGAACTGGCCCTGAATGGTGAGTACCGCACACTCGATCTCGCCCGCCTGGCGTTCGACCGGGTGATCCAGGAGCGTCCCTACCCTGAAACCGGCATCAAGTAAGCGACGGTAGACCCGGTCATTTTATGAATTGCGCGAAAAGCTCGGTTTGCGACGAGATGTTGAGCTTACGGTAGATGTTGCGCCGATGGACTTTCACGGTCTGCGGTGAGATATCAAGGATCAGGCCGATGGCGGTCGTCGAATGTCCCTGAACCACCAAAGACGCCACTTCGGATTCACGCTTTGAGATCCGCTTGCCGCCTTTGAGTTTGGTGTAGAGCAACTGCTCCTTGAGCGGCTTGCGCGAGCGCCGGGGCTGTATATCCGTGCTCTGGTTCACAGTCTGGCTGCAGTGTTCGACGATCAGCGACATGAGCGTCGGTGCCAATGTGCGCAACAGGGCATAGTCCTTCCGATTGAATTTTGGCCGGCCCTCGTTCCGTCCAAGCGAAAGATGCGCCACGCGACCGTCGCCCATACGCGCCAGGCAACCCAGTTCATCCACCATCCGGGTCAGGCGGTAGTAGCGCCGGTAGTATTCGGAGCGAAAGAACCGGTCCGGCGCGATTTCCCGCAGGCGGAAGGCGCCATCTTCGAAATCCGACATGGCGTGTTCATAGAAGGGATCGAGAAAATAACCGTGGTCGAAATAGGATTCCTCAAAGACCATGCGCAGGTCCATGTCGGGAATCCACTGGCTGACCACTCTCGGCGGGCGGCGGTTTTCAAACAGCAGAACGATGACACTTTGCGGCTCGAAGAGCGAGATCATCAAGCGCCGCACGCGCTCGGTGAAGGCCGGCGCACGGACCTGGCGAACCAGCGCGCCAAATTCGCCGAATATCGCGGGGTAATCCACAACCGGGACGCGCCTTGAAGATACTGTCGCGGAACCCGTCACATCACTACCCCTTTTTCGCTCAAAACATGCCAGATTTATACCCCTAGAGGGGTATTTCGAAAAGCCCGGTCTTTTGAGACGATCATGGGTAATCCGCGATCCGAAACGGTTGCCGCAGAACAAACTGCACGAATCGCGAAGGGGAGGACGCCATGCCGACAGGCTGGGTCTGCCATGAGCTTTACTTGTGGCATAACACGCTGAACTGGAACCAGTTGTTCGAGCCCGGCCTGACGATTCAGCCCGGTGAACATGCCGAGAACCCTGAAACCAAACGGCGTTTCCGCAATCTGATGGAAGTGAGCGGCCTGCTTGACGATCTCACCATCATCAAGCCGCGCCCGGCTGAACAAGATGAAATCCTGCGCTTCCACACGGCCGATCACATCGCCCATATCAAAGCGGTAAGCGATGCCGGGGGTGGCGATGCCAGCAGCTTCACGCCCATGGGCAAAGGCAGCTACGAGATCGCCCTGCTCGCGGCCGGCGGCGTGATCGAAGGCTTCGATGCGGTTCTGAAGGGAACCGTCGCGAATGCCTATGTGCTGTGCCGCCCGCCCGGTCATCACGCCATCGCCGACCTTGCCATGGGTTTCTGTCTGTTCGGCAACGCGGTCATCGGCATCGAGCACGCCCGCGCGGTGCACGGCATTAAGCGCTTTGCGACAGTCGACTGGGACGTGCACCACGGTAACGGCACGGAGGCGGCGTTCTACGACGACCCCAACGTGCTGACCATTTCTATGCATCAGGACAATCTGTTTCCCTCCGATTCCGGCAAGGTGGAGCACAATGGCGAGGGAGCCGGCGAAGGAGCCTGCATCAACATTCCCCTGCCCCCGGGCTCCGGTGGCGGCGCCTATCTTGCGGCCATGGAACAGGTGGTGATCCCTGCCCTCGATACGTTCAAGCCGGAGATGATCGTCGTGCCCTGCGGCTTCGACGCCTCGTCCATGGACCCCCTGGCCAACATGATGCTGTCGTCCACGCACTTCCGGCAAATGACCGAGATGGTCATGGGGGCCGCCGACCGGCATTGCGGCGGCCGCATCGTCATGACCCATGAAGGCGGCTATTCCGCCCCATACGTTCCCTATTGCGGCCTGGCGGTTGTCGAGGCCCTGAGCGGCATCAAAACCGACATCCATGACCCCTGGGGCGAATTCATCAAGGACTATGGCGGGCAGGATCTGCAACCGCACCAGGCCGCAGTCATCGACCGGGCGAAGGCGTTGCTCGCCGGTGTCCCGTCGTAGTGACATCCGGCATCAGAGAAACCACACGGAGAATTTCTATTCAGTAGGCAGACAAAAATCAGTGCCGGAATCGGGGCGTTTCAGCAAGAACAGCTCGCCGTCTGCATGGAAGTGCGGGCAAGCATCTACCTGGGAGGAGATCACAATGAAACGACGAAAGATGTTCAAATCGCTGCTTGCCGCGGCCGCCGGGTTGCACCTTTGCGTGGCGGCATCGGCCGTAATGGCGGCCGACCCCATTGTCATCGGATTGCCGCTCAATCAGACCGGTCCGGTCGGCGTGGTGGACCACGAGGACCACCTCAACGGCACGATGCTGGCCATCGAAGAGATCAATGCCGCCGGCGGCGTCAACGGCCGCATGATCGAATACAAGGTGGTCGACACAGACCTCCTGTCGCCC
>JAJFHL010000062.1 GCA_021775615.1 Hyphomicrobiales bacterium
AGAAGATAGGCCAGACGCTGGGCCGAACTGATCACCCGTGCACGGTATGTGGCGTCCTCGTCGAGAAGCTCGCGAATGTCGACGGGCGCCGCATCGCTCCACACGCCCTCGTAGCGATGGAACACGACCAGGGCGAGGAATATCCGCTCGGGGTGATCGACACCGACAAAGGCGCCTTGCGAAATGATGGAAAAACTTCGGTCCGCCCGGTAATCGGGGTGCGCCCTCCAACTGATGTCCGCCAGCATGCAGGCTGCATGCCTGAGCCGCACTTCGTTTGGACTTTCGCTCGGACCGCCGCTGGCGAACAACTGATCGGTCCAGTCGCACATTTCAAACGCGTGCTTGGGCGACCGCGCCCGCAGCAGGGCAAAGTCCCGGCAGGCCGATATCAGCGGATCGCGGCCGCGGAGCTTTTTCGGCAGCTTGGAGTAGAGCAGGCCTTCGCGCACGCCGTAAGCGGAAATGACAACGTTGCGTGGCTGTGCGTGCTCAATCAGCCGATCGAGAACCAGCGCGCCATACGGCAGGGTTTCGCTGCGCTCCTTGGAAACTATCCTTATCTCCTGCAACGTCTCGGCACTCAGACCACTGACAAGACTGGAGATCCCCTGAGCTGCGTCCCGCGGCATGTCATAATGATGCAGGACGTGCAGCGGGTAATGGTTCTGCGCCATGTGTACGCGCGCAAGGTTACGCCAGGCACCGCCGACGGCATAAAAGGTCTTGCCCTTGAGCTCACTGAGCAGGCCGACTTCGGCAAGCATGCCGTCGACCATCTCACGGGCTTTCGCCATCGAACGACCGGAGACATCCATCAGATGCAAGGGCCCAAGCGGAAGCGTGACACCGTCGCCAATCCCTCCCGACTTGACTTGGACCAGTTCCAGGCTTCCGCCGCCAAGATCTCCGACGACACCCTCTGCATCCGGAATCCCGGCCAGCAATCCCATGGCGGTAAGCCGGGCTTCCTTCTTTCCCGAAAGCACCGAAATTCTGGCGTTGAGCGCGTCTTCGGCCCGTTTGACGAACTCAGGCCCGTTTTCGGCGCTGCGCACCGCGGCCGTCGCCACCGCAAACACCTTTCGTGCGTCAACCTGCCGGCACATGACCCTGAAACGGCGCAGTTCGCGCAAGGCACGCTCCACGGCATCGTCGGCGAGACGGCCGGTAAGCGCAACGCCGCGGCCAAGTCCGCAAATGAGCTTTTCATTGAACAGCTGCACCGGAGCGCGGCGCAGCCCGTCATAGACCATAAGGCGGATTGAGTTCGACCCGATATCGACTATTGCGACCGGAGAGAACTCAAGCAGCGGATGGCCGGCCTTGTTCTTCTTAGGCAAGTGACAGCCTGTTCGTCATGGGAGGTGGTGATCGGTGAACGAAGGTGGCTCGCTGTCCTTCAACGCCTTGCCCCTGCCGGACAGACTCGGATTGTTGATGAAGTACTTGTGCGCGTTAAACGGTTTCTCACCGGCATCCGGTTCGACACGCAGCCAGTCTCCGCTGGCCTGAAGCTCCCAGCTCTGCTGATTGTCCCTGAAGTTCGCAACCATGATCTGATCCAGGATCTGTGCGTGAACGGTTTCATTCAGGACGGGCACCAGCGTCTCGACCCGGCGGTCGAGATTGCGCGGCATCCAGTCGCCGGAGGATATATACACGCGGGCGCCTGCGTGGGGCAATTGGGAACCGTTGGCAAAACAGACAATTCTCGAATGCTCGAGAAACCGTCCGACGATGCTCTTGACGCGTATGTTGTCGGACAATCCGGGAACACCGGGACGCAG
Source organism: Hyphomicrobiales bacterium (assembly GCA_021775615.1). GTDB lineage: Bacteria > Pseudomonadota > Alphaproteobacteria > Rhizobiales > JAJFHB01 > JAJFHM01. Next base: position 1,791 of record JAJFHL010000062.1, read on the forward strand.
GCAGCAAATGCCGCGCACCACCAGGTCTATCTGGACGCCGGCCTGGCTTGCCCGATACAGCGCTTCGATAATCTCGGGATCGACCAGCGAATTCAGCTTCGCCCAGATCTGAGCCGGCTTTCCGGCGCCTGCGTTGGCGATCTCCGTATCGATATGCGCCAGAATGCGACTGCGCATGTTGATCGGAGACATCGCAACTTCCTGCAGCTCCGACGGCTCGGCATAGCCGGTGATAAAATTGAAGATGAGCGCCGCATCGCGCGCCATGGTCCGATCGGTCGTGAAAAAGGACAGGTCGGTGTAGATCCGGGCGTTTGTTGGGTGGTAGTTGCCGGTGCCGAAATGCACATATGTGCGCAACTGGTCGCTCTCGCGGCGAACCACCAGTGATATCTTGGCGTGGGTCTTGAGTTCGATGAAACCGAAGACCACCTGGGCGCCGGCGCGTTCCAGGTCGCGCGCCCACTGGATGTTGGCTTCCTCGTCAAACCGCGCCTTGAGCTCGACCAGCGCGGTCACCGATTTGCCCGCTTCCGCCGCCTCTGCCAAAGCGGCGACAATGGGCGAGTCCTTCGAGGTCCGGTAGAGCGTCTGCTTGATGGCCAGGACATCCGGGTCACGCGCTGCCTGGCGGAGAAACTGGACGACAACATCGAACGACTCGTAGGGATGATGGACCACAAGATCCTTTTCCCTGATCGCCGCAAAGCAGTCGCCGCCATGGTCGCGGATACGTTCTGGAAACCGAATGTTGAATGGCACGAATTTGAGGTCGTGGCGTTCATCGAGAATGAGCTGAGCGGTATCACCGTAACCGACGAGCCGGCTTTCGACGTTGGTGTCGTACCCGGTGATCTCGAGTTCTTCGGCTATGAACTGGCGCAGGGTGTCCGGCATGACCTCGCTGACCTCAAGACGAATCACCGAACCGCGCCGGCGCCGCTTGAGTGCGCTCTCGAAAAACCGCACTAGATCTTCGGCCTCTTCCTCGACCTCTATGTCGCTGTCCCTGATCACACGGAAGACACCCTGACCGAGGAGCTCGTATCCGGGGAACAACCGCGTGGCGAAGAGACTGAGCGTGTTCTCAAGTGTGATGAACCGCGCATCCTGGCTGGCACCCTTGGCCGGCAGACTGATGAAACGGGGCAGTGAACGCGTCATCGGGATCAGCGCGTTCATGGTGCGCCCGTCCTGGCCGCGGCGCAAGTTCATCGCAAAGTTCAGTCCCAGATTCGGGATAAACGGAAACGGATGTGCCGGATCGACCGCGAGCGGTGTCAGGACCGGAAATATCTGCTCCAAAAAACGTCGCTCGAGCCAGGTCTTGTCCGCCTCGGTCAACTGGCTTTGTTCGACCAAAACGACACCGTTGTCGGAGAGCTCGCCGCGCAGGGCGACCCAGCGTTCGTCCTGCTCCTTCATGAGCTTGTCGGCGAGATCATGAACCCGGCTCAACTGCTCGGCCGGCGTCAGACCGTCCTGACTGAGAGATTCGACACCGGCGCGCATTTGCCCCCTCAGGCCGGCAACGCGCACCATATAGAACTCATCGAGATTGTTTGCCGATATGGAAAGGAACCGCAGGCGCTCAAGGAGTGGATGGTTCTCGTTGCGGGCCTCTTCCAGCACCCGCATATTAAACCCCAGCCAGGAAAGTTCCCGATTGATGAAGCGATCAGGACTGTCGCTGGCGATCGAAACCACGTCCAGCGGAACGCCGGTCTCCGTTCTCCGTTTCGGCTGGTCGTCAGCGGTTTCGGCTGCGGCTTCGTCTATCTGCTGCGCAGTGATGTTGCGCTTGGCACACATGGTGGACCTTTCGGAACTCAAACTTGATCACGGTCGACTTCGGTGGACTCGCCTAAGCCGGCCATGACCGATTCTCATACCTTGGAGCGGGATCGGACGGAAAACCGGTATCCACTTTTCCTGATCCCGCTTAGATCACGATCGACTTAGGCAATTCCGCCTAATTCGATAGACGTGATCGTTTCTTACATTCTAGAGCTGGATCGGGCGGAAAACCGGTATCCACTTTTCCTGATCCCGCTTAGATCACGATCGACTTAGGCGATTCCGCCTAATTCGATAGACGTGATCGCTTCTTACATTCTAAAGCGGGATCGGACGGAAAACCGGTATCCACTTTTCCTGATCCCGCTCGAAGGCAATCCTAGCAAACAACATATAAGATTTGTGAAACGCTTCAATGACGCAAGTCGCCGACCGGGCCGCTCTACGCGTTCGGCGCCGCTTCCTTCAGCGCCTTGGCGACAAACGGCCGGGTTATCCGCGATCCTTCCGCCATTGCCCTGCGATCGATGATATCGACCAGGCGACGGGCCGCGGCAATAGACCGCTCCATGCGCGGCAGAAGATAGGAGATGACGGCTTCCTCGACCGCCAGTTGCCGGTCGGCAAAAAGCTTAACAAGGACTGCACGCAAAAGCACCTCATCCGGCAGTCCCAGTTCGACGACGGGCACCGCGCTCAGCCGGGACGCGAGATCGGGAAGCCGGACACCCCATTGCGAGGGAAATTCCGCCGCCGTCAGCAGCAGGTTGCGTTTGAGTTCGCCCACCAGGTTAAGCAGGTGAAACAGCGCCGTATCATCCAGAGATGCACCGGGCAGATCTTCGATGACAAGGGCTTGGTGTTCTGCAAATCGCGGCACGGCCTCGCGCGTCAGCTCACCGACGGAGAAAGAGGGAGCCGCGGCCGCATGCCCCCAGATCGTCGCAAGATGCGTCTTGCCGCTTCCCGTCGGACCGATGAGAAGCAGCGTCCGTTTCGGCCAATTCGGCCAGGCCTCGATCATATCGTAGGCGGGTTCGTTGCTTGGCGAGATGTAGAAGTCTTCAGCTCCAAGCGATACTTCATGCGGGAATTCAAGGGGCAACTGGCCGCCACCGCTGCCCCGGCGGTCACTCGACATCATTTCTCGTTTTTACCGTCGTCCGGCGGAGGGCCCTGTCCAACATAAAGCGGACTCGCCATGTAGCTTTTCAGGGCAAACCGCAGGAGAACGCCGATCGCCGCCGCCAACGGCACAGCCAGGAGCAGACCGACAAATCCCAGCAAGAGACCGAAGGCAAACAGTGCGAACATCAGCCAGACGGGATGAAGCCCGACCTTATCACCGACCAGTTTGGGCGACAGGAAGTTGCCCTCGAGAAACTGGCCGACGACGAAAATGGCAAGCACCGCGCCAATCCGGAACCAGTCGCCGTCCGGCAGGAACTGGATGAGCGCGACGCCGCCGGCCAGGACGAACCCGGTAATGGAGCCGACGTAAGGCACGAAACTGATGAGCCCGGACAGGATACCGATCAGGATTCCGAAGTTGAGACCGGCAACGCTGAGGCCGCTGGCGTAGAAGCTCGCGAGAATGATACAGACCGTCCCCTGCCCGCGCACAAAGCCCGCCAGCGCCTCGTCGATCTGGCGTGCCAGGTCGCGGATCGTTGCTGCGTGATCGCGCGGCAGCCAGGCGTCGACCGCGGCAACCATACGATCCCAGTCGTGCAGCATGTAAAATGCGACGACCGGCGTCACGACCAGCAGGGATATGATGTTCACAAAGGCGAGACCGCCGCTCCAGATGGAGCCCAGCAACGACGCGATCCAACCGGCAGCGGCCTTGGCAGTGTCAATCAGCGAAGCTTCGATGTTCGCCTGGGTGTCAGCCAGAATTTCCTTCAGCCAGTTGGGCCCGGCGGTGTCGACCAATGCCACCAGCTTGCCGATGTTCTGCGGCAGGTTCTCGGCGAAATTGGCAATCTGCTGCCCCAGAACCGGAAGCAGCAGGATCAGCACCGCAACAAACAGCAGAACGAACACTCCAAGGATGATCGACGTCGCGGCGAGTCGCGGCAGACCATGCGTTTCGAACCAGTCGGCCACCGGATCGAGGAAGTACGCGACCACCATGCCCATCAGAAACGGCAGCAGAATGGGCCGCAGCACATACAACGCGATGGCAACGACAACCACCGCGCCGAGCCAGACCAGAACCTGCCGTTGCCACCCCATTCCTACGCCTCGTCCCCATTAGCCATATGCATCAACCACACCCGAAGGTATGCGGCAGCCGACAGGACGGTGAGAACCGCCACCAGGATGCACATTGCGATTGTCAGTTGGTACATTTCCACCCCGAATCCCAGGCCGCCCAGAGCCAGCGCCGCCAGCACGATCTGCGCCGTCGTGTTGGCTTTGCTCACCATCAGCGGCGTGATCGGCACCGGCCGCTCCATCAGCCATGATAGCACAAGAGCCCCGACGATCAGGATGTCACGGCTGACCACGACGATCACCAGCCAGGGCGGCAGGATTTCCCGGAACCCGAGCGAAACATAGATGCTGACGAGCAGAAGCTTGTCGGCGATCGGATCGAGATATGCACCAAGCTCGGTCGTTTGATTGAACCGTTTGGCGATGAACCCATCGACAGCGTCACTCATGCCGGCCAGCACAAAGACCAGGAAGGCGACCATGTATTGTCCGGTGATGATGAGCCACACGATCAGCGGCACCATGAAAATCCGGAATATTGTGATGATGTTAGGGAGGTTCAGGCCCATGTTTCCTGTCCGACCCGACCGGAACCGCGGATCAAAAATATGGTTGAATGACCCAAGTACCGCCAACCTCACTGAGAATCAATCCGTTGACCCTGAGCGCTTCGCTGAGATCGCCGATGCTGCCTTCGTAACGCACCTTTACGATGCCGCCACGGGCAGAGAGCGAGTCGATTTCCACTTTCGCGACACCGAACGTCTGCTGAATGCTGGCGCGCAGCGAATTCCACTCCGACAGGCTGTCAAAGGGTATCGCCACAATGATCTCGTTCAGGTTTGCGTTGGGCACGCTCAACTCGGCGACCGCCGATTTCCAGGTTTCCTCCATCGCAAAGAGAAATCTCTGCGCCGCCTCATCGGAGGTTTTCGCCACGTCGCTGTCGGTGACCGGAAAGGCATGCCCATAGTTGAGCAGACCAAAGGAGGTCTCGCCCCTCAGAGTAATGTATATGCTGTCGGCACTCTTCTGTTCGGCGACACTGACAACAACGTTGTCGACGCCATATCTCAGCCTCAGGGCCTCAAGCTTGACCGAGTCGCGGGCGATCGCCTCCTCGGCTGTGATGGCCGAGATATCCGTCAGATCGCCTATCGGCACCAGTGTCGGCGTGAGACTGTGCTCCAGGTCGAGCGCCAGCCAGGCGTCTTTCCAGGGGTTCTTGCCGTCCCAAAGGGCCAGACCGTCAGCGGTCTTCCACACCGGGACAAGCAGGATCTGAGCTGCCTGTTCTTCGGCAATGGGCACACTGTACTGATAGAGCAGTTCGCGCACGGTGTCGGGCAGGAAACTGACCGTAAGGGTCGCAATGTACCGGGTCGGACCGGTGCGTTCTTCCTCGAAGGTCAGGCCGGACGTCATTGGTGAGACGTCGTTGACGCCAAACTGCGGCAGGGAATCGATGCTGCCGGCGGGCGTGATGCGTTGAATGAGACGCCGGAACGCAATGACCTGCGCGGCGCCGATGGCTTTCACCTTGGCACTGGCCGCGTCCTTCGCCGTTTCGTCCACCTTGACGTGGCTGACGGTGAAGACATCGGCACGAACCGGCCCGGCGACGGCAAGGAGCATGACCACGAGCGCCGTGGCGACAATTGTGCCCACGGTGCGGCGCACCGGCCCAAGCCGGTCTCTGGACGCCGCTACAGCCGGCCCGTCACAGCAAATTTCAAAACGCAATGCCAACGGAACCGTTCTTTCCTCTTGCTCGGCGGAGCCATTGTGAACCACTGCCACGATGACAATCCGTTACGGGGCTTCGAGCTTAGGCCTTTTTTGCTTGCTCTTTTGCGAAATGGCAATGAAAAAGCTGCAGGCGGACGGCAATTGTGACGACAGCGGGGATCGCCACGGCAATGGGCAAGACTGACGGCGGGAGTTCCAATTCGCTCACGTACAAGGACGCAGGCGTGGATATCGACGCCGCGAACCTTCTCGTCGAGCGTATCAAAGCCCACGCAGGTTCTACGGCCCGGCCGGGCTCGGACGCAGCACTCGGCGGCTTTGGCGGCCTGTTCGACCTGAAGGCCGCCGGCTATTCCGACCCGATACTGATCGCCGCCAATGACGGTGTCGGCACCAAGCTGAAGGTTGCCATTGAAACCGGCCATCACGACACCGTTGGTATCGATCTGGTGGCGATGTGCGTCAACGACCTCGTGGTCCAGGGCGGCGAGCCCCTGCTCTTTCTCGACTATTTCGCCTGCGGCAAACTCGACGCCGATGTTGCCGAACGCGTCGTTGCGGGAATTGCCGAGGGCTGCCGGCAGGCGGGCGCCGCGTTGATTGGCGGCGAGACCGCCGAAATGCCCGGTATGTACGGGGATGGCGAGTATGATCTGGCCGGATTCGCGGTCGGGGCTGCCGAACGCGGGCACCTCCTGCCCAGCAACGATATGGCGGTGGGCGATGTTGTTCTCGGACTGGCATCCACCGGGCCGCACTCGAACGGATACTCGCTCATCCGACGGCTGGTGGCGGACGCAGGCCTCTCTTATGACGATCCGGCGCCCTTCCAGGCGGACACTGCGCTTGGCGCCGCCCTGCTCACCCCGACACGCATCTATGTGCGCTCGGTCCTGGCGGCGATCAAAAACAGCGGTTCCGTCAGGGCGCTGGCCCATATCACCGGCGGCGGCTTCACGGAAAACATTCCCCGTGTCCTGCCCAAGGGCCTTGCAGCGCGCATCGATCTCGACGCACAGGACGTTCCGGCCGTCTTCTCCTGGCTCAGCGCTGTCGGCGGTGTGACGCAGGCGGAGATGCTGAAGACATTCAACTGCGGAACCGGAATGATGGTGGTGGTCGACAAGGCTTCCGCCGACGATGCCGCGGCGGTCATGCGCGAGGCAGGCGAACAGGTGACGCCGCTTGGGACCATCATCGAGCGCAGCGGCGATGCGGTCGAATTCGCCGGCACACTGAAACTGGAGCGGTGATGGGCGGGAAAAGAATCGGGGTCCTCATTTCCGGACGGGGCAGCAATCTTGCCGCGCTGATCGATGCCTGCGCAACGCGGGATTTCCCGGCCGACATCGTGCTGGTGATCTCCAACCGACCCGACGCCGGCGGCCTGCAGATTGCACAGTCGACCGGTATTCAGACGCGCACGGTCGATCATACCGAATATGCAGACCGCGAAGCCTTCGATGCGGAAATCGACCGGGTGCTGCGCGAACACGATGTTGAACTCGTCTGCCTTGCCGGTTTCATGCGCCTGCTGGCGCCCGGCTTCGTCGAGGCTTGGCGCGACCGCCTGATCAACATCCATCCATCCCTCCTGCCCGCCTATCCGGGCGTCAACATCCACGAGCGGGTGATCGACGATGGGGTGCGGATTTCGGGATGCACGGTGCACTACGTGAGGACGGCCATGGACTCAGGCCCCATCGTTGCCCAGGCGGCGGTGCCGGTTCTCTCCGGCGATACCGCCGAAACCCTCGCCGCGCGCGTGCTCGCCGCCGAGCACGAGATCTATCCCCAGGCGCTCAGGATGGTCGCCGACGGAACCGCCCGGTTGTCCGGTGAACGGGTCGTGTTCTCGGCGCGCGAAAGCGAAGCTGCCCCGTTGTTCTCGCCACCGCTCTCATAGACGTTTCGGCCCGCCGCGAACCTGGATCACGATCGACTTAGGTTAAACCACCTAGGCCGATAAAATGTGAACGATTTCAATATTTTAGAGCGGGATCGGACAGAAAACCGGTGTCCACTTTTCCTGATCCCGCTCCAGCGGCCAGCCGCAATCAGTTGGCAGGCCTGATCCAGACGTGATTGTCGTGGAAGGCACCGCCACCGCTTGGCGCCGGCTGCTCAGCGGAGGTGATCGTATTGATGCCTTTGCCGTCCTCGAAGGCATCGTTGGGCCAGATCCCCTCGGCAATGACCACGCCGCGCTGGACGCCTTCGAAAGCCTTTGCGTGCAGGATCACTTCGCCGCGTTCGTTGCCGATGCGGATCTTCCCGCCGTCTTCAAGTCCGAGAGCGGAAAGGTCGTCCGGGTTGATAAAGAGTTCGGGGCGCCCTTCCCTGTCGAGTGATGTCTTGGTCTCGTTGAAGGTTGAATTGAGGAAAGACCGCGCCGGCGACGTCGCCAGGCGGAATGCATGCGTGTCATCGGCGCTTTCGATGACCTCCCAATGATCCGGCATGGCCGGGATCTCGTCGATAGGCCCGAAGTTGCGGTCCATGTAGGGACGGAACCGGTAGGCGGCCCAGTCCGGCTTGAAGCGGTATTTCTTGTCGGGCCAGCGGAAGCCGTCGACAAAGTGGGCGCGTTCGAAGTCCGGCTGGCAGTCGATCCAGTGGTTTTCTTCCAGATCTTCCAGCGTGCCCCAGCCCGATGCCTGCAACGTTGCATCGATCAGCTCGCGCGGCGTCTTCCCGAAGCCCTCATGCTCGGCGCCGACGCGCTGTGCAAGTCCACAGATCACATCGTGGTTCGACCGGCACTCGCCTGGCGCTTCGATGATCTTGGGGCCGAGAATGATATGCTGATGGCCCCCCGAACTGTAGACGTCGTCATGCTCCATGAACATGGTCGCCGGCAGCACGATGTCTGCCACGCGCGCGGTTTCGGTCATGAACTGTTCGTGTACGCAGACGAAGAGGTCGTCGCGGGCAAAACCCCGCTTGACCTTGTCCTGCTCGGGGCAGACCGACATCGGGTTGGTGCTCTGGATGAACAGAGCCGTCACCGGCGGACCGTCGCCAAGATCGTAGGGATCGCCGGTCAGCACCGGGCCCATGCGGGTCTGGTCGAGATAGCGCACGCTGGGATCATGCGCATCGTGGCCTTCGATCAGCGCCTTGTTCCAGTGGTAGATACCGCCGTTGTTATGAAATGCGCCGCCGCCCTCATGCAGCCACGACCCGGTGACGGTCGCAATCGACATCGCCGCATGCATGTTGACCGCGCCGTTGCGGGACCGGCAGAACCCGTAACCGAGACGAATGTAGGTGCGTTTGGTGCCGCCTATCAGATGGGCGAACTCGACGATGTCATCCACCGCAACGCCGGTGATGGCGCTGGCCCATTCCGGCGTCTTTCCGAAGAGGTGTTTTTCAAATTCCTTCGGGCAGTCGGAATACTTGTCGAGATAGTCCCAGTCCGCATATCCGTCGCGAAACAGCACATGCATGATGGCGCAGGCCAGGGCGCCG
>JAJFHL010000063.1 GCA_021775615.1 Hyphomicrobiales bacterium
TCCACCGATGTGAGCATGAGCACGGGCGTCGCCGCGATTGCCGGGTCGTCCCGCATCTCGCGCAGCACCTCAGCGCCACTCATCTCCGGCATCTGATAGTCGAGAATGACAAGGTCGATCCCAACACCGCGGCTGGAGGCACGGCGCAGGATTTCCAGGCCTTCCCGCCCTGACGCCGAACTCGCGTGCTCGAACTTCCACGCCTCCATCTGTTCGGTCAGAATAGACCGGTTCACCGCATTGTCGTCGATGATCAGGACGCGCGATCCGGTAACGTCGACCGGCACGCTTCGCCGGCGCTTCACCGCACCCACCACGGGCAGATTGATGGTGAACCAGAAGACGGAGCCTGCTCCAACCTCGCTCTCCATGCCGATCTTGCCGCCCATCAACTCAACCAGAGACGAAGAGATCGAGAGTCCCAGTCCCGTTCCTTCGTGTTTGCGGGTCGTCGAACTGTCCACTTGTGAAAAGCTCTCGAACACCGAGGCGCACTTGTCTTCGGGAATACCGACCCCGGTGTCCTCAATGCGGAAATGCAGATCGGTTGTGCTGTCGTCATTGAGCGTACCGGAGGCATTGACGTAAACGTGTCCCTGCTCGGTGAACTTGACCGCATTGCCCATGAGATTGGTGACGATTTGACGGATCCGTCCGACGTCGCCCATGAAGTTGCCCGGCAGATCGGGATCGATGCGGACGATGAGCTCGATGTTTTTTTCCGCCGCCCTGGTGGACATCAAAGTGGCGACGTCCTCAACCGCTTCGGCGAGCTGGAAGGGCGCTTGCGAAAGTTCAAACTGGTTGGCTACGATTTTGGAGAAATCGAGAATATCGTTGATGATTGTAAGCAGCGCGGCGCTCGACTTGACAATCATGTCGGCGAACATCTTCTGCTTCGGCTCCAGATGGGTGCCGAGCAGCAGTTCCGCCATGCCCATGACGCCGTTCATCGGGGTTCGGATTTCATGGCTCATGTTCGCCAGAAATTCAGTCTTGGCGCGCTCAGCCGATTCCGCGGCCTGCCGGGCCTCCTCGCTTTCATAGTGATCGGTCACATCCATGATGTAGCCGATGAGATTGGTGATGGTGCCGTCGTCGGAGAAGACGTTCTGGGTAAACTCGGACACGTGTCGAATTTCACCGGACCGCGTCACGACCCGGTACTTCATGTTGATGCCCTGCTGCGACCGCTTCTGTTTCCAGGCGTCTTCTTCCGCCCCAACCCGCTCAAGATCGTCGGCATGGATCAGGCTGGCATAGTTGATTTCCTTGTTCAGGAACGCAGCCGCCGGCCAGCCGGTCAGGGTTTCGACATTCGAAGTCACTTCGATCACCGGCCAGTCGCCGGTGATGTTCTCCCACATGAATATGCAGACCGGCCCCTGGGAGAATATCTTCAGTAATGGATCCGAAATCATTTGAGTACTTACGAACGAAGACGCAACACGAATTGGCAATCTGTGCCAAAAGTGTTGAGGTAGACTTAACTTCGCCCGAAGGAGCTAGCGCATGACCGCACTTTAACTGGATATCGGTAACCCGGAGCCGATCCTGTGTGTGTTGGATCGTGCTCCAGGGTTAATCGATCTTAACGGTTTCGGCCCTGGCTCTACGCCGCCTGCTCGACATGGCGTCCGTTGAGCGCCAGGTGTCCGCCTTCGACCGACACCTTGACCGTGTCTCCGTCCGCCACGTCTCCTGCCAGAATCTGGTCGGCCAGCGGGTCCTGCAGGGTCTTCTGGATCACCCGCTTGAGCGGCCGCGCCCCATAGGTCGGGTCGTAGCCCTTGTCCGCCAGCCATGTCCGGGCAGCTTCATCAAGCTCGACGGTGATCTTGCGGTCGGCAAGCAGGCTTTGGAGCCGGCCGATCTGGATGTCGACGATCTGGTCGATCTGGCCGCGTTCGAGGCGCTGGAACAGCAGGATCTCGTCGAGCCGGTTGAGAAATTCCGGCCGGAAGCTCGCCCGCACCACATTCATCACCTGGTCGCGCACCGCATTGACGCTCTCGCCGTCCGGCTGGCTGACCAGGATCTCCGCCCCGAGATTCGAGGTCAGCACAATGAGCGTGTTGCGGAAGTCGACCGTGCGGCCCTGGCCGTCGGTCAGGCGGCCGTCGTCGAGCACCTGCAAGAGCACATTGAAGACGTCGGAATGGGCCTTCTCGATCTCGTCGAACAAAACGATCTGGTAGGGCCGGCGCCGCACCGCTTCGGTGAGCGCGCCGCCTTCCTCATATCCGACATAGCCCGGAGGCGCACCGATCAGCCGCGCCACCGAGTGCTTTTCCATATACTCGGACATGTCGAGCCGGATCACCGCCTGGTCGTCATCGAACAGGAAGCCGGCAAGCGCCTTGGTCAGCTCGGTCTTGCCGACACCGGTGGGCCCGAGAAACAGAAACGAACCGATCGGACGCGCCGGATCCTGCAGGCCCGCACGGGCGCGCCGGACCGCCGACGACACCGCATGCACGGCTTCGGCCTGGCCGACCACCCGCCGGGCGATGGCATCTTCCATTTTCAGGAGCTTTTCGCGCTCGCCCTGCAGCATCTTGTCGACCGGAATACCGGTCCACCGCGAGACGATCTGGGCGACATGGCTTTCGTTGACCGCCTCGCCGACAAGATCGCCGTCGCGGCCGCTTTCCGCCGTCGCCTCGGTTGCGCCGAGGCGCCGTTCGAGATCGGGGATCGTCGAATAGGCCAGCTTGCTCGCCTTTTCCAGAAGGCCGTCACGCTGCGCCTGGACAAGCTCGCCGCGCGCGGCATCGAGTTCCTCTTTCAGCCTTTGCGCCCAGTTCAGACGTTCTTTCTCGGCGGTCCATTCGGCGGTCAGGCTGTTTGCTTCGGATTCGAGCGGCGCCAGATCCTGCTCGAGTTTCTCGAGCCGGTCCTGGGACGCCTTGTCCTTTTCCTTCTTGAGGGCTTCACGTTCGATCTTGAGCTGGATGATCCGGCGGTCCAGTTCATCGAGTTCTTCGGGCTTTGAGTCCACCTGCATGCGCAGCCGGCTCGCCGCCTCGTCCATCAGATCGATCGCCTTGTCGGGCAGGAAGCGGTCGGAGATGTAGCGGTTCGACATATTGGCCGCCGCAACGAGGGCGCTGTCGGTGATCCGCACACCATGGTGCACTTCATACTTCTCCTTGAGGCCGCGCAGGATCGAAACCGTGTCTTCGACCGTGGGTTCGGAGACGAACACCGGCTGAAAGCGCCGTGCGAGGGCGGCGTCCTTTTCCACGTTCTTGCGGTATTCGTCGAGCGTCGTGGCGCCGACGCAATGAAGCTCGCCGCGCGCCAGCGCCGGCTTCAGGAGGTTGGACGCGTCCATCGCGCCTTCCGACTTGCCGGCGCCGACCAATGTATGCATCTCGTCGATGAACAAGATGATGTTTCCGTTGGCCGCGGAGATTTCCGACAGAACCGACTTGAGGCGCTCTTCGAATTCGCCGCGGTATTTCGCACCGGCGATCAGCGATCCCATGTCGAGCGAAAGCAGGCTCTTGTCGCTCAGGCTTTCAGGCACGTCACCGTCGATGATGCGTAATGCCAGTCCTTCGGCGATGGCGGTCTTGCCGACCCCCGGCTCGCCGATCAGAACCGGGTTGTTCTTGGTGCGCCGCGACAGCACCTGGATGGTGCGCCTGATTTCCTCGTCGCGGCCGATCACCGGGTCGAGTTTGCCCTCGCGGGCAGCTTCCGTCAGATCGCGGGCATAGCGCTTCAACGCGTCGTACCCGCTCTCCGCCGAGGCGGAGTCTGCGGTGCGGCCCTGTCTGAGATTTTCGATTGCCTTGTTGAGCGCCTTCGCCGTGACCCCCGCCGAACTCAGGATTTTCGATGTCCCCGCGCTCTGCTCCATGGCCAGCGCCTGCAGCATACGCTCCACCGTCACGAAACGGTCCTGCGCCTTCTCGGCCAGCGACTGTGCGGTTTCCAGTGCCCGCGCCATCTCCGGCGCCACATAGAGCTGGCCGGCGCCCGAGCCTTCGATGCGCGGTTGGCGTTCAAGCGCCAGTTCGACCGCCGTGGAAACGGCCTTTGCATCGCCGCCGGCGTCTTCGATCAGGCGTGCGCACAGCCCCTCGTCATCATCGACCAGAACTTTAAGCAGATGTTCGGGAAGCCAGCGCTGATGGTTTTCACGGACAGCCAATGACTGAGCGGCCTGAACGAAACCCCTGAGCCGCTCTGAATAATTCTCAAAATCCATGCCGATTTCTCCTCTCAGCACGCGTATCGCCGTTCATCAAGACCCGGCCAACGCGCCCACAAACCTGTCCGCTGCCGCACACAGGCCAACTATGGATCAACGATTGTAAATTCCTGGTACATTCGGCAAAACCCATTCAGGCATTTCACCTTAATCGCATATGGTGTTGCCTTTTTATCACACAAGAGGTCGTGGGCCGAATCCACCATGAACAGCACAGAAACCGATACCGGCGTCATTGCCTCGATCCACCGTTATCCGGTCAAGGGCCTCAATGCGGACGCTCTGGCCCACGCGGAACTCGAGGCCGGCAGGTGCCTCCCTTTCGACCGCGCCTACGCGATCGAAAACGGCGCTCACCTGTTCGATCCGGCAGCACCGCACTATCTGCCCAAGAACAAGTTCCTGATGCTGATGAGCCACGAACGCCTGGCCGTCCTGGACGCCCGGTTCGACGCCGAAACGCAGATGCTGCGCCTGTTGCGCGGCGGCAAGCAGGTCAGCCAGGGCCGCCTGGATGACAGAATCGGGCGGCAACTGCTCGAGCAGTTCTTCGCGGCCTACATGTCGGACGAGCTTCGCGGAGCGCCGCGCATCGTTCACGCCGCCGGGCACAGCTTTTCCGACGCGCCCGAGCAATACATCTCGCTGATCAATCTGGCATCGGTCCGCGACCTGGAACGGGTCATCGGCAAACCGGTCGATCCGATGCGGTTTCGCGGCAATCTTTATGTCGAAGGGCTCAAACCGTGGGTGGAGTTCGACTGGCACGGATCCGCGCTCGAAGTGCCGTCAGGCAGGGTATTCAAATGTGAAGGGCGGATCGACCGTTGCGCTGCAACCAATGTCGATCCCGCAACGGGAGAGCGGGACATGACCATCCCGCGCGCCCTTATGGCCTCCTTCGGCCATATGGACATGGGGGTATTTCTGACAGTGACAGAGAACGGCCGGATCGAAGCCGGCGACACGATCAGCCCGGTGTAAGCCTCATGCCATGAGCCAGGCTCAGCTCGCCTCCGGCGCAGGCTCTTCGGCGGCTTCCACAGCCGGCTCATCACTCGATGCTTTGGCGACCACGGTGTCTTCACCGTTCACCGGCTCGGCGCCGCTATGCACGGCGTCGTCATCTCCGTCACCATCACTCATCTGATGATCGGCCGCCGTCCCGTTGACGTCCGCCGCACTCTCCCGAGCGGGTTTGTCGGACGGCTGCGCGGCGGCATCTCCATTGGACCTGCCGCGACCGCGCGAGCGCGGCTGCTGGCCCTCGGCGCGGCCGCCGTCGGACGCGGTGTCGGACTGGTCAGGCGCACACGGCTGGTTTTGCAGCTGCTGCGCCTGGGATGCCGCGATGATCCTGAGATAATGCTCGGCATGCTGCAGGTAGTTTTCCGATGCAATCGGATCACCCGACGCCTGCGCGTCGCGCGCCAGCGTCAGGTACTTTTCCGACACGTGAGCAGCGTTGCCCCTGATTTTTACATCAGGTCCGTTGCTCTCGAACACCCGGCTGCCCGGATTGGATGGCCGGCGATTGCGGCCACGGTTCTTCTTTGGATGCTGCCCCTGCCTCATTGTCTCATGACTTCTTCATTGCCACTGATTTCGTTTCCGTTGCTATTTCCAACGCCGCTCTGCCGGAGTCCGGAAGATCGGCGCCATCGACGAAGACAGTCCCGCTGTACAATCCGGGACACGTCCCCTTTCTCGATTCCCAATCGCGTCTGTCGCGCCCTGTTCCATGTTTCGGACACGGCGCATACACCGCTCACGCCAATCGGCGCTGATATGCGTATCAGTTCCTTAAAGTGTCCGCCCTAACGGCCGCTTTGGCCAACAGCCTCGGACAGACAACATCCCAATCGCCCTCGGCGCATGCGCTCAAAGGTCCGCGGTTGGAGATCTAATACCTGGGTCTTAAACGATACCGGGTTCCAAATTTGTGTCGATTGACAACCCCGCCCTGTTCAGGCTTCGCGATCCGCCTCAGCGGACGCCCCGAACTTTCGTGAGGTCAAACTAGCCTTTTGGCAGTGCTTTTCCAACCCTTTTTTTACACCGTCAAAGATTTGTCCGGCACGGCGTCCGTGCCCCTGTCGCGCCGGCCGGCTGGCTGGCCTTTCATCTTTCCGCCACGCGGCCGAACATCACCGGGACACGGCGCGGACGCAGCGCTCGCGGCCGGCGAGATCGCGGACCACACTCGGCACACGCCGGTCGGCGGCGAAGCCGGCATCGGTCATCAGGCCACGCACCGTATCGGCCTGGCCGGCGCCGACCTCCAGAACCAGCCATCCGTCTTCCGCAAGCAGGCGGCGCGCGCCCTCGACGATCACACGATAGGCATTCAGCCCGTCCGGGCCGCCATCGAGCGCGACGCCGGGATCGTGATCGCGAACCTCCCTGTCGAGCGCCGCGATGTTTCGCGACGGAATGTAGGGCGGATTGGCAACCACAAGATCGAAGGGGCCGGTCAGGCCGCGTGTCCAGTCCGCCTGAACGAACTCGGCTCTCCCGGCGACATCATGCGCGGCGGCATTGCGCCGGGCCACCGCCAATGCATCGCCGCTGATATCGACGCCCACCCCGCTGGCGGTGGCAAGCTCCCGGAGAAGGGCAATCAGAAGGCACCCGCTCCCGGTCCCCAGATCGCATATCCGCAAGGGCCGCTCGCGCCAGTTGGACACCACCGCGAGATCCAGCACGGCCTGAACCGCGGTCTCGGTGTCCGCCCGAGGATCCAGTGTCGCCGGCGTGATCTCGAATTGCAGGCTCCAGAATTCCCGACGCCCGAGAATGCGCGAAACCGGCTCGCCGCCGACGCGGCGTGCGACAAACTCCAGCGCCAGACTTTCCGCGCCCCCCGGCACCGTCCGGTCGCCCCGCGCAATGAGGTCAGCGTGGTCCGCGTCCGCCGCGGCACAGACCAGAAGACGTGCATCCAGATGGGCATCGCGCACCCCGGCGGCTTCCAACTCGCTGCGGGCACGCGCCACCAGATCCCGCAGGATCACACGTTCGCCGACGGCGACGGGCATCAGTGATATTCGCTTTCCGCGGCGAGCAGATGTGCCTGGTGGTCCGCGGTCAGCGCATCGACCACTTCATCGAGAGCTTCGCCTTCGAGGACCTTGTCGATCTTGTAGAGCGTCAGATTGATCCGGTGGTCGGTCACCCGCCCTTGCGGGAAATTGTAGGTTCGGATGCGCTCTGACCGGTCGCCCGACCCGACCTGTTCGCGGCGGTCCGCCGCGCGCTCCGACGCGAGCCGCTGGCGTTCGGCATCATAGAGCCTCGAACGCAGCACCTTCATTGCCTTGGCGCGGTTCTTGTGCTGCGACTTCTCATCTTGCTGGGTAACGACGATGCCGGTCGGCAGGTGCGTGATGCGCACCGCGCTGTCGGTGGTGTTGACCGACTGGCCGCCCGGCCCGCTGGCCCGGTAGACATCGACGCGCAGGTCCTTGTCCTCGATCTCTATGTCGACTTCCTCGGCTTCCGGCAGCACCGCGACCGTTGCCGCCGAGGTATGAATACGGCCGCCCGATTCGGTTTCCGGAACCCGCTGCACCCGGTGCACGCCGGACTCGAACTTGAGCCGCGCAAACACCCCTTTGCCCGAAATCTCGGCAATGATTTCCTTGTAGCCGCCAAGATCGGCTTCGGACACCGACATGAGATCGAGCTTCCAGCCGTTCGCCTCCGCATAGCGCTGGTACATGCGGAACAGGTCTCCGGCGAACAGCGCTGCCTCGTCGCCGCCGGTACCGGCGCGAATTTCCAGAATGGCATTTTTGTCGTCGGCCGCATCCTTCGGCAGCAGCAGGATCTTCAGCCGCTCCTGCAGCGCCGACATACGCTCATCGAGCACACCCAGTTCATCGCGCGCCAGCGCCGACATCTCGGCGTCGGCATCCGGGTCGTCGAGCATATCCTGCAGGCCCGTACGCTCTTCCTCCACTCCAAGCAGTTCGCGCCCCACTTCGACGATCGGGCTCAGGTCGGAGTACTCTTTCGATAGCCGGACGAAATCATCCGCCTGTGGCGCCGAGGCCAGTTGCGCCTCGACCTGGTCGAAGCGATCAATAACCTTGTTGAGTTTTTCGCGAGCAAACATCAGACAACCGGCGCATCCACGCTAAGAGACTCTACAGACGAGATCGAAAGACGGGAAACCCCGAGGCGTGATGTCTTTATGCCGAAGCCGCCCAGGAGCCGTCAGACAACCGTTCAGCCCAACTCGTCGATATTGAGGGAGCGGCCAACAACGATCTCACCGGAGGCACCTATCGCACCTTTCGACCGTCCGTCAATGGAGTAGTCGAGAGCGCCGCCGTCGCGGGCGATCAGAACCAGGCCCTTGCGGTCCGGCACGCGGTAGGCATCGCCCGCCGCCAGTGTCCGGGTGATGATGACATTTCCGGCCGAGTCCTCGACCCGGATCCAGACCGGTTGCTTCGCCGTGAGCACAACGCGCGCACTGGCGTTTTCCGCACCATAGGTCTTGCCCTGCGGCGACTGGGTGCTGGTCTCGGCGGGGGCCTGTGCCTCATTCACATGCTGGCGAATAAACTCGGTCAGCCCGTCGGTCTCCTCGGCCCCCTGCGGGGCGTTTTCGGTCAGCGCCGTCTTGTCATCGGGCTGCAGCGAATCGGCCGACTGGTTGCGTGCTTCCTCGTCGTCCGCATCGGAGAACCCGCGCTGCTGCACCCGCACGGTGGGCAAAGCGTCATCGAGTTTCTGCGATTCCAGATCGGCGGGCTCGGGCGTGGCATCTTCGCCGGTCGGGATCGACCCGGTCGGCAGCTTGTCCGCCTCGGGCTGTTCCGCCTGCGCCGTCACCGTCGGCTGCGCCGTCTCGCGGTCCGCTCTCAGCTGACTGTCATCGCCAAACAGCTCCGGCGCCATGTACCACACGGCGGCGGTCAGTCCGGCAATGAACACCGCGGTTGCCGCGGTCATGCCGACGAGCGAGGACATGCCGCCCCCGACGCGCGACTTGCCATGGGCCCGCTGGGCCGGCGGCAGAGATTTGAAATGCTCGACCAGGGGGTCGGCCTCGAGACCGAGAAACTCGGCATACACCCGGATGTAGCCCAGCACATAGGACCGGTTCGGAAGTTCATGCAAAACGCCATGCTCGATGGCATGCAGATACTTTGCGTTGATGCGTGTCTCAAGGGCCGCATCGGCGAGCGTCTTGCCGTGGCGCTCGCGTTCGCGCTGCAGGTACCAGCCGGCCTCCGCCGCCGGATCGACGGCAGGATCTGGTTTTACCCTGAAGGAGGCTTCGGTTGCGTCTTCGCCATTCGATGGCCTCAGATGCAGCGTCATTGGATATCGACTTCCTGGGTCGTTCTTCCGCTCCCGGCACTCACGCTGGTGTCAAACTGCACACACGTCATCGCTATCTTGCGAATCGTAACGAATCGTTAACGTGCACAAGAAATATCCCACAATCTGGTGGAACAGCAAGACATCACACCGAAATATTGTGTTTCGCCGCGAAGGCTGCAAGCTGCGGCCGGACCGAATGATCCGGCAGGTCGATCAGCTCGAGAAGTTCGTTGCGCAGTTCTTCCGCCGGCAGCGACAGGATCATCGACTTGACCGGCCCGATGGCGGCCGGCGCCATCGAGATCGCCCGGAATCCAAGGCCCAGCAGCGCCATCGCCTCGAGGGGCCGCCCCGCCATCTCGCCGCACAGGGTCACCGGTACGTTGTGCTTCGACGCCAGCTGCACGATTTCATGCAGCACCTTCAGCACCACCGGGCTCAGCGGATCGTAGCGCCCCGCCAGACGCGGATGCCCGCGGTCCGCGGCGAACAGGAACTGGCAGAGATCGTTGCTGCCGATCGAGATGAAGTCGGTCAGCGGCAGCAGCGCCGGCAACTGCCAGACCAGCGCCGGCACTTCGATCATCGCGCCCAGTTCCACCTTGCCGGGCAACGGGTGCCCATGGCGCTCGAGAAATTCGCTTTCCTGCGCCACCAGCGCCCGGGCGCGCTTGAATTCCTCCACTTCCGTGATCATCGGGAACATCAGCTTGAGGGTGCGCCCCTCGGCGGCCCGCAGCAGCGCCCTGATCTGCAGGCGCAGCAGTCCCGGCCGGTCGAGCGCCATACGGATGGCGCGCCAGCCAAGGGCCGGGTTCTCTTCCTTGCTCTGCGCCATATAGGGCAGGACCTTGTCGGCGCCGATATCGAGAGACCGGAAGACAACCGGCCGGGCGCCGGCGATTTGCATGACATTGCGGTAGTATTCCATCTGCGCCGTCATGCGCGGGAAGGCCGACGCAATCATGAACTGCAGTTCGGTGCGGAACAGGCCGATGCCTTCGGCCCCGGCCTCGTCGAGATGCGGCAGGTCGACCACCAGCCCCGCATTGATCAGGAGCGACACCTCGGCGCCGTCGCTGGTCACCGCCGGCACGTCGCGCAGCTTGGCATATTGCGCCTGGCGCTTGGCCCGGAAACTGACCTTTTCGGAATAGACCTGTTCGACGTCGAGCGGCGGCCGGACATGCACGCTGCCCGCCTCGCCGTCCGCGATCACCGGGTCTCCCGGATCGACGGTGTCGAGCACGCCCGTCGCCTGGCCGACCATGGGGATGCGCAGGGCGCGCGCGACAATCGCCACATGGCTGTTCTGCGTCCCCTCCTCCAGCACCAGGCCGCGCACCCGGTCGCGGTCATAGTCCAGCAGCTCAGCCGGACCCATGGAACGGGCGATGATGATGGCGTCCTTCGGCAGTTCGCCGGTGGCCGCGGTATCCGTATGCCCGGTCAGAATGCGCAAGAGGCGGTTTGCAAGATCGTCAAGGTCATGGCTGCGTTCCTGCAGATACGCATCGGTAATGCGCACCATGCGCGCCCGGTTGTCATTCTGCACCCGCTCGACGGCGGCCTCCGCGGTGAGACCGGTTGCCACCGCCTCATACATTTTTTCCGCCCAGCCCCGGTCATGGGCGAACATCCGGTAAGCCTCGAGCACTTCGCGGTGTTCGCCGCCGCGCGCCACATCCGAGCGCGACAGCATGTCGTCGATCGAGCTGCGAAGCTCCGCCAGCCCCGAGGTCAACCGTTCCTTCTCGAACGGCATGTTGTCGGCGATCGGATTGCCGATCTCGATACGCGGCTCGTGCAGCACCACATGCCCGAGCGCGATGCCGTCGGCCAGCGCCAGTCCTTCGAAGTGGCGCGGCCGCACCGGCGCCCTGATTTGCCGGGTGGCCGCAGACGCATCGTCGAGATCGCCGGACGCGGCAATTTCCGCCAGCACCATCGAGGTGGTCAGCAGGGCTTCGATCTCTTCTTCCGAATAGCGCCGCCGGGCCCGGTTCTGCACCACCAGCACGCCAAGCGCGTGGCCGGCCCGCATGATCGGCACACCGAGAAAGGACTGATAGATTTCTTCGCCGGTTTCCGGCCGGTAGGCGAAGGCCGGGTGGCTCTGGGCGTCGGTCAGGTTGAGCGGCCGCATTTCATTGGCGATGACACCAACCAGCCCCTCGCCCACCTTGAGCCTGGTTTCGTGCACGGCGCCCGGGTTGAGGCCCTCGGTGGCATAAAGCTCGAGCATGTCGTCCGGCCGCAGCAGATAGATCGAACAGACTTCCGCCACCATATTGGCGGCGATCAGCACAACGATCTTGTCCAACCGCTCCTGGGCTGCTTCGGGCTCCGCCATGACCTCGCGGAGCCTTCTTAGGAGAACCCGCGGGCCAACGACGGATGACGACATCAGTCCACGTCCTCCCGCGCGGCCCACACCGCGGCCTTCATGCGCTGTCGCACCTCAAACACGTAAGCGTACCTCCGGAACATGACAATCGTCACCTAATCCGCGTCCAGTTCGTAGGCCGTATGGAGCGACCGAACGGCAAGCTCCGTATAGGCGGAATCGATCAGGATCGAGACCTTGATTTCCGACGTGGTGATTGCCTGGATGTTGATGCCCTTGTCGGCAAGCACCTGGAACATGCGCGACGCGACGCCCGCGTGGCTGCGCATGCCGACACCGATCACCGAAATCTTGACCACGTCCGTCGAGCCGACCAGGTCCTGATACCCGATCTCATCATGCGCCTGTTTGATGGTCTCCATGGCGCGCGGCAGATCGTCCTCGCCCACGGTGAAGGTCAGATCGGTTGTCTCGCCGTCTTCCGATACGTTCTGGACGATCATGTCCACATTGATGTTGGCGTCGGACAGAGGGCCGAAGATACGCGCCGCCACGCCCGGTTTGTCCTGAACCCGCACTAGCGTCACCTTGGCCTCGTTTTTCGAGTAGGCGATGCCGCTGACGATTTGCTTTTCCACGATATCTTCCTCACCGCAAACCAGTGTGCCGGGGCCGTAGCCATGCTCACTGTCTTCGAACGGGCCTTCCGGCGGATCGAAACTGGAGCGCACCTGCAGCGCGACCTGATTGGTCATGGCCATTTCGACCGACCGGGTCTGCAGCACCTTGGCGCCCAGAGATGCCATCTCCAGCATCTCTTCATATGAAACCTTAGCAAGCTTTCGCGCCTTGGGCACGATGCGCGGATCGGTCGTGTAGACGCCGTCCACGTCGGTATAGATGTCGCAGCGCGCTCCAAGGGCCGCGGCGAGCGCCACGGCGCTGGTGTCCGACCCGCCTCGTCCGAGCGTCGCGATACGGTTGTCGGGCGCCACGCCCTGGAATCCGGCGACGACAGCGACCTGTCCTTCTCCCCAACGCTCGGAAATCGCGTCGGCATCGATGGACACGATACGCGCCGCGCCATGCACTTCGTTGGTCTTGATCGGAATCTGCCATCCAAGCCACGACCGCGCCGAAATGCCCATGCCCTGCAGCGTGATCGCCAGCAGTCCCGAGGTGACCTGTTCACCGGTGGACACCACGGCGTCATACTCGCGCGCATCATGCATCGATGACGCTTCCCGGGTCCACTGCACCAGCTGATCGGTGGTCCCCGCCATGGCCGAGACAACCACCGCAACATCGTTGCCGGCCCTGACTTCGCGCGCGACATGGCCGGCCACGTTGCGGATTCTTTCCATATCCGCAACCGACGTGCCGCCGAATTTCATAACCAAGCGGGCCATCTGACGCCTTCCCGAGTGAGCTGATCGCCGGGTGCGGCGTCATCCGCCCCCAGAGCCGCCTGCATCCCTTAGGACGCAGACAAGCTGCTCGATCTCATTGAGATAGATCACATTATCTGTGCTCAACCGATACCGGTTTAGCGCAGTTTGATCTAGTCCTCTCGAGCGTTCCGCCCGCGCCCGGACTGCGGTGGGCAAAACGCGCGTCACTCATACTCTGGCATCGGACGATATGCAACAATGCCGCACGCACAAGGTCCGCCGGCGCGACGGCTTGGCGCTTGACAAGCATGGCTTCGCGCCAGCATCACATCATTATGACATCCGCGCCCGCGAACGACAGTCGAACCGAAGCTGCAGGCCAGCCCTCGAGCGTCGTCGATTCGGAACTCAAAAAATTTTCCGACCTCGCCGCGGAGTGGTGGGATCCGGACGGCAAGTTCAAGACCCTGCATCAGTTCAATCCGGTCCGTCTCGCCTATATCCGCGAGCAGGCCTGCGCGCATTTCGGCCTGGGAACGGAGACCCTGACACCGTTCAATGGATTGCGGTTGCTCGATATCGGCTGCGGCGGCGGGCTGCTCTGCGAACCGATGGCGCGGCTCGGCGCCGACGTGGTCGGTGCCGACGCTGCGGAAAAAAATGTCAGGACCGCGCAAACCCACGCCGATGAATTCGGATTGGCTATCGACTACCGCGCCACCACGGCGGAACAGCTGGTCGCGGACGGTGAGCAGTTCGACATCGTGCTCAACATGGAAGTGGTCGAACATGTCGCCGATGTCGGCCGGTTCATCGCCGACTGCGCTTCCCTGGTGAAACCGGGCGGGCTGATGTTCGTCGCCACCTTGAACCGCACGTTGAAAGCCTTTGGCCTGGCGATCGTCGGGGCGGAATACATTCTCGGCTGGCTGCCCAAAGGCACGCATCAGTGGGAGAAGTTCGTCACGCCGGCGGAGCTGATCGCAGCCCTGCACGCGGCGGACATGCGGGTCAAGGACCGCGCCGGCGTCATCTACAACCCGCTCGCCGGCGCATGGCGCAAGTCGACCGACATGGACGTCAACTACATGGTGGCGGCCGAGCGGCGAAGGTAAGGCTCACC
Source organism: Hyphomicrobiales bacterium (assembly GCA_021775615.1). Lineage (GTDB taxonomy): Bacteria > Pseudomonadota > Alphaproteobacteria > Rhizobiales > JAJFHB01 > JAJFHM01. Next base: position 14,421 of record JAJFHL010000063.1, read on the forward strand.
GGCGACACACTCCATTGGTACGGGGATCTATCCGTTTTCACTCCAGTAGCGGTTTGCCTGGGCGACGGTCTGGAAGTTCAGCGCCACCACCTGAGACGCCATGGTCAGGCTGTCCGCGCTGTTCGCGTAATCTGCGCGCAATTTTGAACGCACGTCATCGTCTGGCTGTGTCAGCTTGACCGCCATGCGGGACAGTTTGATCGCCAGATCGAAGCCTTCCTCGGGAGTTTCAGTCTTCAGTGTTGCGAGCCAGGACATACTGGTCTTCTCCTTTTGCGTTCGCTTGAAAATTCGGCCTGCCCGCGGCCATCCAATAGCCAAGCCCCATCAGGATCGTTCCGGCGAACGTATTGCCGAGCGTCACCCATAAAAGGTTTCGCGCCGCACCGGACAGGCTGACTGCCTCCGGGTGGTCGGACAGAAGCGCCACCGAGAACACGGTCATGTTTGCCACCGAATGTTCGAAGCCGGACGCAATGAAGGCGAACAGGCACCAGAAGATGATGACACATTTGGCAGTGTCGTTCTCGGTCCTGGACGCACCCCAGATCGCCAGGCAGACGAGCCAGTTGCACAATATTGCCCGGGAGAACAACTCGATGGCCGGGGCGGACATCTTCTTTGCCGCAACGGCGTGAATGAGGTCATTGCCGCCGTCCTGGAGAACGGCACCGCCGCCGCCGAGAACGAAAAGGCCGCCGAGCAGGGCGGAACCGATCAGGTTTCCGGACCAGGTCACGCCCCAGGCGCGGCACATGTCGAGGCTGCTGATCCGGGAGGTCAGCCGTCCGATGAACATGTACATCGTGTGTCCGGTGAACAGCTCCGACCCGGCGAACACGACGAGGGTCAGGGCGATGCCGAAACTCGCGCCCATCACCAAGGGGCGCACCGACGGATCAGCCGCCTGGCCGACGGAAAAGATCAGAATGATGCCGATCCCCACATAGGCGCCGGCCATCATCGAGGCGATGAAGAACCCGGCCGGATTGCGGGCAAGAAACGCCTTCTTGGCAGCCGACATGCTGCTGAAAGATGCAATGGACTCTGCGAGCGTCATGCCGTTGCTCTGCCGGAGAGGTGCTTGTTCGGTGTCGCGCCGCCATCGGCGGGAAAGAACAGGGGAACGGCCCAGACAAGACTCAGCGCCAGCGCCACAAACAGAAAACCGTATCCGAGCCGTTGCTGGTCGACCTCCAGATATGAATTGCAGATGCGCACCGGGGCATGGATGTAAAGAAAGGCCAGCACCCCCAGCATGGACAGGGCGTTTGCTTTCAGGAAGCCGCGCAGAAAGGGATGGGTGGCTTTCCACGAAACGGCCAGAACGGCTCCGATGCACAGCGGAACGGAGATGAACTTGGCGGCCTCCACTAGCGGATTGGTCAGCGAAGCATCGATGTAGCGCGGCAGCATCCAGAACAGGATTGCGAAGACACCCAGCAGGGTGAGCGCGTTGGCATCTGCTTCTCTCAGCCGCAGCCGATGCCGGCCCAACGAAACAGCCATCAACCACCCGGCGACGGCCAATGCGGGCAGCAGGAGAAGCACGTGCGTGACCGGATCACGCTCCAGCGTTTGCCGGAACAGGACACAGCTTCCAAAAACAGCAATTGAGAGAATCAGCAACGGCCTTCTCATCACGTCCCGTCCCGGACGGCGTTGAGAACGCCGTCGATGTCATCGGTGTCGAAGATGCCCGTCAACCGGCCCTCGCCATCCACAACATGAAGCGCGGAATTATGCTGGTAGCCACCCCAGCCATCCGGGATGACCCGGACCCCAAAACCGTCAATCACGGAGCCCAGTGCCTCAGCGGAGGGCCGTGCGATTGTCCAAACGGCGCCATCTGCGCCATGCTGCTCGGCATAAAGGCGCAACTGCTGCGGATGATCGCGCACGGGATCAAAGCTCACGGAGAGAAGCCGGACGCCGCCGTCCAAGCGCATCTCCCTCAGCCTGTCGCGCAGTTTTGCAATGTCGCCGCCGCCCGCCTGACAGAGTGTCGGGCAGGTCGTGTAGATGAATGTGACCAGTGTGGTTTTGCCGTCCTTGCCGCTATCCGGGCCAAGGCGCAAGACATCGCCGTTCATGTCTTCCAGGACGAATGCGGGCAGCTTCGGCTTGGACTTGGCGGCGTGCAGCCGGCGGGCGCCTTCTTCAGTCAGCGCACGAAACCCGTCGGTGGCAAGCCAAAGCACGCCAATCCCCAAAGCGAGGGCGGCGCAGACCGGGAACAGTTCTCTGATTTTCGCCTTTGCCATCAACCCGGAGCGCGGCCAAGCCGCACGGCATACTTGATGACGAACACCAGGGTGGAAACGACCACAAGCACGGCGAACGCGGTCGCGATCCGGTCCTGCAGGACCCATTCCGGCAAATGCACCGCCCAGCGGCGCGGCACCGACATGGCGCCCGAGATCAGGAACATGAGAGCAAAGCCCGCGGCGCCCAGGGCGTAAGCCCCGAAGGCCATGCGGTCCAACCCGCTCATGCCGCTCTCTGAAGCTTTCGTGCCGCGCACCAGCCAAGCCATGAAACCGAAACTCATGGCGACCACCCCGAGCAGCAGATAGATATGGAAGTGGCCAGGAACCCACTGCGTATTGTGCATGATCTTGTTGACCGAAATCATGCCGTCGATGATTGCCGGAACCGTGCCCACGGACCATCCGGCCACCGCCAGCACCAGAAGCGAAGACGCCAGATCCCAACGCATCTTCGAGCCGTGCAGATAGACGCACAGCGAAAAGGCGGTGACGGCGAGCAGGGGTATTCCACTCAGATATGAGACCACCTGTCCGAGAACCAGGGCCCATGGCGGCATCACCACGTCCTGCAACAGATGGTGCGGATAGACCGCCATGACGAACAGCAGGATGGCTGTCCAGGCGAGAACGAACACACGCGACGTTTTCCACGGCCGGCCGGTATATTCAGGCACGATTTCGTAGACCGCGATCACCGCCATGTAGATCGACGCATTGATGAACACATGGCCGAAGAAGAAGATCATGTTCTTGGCCAGCAATGCGTCGACGGCAAAGCCCGGCACCAGCAGGTGAACCAGGCTTGCGACCAGGACGGCAGCGCCCACGATAATACCGATCGTGTTGAAAATGGTCACTGCGGCAGCCGCAACGATGGCCGGTGGTGGAGCATCGGCCGGGTCGGCGCCGCCGAAGCCGACATGCCATCCAAGCGCCCTGGCAAAGCCGCCATAGTGCTTCATGATCGGGTAACCGACGGCGAGATGATAGAGCAGAAACCCGACGCCTATCGAGACGTAGCCCAGCATGAACAGCGCCGCGGCCCAGGGCTCCCAGGCCTCGCCGGAAATCGCCGGCAGGGGAAACAGGAAGGTCCAGCCGCCGCCGTACCGGCCGATGAAGATCGCCGTCAGGATGAACACCACACCAAGCAGGAACAGGGCGATGAAGGCCCAGTACATCCTTGCGCTCAGCGGCACATAGCGCCCGACGAAGTACCACATGACGGCGGCGCCGGAGAGACCGGCCGTGCCGACCATTCCAGCGCCATGGACGCTGAGAAGCTGATAGAAGAACGGAGCTTCAAGCTCGATCAGATTGCCCTGCGCCGCGCGCATGACGAGCCCGATGACCATCATCAGGGCGAACACCGCACCGGCGATCAGCATGGAGAACTTCACCGCGCCCGTGTGCGGCTCTGCTTTTACATCGGCCATGTCCACGTCCCCTCAGTTTGCAACGACAGTGAATTCGTCGATCATGTCGTGATGCGCCACGCCGCAGAACTCCAAGCACAGCACCCGGTAGTCTCCCGGCTCGTCGAACACATACTGGACCTTGTTGACGTAGCCAGGCATGGCCTGGGTCTGGAAAAGCAGGCGGCCGGATGAATTGACCACACCGAAACCGTGGTTCACATCTTTCGTATGAAGGTTGAAGACCACCGTCCTGCCGACCGGAATTTCAGGTGTGTCGATCTCCCAGTACCACTGCCCGCCGGTCGCATTGACCTGGACAACGTCGTCTCCCGCGGCGATCGCGTGCGGCCATTCACGCAGGCTCGCAACGGTGATGACAACACCTGCCGCCACCAGCGCCCAGATCAGCTTGTTGCGCCGCGGCTCCGCGTTGCCCGGAGCCCCGTCGGCGCCGGCCGAACGGACCGCTTTCACGAACGGCAGCGCGACGGCGATCATGAGAACGAGCGTGATGACCAGTACCGTCGATTGCATTTTTCCGCACCTCGTGTTAATAGGTATATGAAATACCGATTATCAAATTTGCGTTTGAACTGTCAAGATCGAACTGCCAAAAAGCACCCATGCAGATCACAACATTTTCCGACTACTGCCTGAGGATCCTGATTTACCTTGCCGTCAGCGACGGCCGCCGCGTGCCGGCCCGCACAATTGCCGAGCACTACGGCATATCGGTTCACCACATCGCCAAGGCCGCAAAATGGCTGACCCGTGAAGGCCATGTGGCGGCGGCGAAGGGCAAGGGCGGCGGCCTGACGCTGGCCAGGCGCCCGGAGCAGATCAGGATCGGCGAGATTATTCGCAAGGCGGAGGAAGGTTCGGGTCTGGTCGAATGCATGCGCCCGAACGGGCGCTGCGCCATTGAAGGGGCCTGTGGTCTGGCGTCCATTCTGGATGATGCGCGGGACGCCTTCTTCGACACTCTGAATCAGTATTCACTGGCGGATGCGTCAGCCAAGAGGCAGGGCATTGCGCGTTTGCTGCAAATGACCAGCGAATTGGCGCGTTAGACCTGAAAGCCTTAAGTCTGGGGATTGTCCAGGCCGACTACATTTGGACTGTCGGGCCACACCAGCGTCATCCAAGACCTGCTCGCCGCCGAGTGGCGAAAGTCGACCTGGATGGATGTGAACGACGTGGTGGCCGCCGCGCACCGGCGATAGAACATGGCGACAGCGGCCGGCGGCTACGCCATGACTTCCATCAGTTCTGCGGGGAAGTTTTTACCGCTGGCCTCACAGAAGTCTTCGATATCCCGTGCGCTCAGGTCGGCGAAGAACAGCGCCAGCGAATTATTGTTTTCCGGTTCGAAGCGAACGACTTCCGCCTTGACCGGGAGACCGTCATGCTCGTGAACAACATTCAGGAACATCTCGATCAGGACCGTGGTTCCCGGGCGGAGCTGGCCTTCATAATTTGCGATACGGCAACCGCCCAGTCCCCAATCTTCGGGAACATAGAGCTCGTTTTCACATCGAATTTTGATGCACGGGACGGTGGTCCGCGGCTTGCTCCGCCGGTTCGGTTGTGCCTCACCGGTTTTTTGTTCCAAATTTGAAGTCATGGTGCCCCACGAGGTTGTCTGCTGACGTATGCTTACAAATGATAAAGTTGATTGGTTGTGTAGGAGTTAACACTCAACACATCCTTGCCGCCATTGCGGCTAAATGTGTACGGAGCATCGGGTTTGGCATCGAAAATCGCCGACTATCGTCTCCAATCGGTTCAGCGACTACTGCAAACTTGAGCCAAATTTTCCGTGTTGCTCAGTCGGGCATCTCGATCTTCGGGGCGTCGAACGCGGTTACCGCCGGCGCCTCGCCCTCGAAGCGCTCCACTTCGACAAGGCAGGAATGCGCGATCGGGCCCTGGCCAAGTCTTGACGTTCCCTTGTCCATGGTCAGGACATTCGGATTTCCGTGCTTGCACAGCTCGCCGGATGCATCGGGATCGAACCACGCGCCGGTGCTGATCTGCACGACGCCCGGGCGGACCTGATCACCGATCACCGCTCCGCACAGGCAGGCGCCGCGGCTGTTGAAGACGCGAACCACGTTCCCGTCCACGATGCCTCGCCGGGCCGCATCGTCCGGATGAAGCATGACCGGCTCGCGGCCATCGATCTTGGCAGCGCGGCTGTGTGCACCATGATCGAGATGGGAATGCAGCTTGGTCGACGGCTGGTTCGAGATCAGGTGCAGCGGGAAGGCAGCCCCCTCCTTGCCGAGCCATTCGACCGGCTCCAGCCAGGCCGGATGCGGCGGGCAGTCGTCGTAGCCGAAACCGGCAATGGCCTCGGAATAGATCTCGATCCTGCCGCTCGGGGTCTTCAACGGGTGCGCCGCGGGATCCGACCGGAAGTCTTCAAGCAGGACATGCGCCTTTTCCGGCGCATCGATCTTGAACCACCGGCGCTCTCTCAACTCTTCCAGCGACGGCAGCTCCACCTGATACTCCGCCGCCGACTGACGGCTCAGGTCGTAAAGCCAGCGCTGCCAGTCCGCCGCATCCATGCCTTCGGTAAAGGCCTCCGCCACGCCCATCTGCCGGGCGATGCCGCCAAAGATGTCGAAGTCGCTGCGCGCCGCGCCGACCGGGTCGATCGCCTGCGCCATGGAAACCACGTAGGGGTCGCGCGGCGCCAGGGTCAGGTCCTCGCGCTCCAGCGTTGTGGTGCACGGAAGCACAATGTCGGCATGTTTCGCCAGCGCGTTCCAGCACCATTCATGGACAATGATGGTGTCGGGCTTGCGCCACGCGCGCAGCAGCCGTCGGAGATCCTGATGGTTGTGTAACGGGTTGCCGCCGGCCCAGTAGACAATCTGAGTGTCGGGATAGGTATGGGTCCCGCCGTTATAGTCGAACTCTCCGCCCGGGTTCAAAAGCAGGTCGGCGATGCGGGCGACGGGAATGAACGCCTCGACCGGGTTCTTGCCCTGGGGCATCGACTTGAAACGCAGTTCCGGCATTTCGAGGCCGATGGTGTTCACCGCCGAGTAGCCGAGGCCGAAACCGCCGCCGGGCAGACCGATCTGGCCAAGCATCGCGGCGAGCGTAATGGCCGCCCAGAACGGTTGTTCGCCGTGATCCTGCCGGGTCAGCGACCAGCTGACCGACACCATGGTGCGCGATGCGGCCATCCGCCGTGCCAGAGCGCGAATATCGTCCGCGGGAAGCTCGGCAATTGCGCCGGCCCATTCGGCGGACTTGGCCGTCCCGTCGCTTTCGCCGCTCAGGTAGGCGCGGAAGCGGTCGAAGCCGACGGTGTAGCGGTCGAGAAAGTCCCGGTCGTGCAGCCCTTCGTCCACCAGCGTATGGGCCAGCGCCAGGAGGATTGCCGCATCGGTCGAGGGGCGCGCCGGCAGCCATTCGGCATCCACCTCGTCCAGAACGTCCGACCGGAGCGGCGAGACGTTCACGAACGCAACCCCCGCCGCGCGCGCCTCCAGCATCGCCTCGCGCTGGCGGTGACGGCCGACGCCGCCCTGACCGATCTGACCGTTTTTCACCGGCACGCCGCCGAAAGCGACGAACAGCTCGGTGTTCTCGATGATCGAGCGCCACGACGTGGCGTCGTAGATGAACTCGCGGATGCCGCCGAGGACATAGGGAAGGATGACTTCGCCCGCCGCCAGGCTGTAGGTCGTGACCGACCTCGTGAAGCCACCGATGCAATTGAGAAACCGGCGCAGCTGGCTCTGGGCGTGGTGAAACCGCCCGGCGCTGGCCCAGCCATAGGAGCCAGCGAAGATCGCTTCATTGCCGAACTCGTGCCGCACCCGGTTGAGCTCATCGGCAACCAGCTTTTCAGCAACCTCCCATGTGACCTCGACGAAGGGATCGGTCCCGCGACGGTCGGTGGCCGATCCGGGTCCGCCCTCCAGCCAGCTCTTGCGCACCATCGGCGCCTTGATCCGGGTCGGTCCGTCCAGCACATCGATAATACCGCGGCCGATGGGCGAGGGATCCACGTCTTCTTCGAAGTCGTGCAGCGCGGTCACCTGGCCGCCCTCGGTCTCGACCCGGTAGGTGCCCCAGTGATTGGTGGTCAGCGGCAGGTCGTCGTGTTTGGTCATCTGCTATATCCGGGGAAGTTGGCCGTGCCCGCTTTATACCGTCCCGGTATCCAGTCCGCTCGGAATTTTCTTTGCGCCCTTCAACTATTCGGAACAGATCTGGTGGATGAGGCATTTCCTGCAGGAATGGCCGCAGACACGGGACATCGACGAGACGACCGGGCGGGAAGGCCCGGCTCACACTGAAGAGCAGGCGCCAACGCACCGGCACGGCACGAACCGCGGAACCCTTGCGCGGCTCCTTGCCGGCGCCAAACACTATCTGGGCATCAGGGCCGGTTCCTGATTCACGTCCCAGGGACCGGCCGCACTCGGTGACGTTGCGCTCAGTTGCCGACGAGGCCTGCGAGCTGCACCTCGTGATCGGCCGCGATGATCTCCGCCGCCTTTTCACCGATCATGATCGAGGCGGCGTTCGTGTTGCCGCTGACGATTTCCGGCATCACGCTGGCATCCGCGACCCGGAGACCCTGCACGCCGCTGACCTTGAGGCGCGGGTCGACCACATCGCCGATGCGGCAGGTGCAGCACAGATGGTAGACGGTCGTCGAGAAGTGCAGCGCCATGTTCTCCAGGAGCGCGTCGCTCGGCGGCTCGCCTTCCTTGTAGCCGTGCTTCCGGGCGAGGACTGGCGGCACGTTGAGCGGTCCCGGCTTCTGCGGGCCGGGCCAGTTCGAGATGATTTCCAGAGCCCTGCGCATCACCGCCACCATGACCTTCAGATCATGCGGGTCGGTGTAGTAGTTCATGCGGATTTCAGGCGGCTCCGACGGATCCGCGCTTTTCAGGACGATCTCGCCCTCGCTGTGCGGCAGAACCGGATTGGCCAGCACGATCATGTTCTCGCGGTCGGCGGCAAGGCTCGCCTTGGGATCGGCGAAATAGAGCGAGGTGTCGATCCGCAGACGGTCGCCGAGCAGCGCCTCGTCATAGCCGCAGGGGATGAAGGCGATCTGCGCGTCATGGCTGTAGGCATCGCCGAGCCCCGTCGAATAGAACGTGACAGCGTCATAGAGCGAGGAGGAGACGAGGCTTTCACCGGTTTCCAGCCACTCGCCGACACGGCGCTCCGCCTCCGCCTTCAAAGCCGCCAACTCCGGCGGCAGGGCGTCATCGTCGGCGGGGTCGGCCGGAAGCGGGCCCGCCGGCGCCCGCAGGGCATCGGGGCCCGCCGAAATACCGACTTCCGCGACCGGCACGCCAATGCCCGGCGCCGGGAAGTGCAGCGCGCAATGAAGATGGTCTTTGAGATGTTTGCCGACGGCCGGCAGCTCGTGCAGGCACTCCACATCCGCCGCCTCAAGTTCGCGGCGCGGACCGATACCGGACAGCATCAGGAGATGCGGAGACCCGACGGCGCCGGCACTCAGAATGACATCTTTCGACGCCTCGGCGACCTCAAGCGTGCCGTCATCGCTCCGATACTCGACACCTGTCGCGGCAAGGCTTTCGCCCTCGCCGTCGACCAGCACACGCGTCGCCTGTGCCCGCGTGATGATCGTCAGGTTGGGCCGGCTCTCGGCTTCGCCCTCGAGAAACGCGTGATAGGTGCTCGACCGCATGCCCTTGCGCGTGCTTGTCTGGAACAGGGAGGCAACACCTGTGGGACCTCCCCGGTCACGGCCGTTATAGTCTCCTCGGGGGATGCCGGCCGCCTCGGCGGCGGCGACAAAATCGCGCGACCCCGCAATCACCGGAGCGCGCACCGAAACGCCGAGCGGGCCGCCGCTGCCATGGGCGTCCTGATCGATGGTGATCTCGTTGCTCGATGCGAGATCCTCGCTCTTGCGGAAGTAGGGCAGCACCTCGTCGTAGCTCCAGCCGGTTGCGCCCCGTTCCGCCCAGTTGTCGAAATCGCCGGGATGCCCCCTGACATATGCCATGTAGTTGATGCCGGACGAGCCACCGAGCATCTTGCCGCGCGGCACCGGCATGATCTGGTCGCGCAGACCAAGACCGGCATTGCCGGGATCGGCGGTGTACATCCAGTCGGTTTCGGGATCGAGCTGCAGGCTGGCAACGGCGGCGGGCATCAACTCATGCGCGGGCGGGCGGTCGCCGGCCTCGATCAGCGCGACCTGGCAGTTCGGATCTTCGCTCAACCGCGCCGCGATCACCGCGCCCGCGGAACCACCGCCAACCACCACAAAGTCAAACATACTCGCCATTGTTGTTTTCCTTCATTCATCGTCGAGGACAAAATGGCGGAACGTCTCCCCCTCCCACCGGTGCTGCCGGAAGCATGTGCTGAATGACCGGCGAATGCAAATCAAACACCCGGGCAGCTTGCGCACCGATCAGATTACAATCAAGCCAGGTGGAGCCGCCCAGGTCAGTTCCTCTCCGGACCACTATCCGCCCAGAACTTCGCCATGCTCCGCCAGCACCTCGTCAAAAGCCGCACAGAAACGGTCGAGATGGTCGCCGGTCATCGCCA
>JAJFHL010000064.1 GCA_021775615.1 Hyphomicrobiales bacterium
ATCAGGCCGCGGATTCTGCTCAAGTTCTGTGTGACGACGGTGGTTTCCCTGGCCGTGTTCGCGGTGGTCTATTCGCTGATTGCCTACCGCCTCATTGACCTCGACAGCATACCGTTTCTGCCGAAATTTGAGCGCTGATCGCGGCTCGGAGCGGCGCAATCGGAAATCCGGGCCCGCGACAATAAAAAAAGCAAGGACCTGCTGGACCTTGCCAATAGTTGTTTGTCCCCTAAATCAGCTCGAAATCATCAAGCAAAAGCGGTACTCGGGCCGTTGCGGCTCCAATGCACCAGGCGACTACTCCTCCCCAGACTTGGGCCGTATGGGATTGGTGATTACACCAACCCTGACGGATACTCACTACAAGCCCTTGTTCTTATTGTTGTCGCGCACACTAGCTGATCTGATTTTTGCTGTCACCAGAAAATGCGGTGGAATCTTGGCTTTGAGAGCGCAATTTGATGCAAAATGGCGTCTTGAACGACGTTCTGGCCCATAAGTTGCTTGGATTTCTAAGTTGTTAAGAAATATCTGATCAGGTCGAGTTGATAGGGTTTCGGGGAAAAAGGGATTTGAAACGATGCTGTTACGGTTGGTGAAATGGGGTTTGGCGGCTGCCGCCTGCGTTTCGGCTGGTTCTGCCGCGATGGCAGACGAGTATGACAGCACGTTCAATCAGCCGCGTTTCAGCAACCAGGGCGCCTACACGACGCACGCGCCGGACCTTGTGGTGCCGGGGCGCTTTCATGCCGGGCCGTGTGTCGGCGATGCCTATCTGCATGCCGAAAACGGCGCCGACTATGTGCCTGGCGTGGACGCGAGAGGCAATCCCGTGGTGACCGCCGAATTGTCGCCGCATGACGCGTTTCATTGGTCTGGCCCGACTTTTCAGTATCTGTTTCAAAGGACACCGACGGCCCGTGAGGCGCAATTGGGCCTGGAGCCGCGCGACTATGTTGTGGTCGATGCGGGTGACGGCAGCGTTTACTTCAATGGATCCCGTCTGAACAACGCGCGAGGCGTGCCGCCGCAGTCCGGTCTTTGCGACTGAGCGGACGTGCCGCAGCAGGGACGACGCCGGCCGCCTGGCCGGGGCCCTTGTTTCTTGCCCAATATCCCTTAAAAGGTCTTGGCATATGCACACCACGGGGTGCCGGCACGGCTGAGCCTGTGTCTACGCAATCCCGGTTTTACAATTTCCGGAACCAGTCATGCGCCTGAGCCAGTACTTTATGCCCATTTTGCGGGACGATCCCAAGGAAGCGGAGATCGTATCGCACCGTTTGATGTTGCGTGCCGGAATGGTGCGCCAGGAGTCCGCCGGGATTTATTCCTGGCTGCCGATGGGCTATCGGGTTCTGAAGAAGGTCGAACAGATCGTGCGCGAGGAGCAGAACCGCTCCGGAGCCATCGAAGTTCTGATGCCGACCATTCAATCGGCCGACCTGTGGCGCAAGAGCGGTCGCTATGACGACTATGGCAAGGAGATGCTGCGCATCACCGATCGCCATGACCGCGACATGCTCTACGGGCCCACAAACGAAGAGATGATCACGGAAATGTTCCGGTCCGGCGTCCAGTCCTACAAGGACCTGCCGCGCAACCTCTATCATATCCAGTGGAAGTTCCGCGACGAGATCCGGCCGCGTTTCGGCGTGATGCGGGGCCGGGAGTTTCTGATGAAGGACGCTTATTCGTTCGATCTTTCGAAGGAAGCGGCGCGGCACTCCTACAACAAGATGTTCCTGTCCTACCTCAAGACCTTCCAGCGCATGGGATTGACGGCGGTGCCGATGAAGGCGGACACGGGGCCCATTGGCGGCGATCAGAGCCATGAGTTTCTGGTGCTTGCGGAGACCGGCGAGAGCGAGGTCTTTTTCGACCGCGGCTATCTTGAGATGGACTGGCAGGCGAGCGGGATCTCGTACGACGACGCCGAAGGGCTTCAGGCGGCGATCAATGGCTTCACGTCGCTTTATGCCGCGACCGACGAAGAACACGACCAGAGCGAGTTCGAGGCCCGCGTGACGGAAGACCGCCGGGTTACCGGCCGCGGCATCGAGGTCGGTCACATCTTCTATTTCGGCACCAAGTATTCCGAACCGCTCGGCTGCCTGGTTCAGGGCGCCGACGGCCAGCAGACCGCAGTGCACTCGGGTTCCTACGGCATCGGCGTTTCGCGCCTGGTGGGCGGCATCATCGAGGCAAGCCATGATGATGCCGGAATCATCTGGCCAAAAGCCGTGGCGCCGTTCGATGTCGGTCTGATCAATTTGAAGGTTGGCGATGCGGACACCGATGCGGCCTGCCTGTCACTCTACCAACAGCTTGGGAATGCCGGTCTTGATGTGCTCTATGACGATACCGACGAACGCGCCGGCGGTAAGTTCAACACCATGGACCTGATCGGCCTACCCTGGCAGGTGATTGTCGGTCCGCGCGGTCTGAAGGACGGCATGGTCGAGGTGAAGAACCGCAAGTCAGGCGAACGTGATACCCTGTCTCCAGAAGCGGCGCTGCAGCGCCTTACCGGGTGACGATAAGCGATATGGCGCAAGCTCACGGCGGCACCCCACCTTTTGCGGGTTTCGAATGGACCCTGTCATCACGCTATCTGCGCGCGCGGCGGCGCGAGGGCGTAATCTCGGTCATTGCCGGGTTCTCGTTCGCCGGCATCATGCTCGGTGTCGCAACGCTGATCATCGTGATGGCGGTGATGAATGGTTTTCGTGCCGAGCTTCTCGGCAAGATCCTCGGCTTCAACGGCCACTTCATGGCCCAGGGGACGAACGGCAAGATCGAAAATTACGATGCCGTCTCGGCCCGGCTCAAGACGGTCGACGGTGTTACCAGCGTGATCCCGTTCGTTCAGGGGCAGGTCATGGCGTCGTCAACGGCCAATGCAACCGGCGCACTCGTGCGCGGCATGACGGAAGAGAGCCTGCGCCAGTTGCCGGCGGTGGTGAATGGAATCCAGGTCGGAACGCTCGATGAGTTCGACGCATCGGAGGGCGTGGCGATCGGGGTCGGCATGGCGACGCGCCACGGCGTTGCCCTTGGCGACAACATTACCATCATTTCGCCGAAAGGGCCGGTGACCCCATTTGGCGTCGCGCCGCGCATTCAGCCTTACAAGGTGGTGGCGATCTTCAAGATCGGCATGTCGGAATACGACAAGAACGTCATCTTCATGCCACTGGTGGAGGCGCAGGGGTACTTTCTTCACGACAACACCGTTTCGGCGATTGAGATCAAGGTCGAGAATCCCGATGACGTTCAGGACTACTGGGTGCCCCTGACCAACGCCATCGAGGGGGGCATCAGGCTGAGTTCCTGGCAGCAGACAAACGTCACCTTCTTCAACGCGTTGCAGGTCGAACGCAATGTCATGTTTCTGATTTTGACGTTGATCATTCTTGTGGCGGCGCTGAACATTATTGCCGGCCTGATCATGCTGGTGAAGGACAAGAGCCGCGATATTGCGATCCTGCGCACGATGGGCGCCACGCGAGGCGCGGTCATGCGCGTGTTCCTGATCACCGGAACCACCATCGGGGTGGCCGGTACGCTTGCAGGAACGGGGCTGGGGCTGTTGTTCTGTGCCTATATCGAGGAGATCCGGCAGTTTCTGCAGGGATTTACCGGCAAGGACCTGTTTCCCGGCGAAATCTACTATTTGAGCCGGTTGCCGGCCGAAGTCGACCCCGGCGAGGTCCTCGTGGTCGTTTCAATGTCCATCATCCTGTCCATTCTGGCGACGCTCTATCCGTCCTGGCGTGCGGCGCGGCTGGATCCCGTTGAGGCGCTTCGATATGAGTAGCGCGGCATGAACCAGACATCGCAAGCGGTTCTCCAGCTCGAGAACGTTGCCCGCAGCTACAAGCAGGGCGATCTCAATGTCGAGGTGTTCAAGTCGGCGACCCTGTCGCTGGCGCGCGGCGAGAGGGTCGGTCTCGTGGGACCGTCTGGCGCCGGCAAATCGTCCCTTTTGCACATAGCCGGACTTTTGGAAGCGCCAGACAGCGGTGACGTTCATATCAACGGGACAAGCTGTGCTCGGCTGGCGGAGGACAAACGCACCGCGATCCGGCGCACGGAAATCGGGTTTGTCTACCAGTTCCATCATTTGCTGCCGGAGTTTACGGCGCTCGAGAACGTGATGATGCCGCAACGCATCGCAGGTCAGAGCAAGCCGGCCGCACGGCGGCGGGCGGAGGATCTGCTTGAACGCCTCGGTCTCGAGAACCGCATGGTGCACCGCCCGGCGGAGATGTCCGGCGGCGAGCAGCAGCGCGTTGCCATTGCCCGCGCCGTGGCAAACAGCCCCGGCGTGCTGCTGGCGGACGAGCCGACCGGAAATCTCGATCCGTCGACCGCCGGCGATGTCTATCAGCAACTCACCCGGCTGATCGCGGAAGAGGGGCTTTCCATGCTCATCGCCACCCACAACGTGGAGCTGGCAAAGCAGATGGACCGGGTCATTCGCCTCGACGACGGTGAGTTGGTCGCCGCCTAGAACGTGAAGCGCTCCGGGGCATTCGGCTTCTCGCAAGTTCTTATCCACAAGCTTCGCGTTTCGGTCGCCCATGTTGGGCGTACAGGCCATATGTTCGCTTGTATCATGCGTGGGTAAGCGCGAAGCGATTCGGGAGCGACTTGTGAGCCGGCCGGAAGAACAGCAGTCAGGGCAGGGCCCGGGATTCATTCACCTGCGGGTCCACTCAGCCTATTCGCTGCTGGAGGGGGCCTTGCATATCGCAACGCTGGCGGAGCTGTGCAAGAAGCACAACATGCCGGCGCTCGGCCTGTCGGACACCGGAAACATGTTCGGCGCACTGGAGTATTCCGAGGCCATGGTGAAGGCCGGCGTGCAGCCGGTCATCGGGTGTACACTGTCGGTCGATTTTCACGACGACGCCCAGGAAGGCGAGGCGGCCCGTGCCGCGCAGGCCCGCCGAAAACTGCCGGTTCTTGCCCTGATCGCCAAGGATGAAACGGGCTATCGCAATCTCCTGAGCCTTACCAGCGCGTCGTTCCTCGAAACCGAAAGCGCGCTCGACCCACATGTTACGATTGAACTTCTGGGCGAACACAGCGCCGGGCTCATCTGTCTGACCGGTGGGCCGGACGGGGGCATCGACCGCGCCCTGTTCGACCGGCAGGACGGTCTGGCGCGCCGCCGGCTTGAGGGCCTGAAACAAACCTTCGGCGACCGGCTGTATGTGGAGTTGCAGCGCCACGGTCTCGACAACGAACGCACCGTCGAGGCCAGCCTGGTCGAACTTGCCTATGCCCTGGAGCTGCCGCTGGTCGCGACCAACGAGCCCTATTTCGCGAACCCGGATGATTACGAGGCCCATGACGCGCTGATCTGTATCGCGGAAGGCGAGGTGGTTGCAGCGACCGAACGGCGGCGCCTTTCCACGGAACATTATTTCAAGTCGCCCGAGCAAATGGTGAAGCTGTTTGCCGATGTGCCCGAAGCGCTTGAAAATACCGTCGAGATTGCCCGTCGCTGCAGTTACCGGCCGCGCATACATGCGCCGATCCTTCCAAGCTTCACCAGCGGCGAGGCGGCGCTTGACGAGGGCGAGGAACTGCGCCGCCAGTCCGAAGAGGGGCTTCGGAACCGCCTGGAAGTAGAAGGGCTGTCGGAAGGCTATGCCGAGAAGGACTATTTCGACCGCCTCGAGTTCGAGCTCGGCGTCATCATCAAGATGCAGTTCCCGGGATACTTTCTCATTGTTGCCGACTTCATCAAGTGGGCCAAAGAGCACAATATACCAGTGGGGCCCGGACGTGGATCCGGCGCCGGCTCGGTGGTCGCCTGGGCCCTGACCGTCACCGACCTGGACCCGTTGCGGTTCAACCTCCTGTTCGAGCGGTTCCTCAATCCCGAGCGCGTGTCGATGCCGGACTTCGATATCGACTTCTGCCAGGAGCGCCGTGACGAGGTGATCTCCTATGTGCAGGACCGCTATGGCGCAGATCAGGTGGCGCAGATCATCACCTTCGGTAAACTCCAGGCGCGCGCGGTGATGCGCGATGTGGGCCGGGTGCTGCAGATCCCCTATGGCCTGGTCGACCGCCTCTGCAAGATGATCCCGAACAATCCGGCCAACCCGGTCACCCTGGGCGAAGCGCTGGCAACCGAGCCGCGGCTGCAGGAGGCGCGCGACGAGGAGCCCCAGGTGGCGCGGATGATCCGCGTTGCGCTCAAGCTGGAGGGGCTCTACCGGCACGCCTCGACCCATGCGGCGGGCGTGGTGATCGGCGACCGGCCGCTGCATCAGCTGGTGCCGCTCTACCGCGATCCCCGCTCGGAGATGCCGGTCACCCAGTTCAACATGAAATGGGTCGAGAACGCGGGTCTCGTCAAATTCGACTTCCTCGGGCTGAAGACGCTGAGCGTGCTGGAGAAGGCGCGTGAACTGGTCGCCCATGGCGGCATTGAAATTGACTTCAAGACCCTGCCGCTGGACGACGACGCATCCTACAAGATGCTGCGTGACGGCCACACCATCGGGGTGTTCCAGCTTGAAAGTTCAGGCATGAAGGACCTGATCCGGAAAGCCGAGCCGTCCAACATCGAGGACATTATCGCGCTTGTGGCGCTCTATCGGCCGGGCCCGATGGAGAATATTCCAAAGTACCTTGCCGCGAAGCATGGTCACGAGGAACCGGAATTCCTGCACGAGACCGTCTCGCCCATCGTGGCGGACACCTACGGCACCATTATCTACCAGGAACAGGTGATGGCGATCGCCCAGGTGCTGTCCGGCTACTCGCTCGGCGAGGCGGATCTTCTGCGCCGCGCCATGGGCAAGAAGATCAAGGCGGAGATGGACCAGCAGAAGAGCCGGTTCGTCGAAGGCGCGGTCGAGCGCGGCGTTGACCGCAAGCAGGCGGAGTTCATTTTCGAGCTGGTTGCGAAGTTCGCCGGCTACGGCTTCAACAAGGCGCACTCGGCCTGTTATGGGGTGGTGGCCTATCAGACGGCCTATCTCAAGGCCAACCATCCGGTTGAATTCATGGCCGCGTCCATGACCTTCGACATGGGCAACACCGACAAGCTCTATGTCTTCAAACAGGAGGTCGAGCGCCTCGGGCTCACCGTCAGGCCGCCGTCCGTCAATCGTTCGGAAGCCGAGTTCATGGTCGATGAAGGGGCTATCCGCTATTCGCTGGCGGCGATCAAGAATGTCGGCAGACAGGCCATCGACCACATTGTCGAGCTGCGCCATGAAGGCGGGGAATTCACGTCGCTGAGCGATTTTGCCCGACGCATCAATCCACGCATCGTCAACAAGCGTGCGCTGGAGAACCTGGCGCGCGCCGGTGCGTTCGACGATTTCAATCCCGACAGGTCGCGCGTGCTTGCCGGCGTTGAGATGATCCTCGCCATGGCGAACCGGACCCACAGCGAGCGCGAATGCGGGCAGGTTGACCTCTTTGGCGGAGGCGGCGAGGCGGCGGAAGAGGTGATTTTGCCCCATGCCGAGCCCTGGTTGCCGATGGAGCGGCTGGCGGAGGAGTTCGACGCGGTCGGCTTCTATCTCTCCGGCCATCCGCTTGACGAATACAATACGGTACTCGACCGTCTCGGCGTTGTGCCCTGGCAGAAATTCGCCGGCATGGTGCGTTCCGGGTCGACCGCGGGCAAGATTGCCGGCACCGTGATCTATCGTCAGGAACGCAAGTCGCGGCAGGGCAACCGTTTCGCTTTTATCGGGTTTTCCGATGCCACGGGTCAGTTCGAGGCGGTGGTGTTTTCAGACACGCTCGCCCAGTCGCGCGATCTTCTCGATCCCGGGTCGGCCGTCATCCTGAGGGTTGAAGCGGGTCTCGACGGCGAGGACATCAAGGTGCGCGTGCAAAGCGTCGAGCCACTCGAAAGCGCGGCCGACAACGTGAAGAGCGGACTGCGTATTTTTGTGTCTGATCCTTCGCCACTCGAGAGCATCGCCGCGCGGCTGACCAATGGCGGAAAGTCGCCGGTGCGCCTGATAGTGCAGCTCGATGGCGGCGCCAGGGAAGTGGAAATTTCGCTCGGCAACGCCTTCACGGTGACGCCGCAGATCAAGGGAGCGATAAAATCAGTGCCGGGCGTGATTGATGTGCACGACCTCTAAGCATTGGTTTACCTTCATTGTTTTCAGGGCTGGTCCTGCCGGTATCAATCCCTATATAAGTAAAGTGTGAACATTGTTCATAATTGCCTGGAGTGGCAAGCGTAACCTGGTCAGATTGCCGGTTGAACGGAGCGACGTGTGATGGCCTTTTTGATCCTGCTCATCATAGTGGTTGTGCTGGCACCCATTGTTCTGGCGATCATGGCGTTTGTCCGGACCGGCCGGCATGACCAGGAAATCCGCGACCTCAAGAACAGAATTGAACTGCTGACGCATCAGGTCGAAGCAGACCTTGTGAGCCGATCCCCGGAGCCGTCCGCGCCCGGCGAAGCACCGCCTGAAGCCATGACCGACGCGCCGCAGGACGTCGTCATGGACGCCGAGTTCGTCGACGAGGGTATTGCTGAGTCGGCCGAACCGCCTGAGGAGGAGCAAGAGGAACCGGACGAACCCGAAACCGTGCCGCCGATCGCGGCAAACGTGGCCCATGAACCGCAGCGGCCGCGCCAGGGTTTCGAGCAAAAACTCACTGTGCAGTGGATGGTCTGGCTCGGTGGTGTGGCCATAGCGCTGTCAGGTGTCTTTCTCGTGAAGTACGCAGCCGACGCAGGTTACTTCGGCCCGGCGGCACGGTGTGCAATGGCCTTCCTGCTGGGAATTGCCCTGGTCACCGGCGCCGAATGGCTGCGGCGTAATCCGAAACATGGCCTCGCCAGGTTTGCGCCTGGTTCCTATGTGCCGCAGGCACTGACCGCGGCCGGGTTGTTCACGGCCTTTGCATCCGTCTATGCGGCCTACGGGCTCTTCAACCTGCTGGCGCCCCTGGTGGCGTTTGCGGCACTGGCGTTGATTGCGGTCTGCGGTTTCGGCCTGGCTCTGCTGCAAGGCCCGTTCGTGGCGCTGCTTGGGCTGGTCGGCGGTCTGGTCACGCCTTTGCTGGTCAGCACCGACACGCCATCGGCGCTCGGCCTGTTTTCCTATGTCACGGTCATCATCGCGAGCTGCCTTGCCGTCGTGCGCTACATGAGGTGGTGGTGGCTGGCGTTTGGCGCGATTGCGGGCGGAGGGGCATGGGCGCTCTTGTGGTTCGCCGCTCAACATACGCCGGGCGATGTTCTGGTCATGGGGGCCTTCCTCCTGGCGTTGGCGGCGATGTCGCTGTTCTTCTGGTGGGGCTACGAGATCAAGGAGCGACCGGCCAACTGGTTGGCCGACATGCGCGGCGTCACCATGCCGGAACTGGCCGGGTGGACGGGTGCCATCATTGTTGCGTTTCTGATGCCCGGTCTGGTGCAGTTCTCCGATCAGAGCTTCGCGTCGCTGGTGTTCGTTGCCATTCTTTGCGGTCTCTACGGCTGGTTTGCACGCCGCGTGCCCGCGTTCGACGGTCTCTTGGTGCTCGCCGGCCTGGTTGTCCTCTTCGTCATTTCGGCTTGGCAGTTGCCGGGTGTCCGTGAAGCCTATGGCGAATTTCCGCTGCCGGGCGGATGGCGGTTCCTCGGTCCCATTCTCGACGACGACCTCGTGCCCTTCGCCACCACCGCCGCGGTGTTTGGCGCGATGTTCGCGGCTGGCGGGTTCTTCGGCCTCTGGCAGGCAAAGCGACCGACGGTCTGGGCAGGGGTGTCAGGGGCGGTCCCGATCGGCCTTCTGGTCCTGTCCTATCTCAGGATAAACGAGAGGGTGCCCGACCTGAACTGGTCGATCCTGGCCCTCATCCTCGCCGGTATCGCGGTGACGGCGGCCCGTATGCTCAACGCCCGACGCGACGATCCGAGGCTGCTTCCAGCCCTCGGCGTCTATGCCGCCGTGGCGGTCTCCGCCCTGAGCTTTGCCGCCACCATGATGTTCGACCGGGCCCTCCTGACGGTTGCCCTTTCGCTGCAGTTGCCGGCCCTTGCCTGGATTGCCCATGTGACCGGCGTTAAGCTCCTGCGCTGGATCGCGGCGGCGCTGGCCGGCGTGGTGCTGGCCCGGCTGGCGCTCAACTGGAATGTGCTCGACTATCCGCTTGGCCGCAGCATCGCATCGAACTGGATCATCTACGGCTACGGCATTCCGGCGGCCGCGTTCTACTGGGCCGCCCGGCAGTTCAAACAGCTGCGTGACGATCACGTGGTGACGCTGCTCGAAGGCGGGGCGCTCCTGTTTGCGACCCTGCTTGTGTCGCTCGAGATCCGGGTGCTCGTTGAAGGCTCGCTCGGGGCAGGGCGCTATGGGCTTTTCGAACAAAGCCTGCAGACCGTTTCGTGGCTGGTCATCGCGCTGTCGCGGATGTGGAGCCATGCGGCAAGGCCTCGGTTCACCAATCTTTGGGGCGCGCGCATCCTCATGTGCCTGGCGCTGGCGCAAATCGTGTTTTTGCAGCTGCTTGCATCCAATCCGGTCTTCACAGGAGATCCGGTCGGGCGACTGCCGGTGTTCAACGATCTGTTCCTCGCCTATGCGCTGCCCGGTGCGTTGCTGCTGGCGACGACATGGTGGCTCGGTCGCATCGGCTTTGGCGGGCTGACGAAACCGGTGCAGTTCCTGAGCTTCATATTATTCTTCGTTTTCGTGTCGATGGAAGTGCAGCATGCCTATCAGGGACAGGTGCTGACCGGCGTCGCCCAGTCGGATGCGGAGTTCTACAGCTATTCGGTAGCCTGGCTCGGCTTCGCTCTGGTGCTGCTGGCGCTGGGAATTTATCGCCAGGCGCCAATGCTGCGCTATGCATCGCTCGCCGTGCTGCTTCTCACCGTCGCCAAGGTCTTCCTGCTCGACATGGCCGATTTGACGGGCCTGCTGCGGGTGGCGTCGTTCCTCGGACTCGGTCTCTGCCTTGTCGGCATCGGCTATATTTATCAGCGGTTCGTGTTCCCGTTGAGCGACGACCAGGAGGTGGGAGAAAACCCCGAAAGCACTCGAACCGAAAGCTGACGGACGGCAAGAATCACAGTGCTTGCAATCACTTGCGACTGCGCCTATAAGCCAGCGCAATTCACACGCGGAATTCGGGGACTGTCGCACGGCTTTACATAGCGGTGGTTCCATCCGGTGCCTGACGATTGATCGGGCCACGTTCCGCGGAGGTCCAACCGGAGAACGGAGAATAACAGATGGCTCTGCCTGAGTTCTCAATGCGTCAGCTCTTGGAAGCCGGCGTTCATTTTGGTCACCAAACACATCGCTGGAATCCGAAAATGTCCCCCTTTATCTTTGGGGACCGCAACAACATTCACATTATCGATCTGGCGCAGACCGTGCCGCTGCTGCATCAGGCGCTGGTTGCCGTTCGCGACACGGTGGCCGGCGGTGGCCGCGTGCTGTTCGTCGGCACCAAGCGGCAGGCATCCGACCCGATTTCGGATGCGGCCAAGCGGTCGGCTCAGTATTTCATCAATCACCGCTGGCTCGGCGGCACCCTGACGAACTGGAAGACCATTTCCAATTCGATCAAACGGTTGCGGCAGCTTGAGGAGATCCTGGGTCAGGAAGATACCGGTCTGACCAAGAAAGAAACTCTGCGCCTGACCCGCGAGAAGGACAAGCTCGACCGGGCGCTCGGCGGCATCAAGGACATGGGCGGCACGCCCGACATCATGTTCGTGATCGACACCAACAAGGAACAGATCGCCATCAAGGAAGCCCACAAGCTGGGTATTCCGGTGGTCGCCGTGCTGGACACCAACTGCGACCCGGCGGGGATCGATCATCCGATTCCGGGTAACGACGATGCGGGCCGGGCGATCACGCTTTACTGCGATCTGGTCAGCCGTGCGGCGATCGAAGGGATCTCCGAAGCGCAGGGCTCGGCGGGGATCGACATCGGCGAGGCGGAAGAGCCTGCCGCGGAAGTTCTGCCCGACCTGACCAGCGAGCCTGAAGCGCCCGCGGCCGAAGAGGTTGCGGCGGAGCCGGAAGCAGCACCCGCGGAGGTTGAGCCTGCGGCGGAAGCGGATGCAACCGATGGCTATAAGGGTCTCGACGCGCCCGATGGTGAGGCAGATGATCTCAAGCAGATTTCCGGCGTCGGTCCGGTGCTCGAGGGCAAGTTGAATGAGCTCGGCATCTTCCACTATGCACAGATCGCGGCGTTCTCCAGAGAAGACATCGACAAGATCGACGAACAGCTCAATTTCAAGGGCCGGATCGATCGCGATGAGTGGCTTGAACAGGCCAAGGCACTTGCCGAAGGCAAAAAGTAGATCACGGGTTCAATGATACCGAGCGGCGGCTATAGTTGTTAGCGCCGCATCTGAAACGAGGTACGCGATGGCAAACATCAGCGCCAGCATGGTGAAGGAACTGCGCGACAAGACCGGCGCAGGGATGATGGACTGCAAGAACGCACTGTCCGAGACGGATGGTGATGTCGAGGCGGCGGTAGACTGGCTGCGCAAGAAGGGGCTCTCGCAGGCGGCCAAGAAGGCCGGACGCGTGGCCTCTGAAGGCCTGGTGGGCGTATGTTCCGAAGGCACCAGGGGTGCGGTTGTCGAAGTCAATTCGGAAACCGATTTCGTCGCGCGCAATGACAAGTTCCAGGACATGGTGAGCAAGATCGCCGGTCTCGCTCTCACCGCGGGTGGTGACGATGGCGCTTTGGCGGCGGCGGAGTTTCCCGGCAGCGGAAAATCGGTGACCGATTACATCACGGAAATGGTTGGAACCATCGGTGAGAACATGTCCCTGCGACGTGGTCGGGCCCTGAGTGTTTCGCAAGGCGCGGTGGCGTCCTACGTGCACAACCAGACGGCCCCCGGACTGGGTCGGATCGGTGTTCTGGTGGCGCTCGAATCGCCTGGTGATCAGGACAAGCTTGCCGCCCTCGGCAAACAGATTGCGATGCATATCGCGGCGACCAGCCCGCTGGCCGTGACGCCCGAAGACCTCGACGCGGACGTGGTTGCGCGTGAGCGCAAGATTCTTGCCGATCAGGCCCGCGAATCCGGCAAGCCGGAGGAGATCATCGACAAGATGGTCGAGGGTCGGATGCGCAAGTTCTATGAAGAGTCTGTTCTGATGTCCCAGACCTTCGTCATCGATGGCGAAAACACCGTCGAGAAGGCCGTCAAGAATGCCGAAGGCGATGTTGGCGGTGCGATCAAGGTTGCCGGCTTTGCGCGGTTCGCTCTTGGCGAGGGCATCGAGAAGGAAGAGCAGGACTTTGCGGCCGAGGTGGCCGCGGCTGCGTCCGGCACCTGATCGGCTTCGGGCCTAAGATATTGGCTGCCCGAATCGTCGCTTCGACATTAGACTGCCGCGGGTTTCGGGAGGCGCGGTGATGCCGCGCCCGATATCCCGGGGAGAACGGGCGTGTCATGGCTGAACCATCCTACAAACGGGTCCTGCTGAAAGTCTCGGGCGAAGCGCTCATGGGCGCCCAGTCTTATGGCATCGAAAATGAAACCGTAGAGCGCATTGCATCGGAAGTGGGCGCCGCTGTCGCCATGGGCGTCGAAGTTTGCCTCGTCATCGGCGGCGGCAACATATTTCGCGGTGTCGCCGGTGTCGCCCAGGGCATGGACCGTACGACGGCCGATTCCATGGGCATGCTGGCAACGGTTATGAACGCGCTGGCCATGCATCAGGCCCTCGAAGACCAGGGTGTGCCGGCCCGCACCATGTCGGCGATTCCGATGCCGACAGTCTGTGAACCCTATGCGCGGCAGCGTGCCGCGCGACACCTGTCGAAGGGGCGGGTGGTCGTGTTTGCGGCGGGAACCGGCAATCCGTTTTTTACCACCGATACGGCTGCTGCCCTACGCGCCGCCGAGATGGGCTGCAAGGCGTTGTTGAAAGGCACGAATGTCGACGGCGTCTATTCCGCCGATCCGAAAAAGGTGCCGGATGCCAAGAGGTTCGACCAGCTCACACATCTCGATGTGCTGTCGCAGGACCTGAATGTGATGGATGCGGCAGCGATCACACTTGCGCGCGACAACCGAATTCCCATAATCGTATTCTCGATCCAGACAGAAGGTGCGCTGGGTGCCGTATTGTGCGGGGAGGGGCGGTTTACGATCGTGGCCGACCCGGACTGATGCTCGGCGTACCGGGTCATCGAGGAGAGTATTATGTCTGACAGCGAAGAATTCGATCTGGGTGATATTGAACGGCGAATGAGCGGCGCGGTTTCCGTGCTGAAGGAGGAGTTTTCCGGCCTGCGGACCGGGCGCGCGCATCCCAGTCTCGTCGAACACATCCCTGTTGACGCGTACGAGTCCCAGATGCCGCTGAATCAGGTCGCCAATGTTTCGGTCCCCGAATCCCGGATGCTGAGCGTTCAGGTCTGGGACAAAGCCGTGGTGAGCGGGGTGGAAAAGGCGATCCGCAACTCGAGCCTTGGCCTCAATCCGATTGTTGAAGGCCAGCTGTTGCGGATACCAATCCCCGAATTAACTGAGGAAAGACGTCAGGAATTGACCAAAGTCGCCGCCCAGTATGCCGAACAGGCCCGCGTTGCCGTGCGCAACGTGCGGCGGGACGGGATGGACAAGCTCAAGCATCTCGAGAAGGACGGCAACATGGGGCAGGACGAACAGAAGGCCTGGGCGGACGATCTGCAGGAACTGACCGACCTCACAATAACCGAGATCGACGAGACGCTCAGCACCAAGGAACAGGAGATCATGCAGGTTTGATTGGTGGTGATTTGCGCGCCCGATCCAACCCGATTACGCGGTCCTTTAAAGGAGTTTCAATCAGGAGTGCGTAAGATGTCGAAGACAGACCCGTGTAGAACGCTGACACAATGAAACCCCCACAATGAAACTCTCTGAAAGTCCGATCCCTGAACACACACGAGACGGTGTTCCCCGGCACGTCGCCCTGATCATGGACGGAAACGGGAGATGGGCGCAGCGCCGTTCGCTGCCGCGTTCGGCCGGCCACTGGCAGGGTGTCGAGGCGGTCCGGCGCACGGTCAAGGCGGCCTCGGAACTGGGAATTGAGTATCTGACCCTCTACAGTTTCTCTTCGGAAAACTGGGCGCGGCCGCCCAGCGAGGTCGATTATCTTTTGAACCTTCTGCGGCGCTTCATCCATCAGGATGTGGCCGAGCTCCATTCAAGCGGCGTCAAAATCGTGGTGATCGGGCAACGCGATGACCTTGAACCGGATCTGCGTGAGCTGATCGAGCAGTCCGAGAGGCTGACTGCTCAAAACGACAGGTTGACCCTCGTGGTGGCGTTCAACTACGGGAGCCGTGACGAAATCGTGCGCGCCGCCCGGGCGATGGCGGAAGCGGTGGCCGAAGGCCGGCTTGATCCGGACGACATAACCGGCGAGATGGTGCACGACTATCTCGACACCAAAGGAATTCCCGATCCCGATCTTGTTATCCGTACAAGCGGAGAACAGCGTCTCAGCAATTTCCTGTTGTGGCAAAGCGCCTATGCCGAGTTCGTGTTTGTTGAAGAGCATTGGCCGGACTTCGACCGCGAAAGCCTTGAGCGCGCCCTCAGCCAGTATTCCAACCGGGACAGGCGCTTCGGGCGCCTGGCGGCGACGGCCGGCGGTTGAGCCCGCCATGCGCGCTCAGCACTGAACTTGTGCCCCAAGACCAGCAGCAGCCAGCACCAGGTGGCGTTGCCACGCGCGTGGCCTCCGCGGCCGTACTGATCCCCGTTACCCTTGCCGCCGTTTGGGTCGGAGGATGGGCGTTCGCCGGATTGGCGGCGCTCGCGGGTGTTTTGATGGCCTGGGAGTGGAGCCGGATGACGTTCGATCCGCGTCATGCCATGCGTTTTGCGATATTGATCGGCGGGGCCGCGCTGGTGGCGGCGATGGCCGGGCAGATTGGCCTGAGGCCGATCCACATCTTGTCCGGATTGGTGTTTTGGGCGGCCTGTCTCGTGCTGTCGCTGCATTACCGCGCCGGTGGCCTGCGTTGGGCCTTTTTTGGTGTCCCTTACATCTGTCTGCCGGTCTTTTCGCTGGTTGCGCTTCGGGCGGACCCTTCATACGGCCTGTTGTGTGTGATCTGGCTGCTGATTGTCATCTGGATTACGGATACGGCCGCATTCTTCGCCGGACGCAGTATTGGGGGACCTAAGCTTGCGCCCAGCGTTTCCCCGAAAAAGACCTGGTCCGGCGCAATCGCCGGGGTGGCCGCCGCCACGCTTGCGGGCGGCGCGTTCGCCTGGTTCGCCGGGCTCCCCGGATGGGCCGGCCTGGGTATTCTCAGCGCCGCGATCTCGATCGTGGGTCAGGTCGGAGACCTTATTGAATCCGCTCTGAAGCGGCGTTTCGGGGTGAAGGATTCAAGCAATCTGATCCCGGGACATGGCGGCGTTCTGGACCGGCTTGACAGCCTGGTGACCGCGTCGGTTGTGGCGCTGGGTGTCGGCCTGGTTCACGCCGGATATCCCAATGCCGCCCAGGGCACACTTGTTTGGCAATGGTGAACGGAACAGGGTAGAATGCTGCGATGACAGTGCAAGTATCAGCGGAGGCGGTGCCTGTTGGCGGCGTTGAAGAACCGCGCCGCCTGAGCGTTCTTGGGTCAACCGGCTCGATCGGTTGCAGCACGCTCGACATCGTCGGGCATCATCCGGACAGGTTCGAGATTGTCTCGCTGGTTGGCAATTCGAATATTGGACTGCTCGCCGAGCAGGCGCGCCGGTTCAATGCAGAGGTTGCCGTCACCGCGGACCCCGACCGCTACGGTGAATTGAAGGATGCGCTGGAGGGCTCGGGCGTCGAAGTAGCCGCCGGACCCCAGGCGGTCGTCGAAGCTGCGGTACGCCCGACCAGCCAGGTGATGGCGGCAGTGGTCGGCGCTGCCGGCCTTGAGCCGACACTGGCGGCGGTGCGGAACGGAACGACCGTGGCGCTTGCCAACAAGGAGTGCCTTGTGTGCGCCGGCGAACTGTTCATGGATGAGGTGGACAGATCTGCCGCGACGCTGGTGCCGGTCGATTCGGAGCACAACGCCATCTTTCAGGTGCTCGACACCCGCAATACGGATCAGATCGAGCGCATCATACTCACTGCGTCCGGAGGTCCGTTCCGCACCTGGACGCGCGAGCAGATCGCGAATGCGAGTCTGGACGACGCGCTCAATCACCCGAATTGGAGCATGGGGCGCAAGATCACGATTGATTCGGCGACCATGATGAACAAGGGCCTGGAGCTGATCGAGGCCTTTCACCTGTTCCCGGCAAGCCTCGACCAACTGGAGGTGCTGGTGCACCCGCAATCGGTGATTCACAGCATGGTCGAGTATCGCGACGGTTCGGTATTGGCGCAACTTGGAACTCCGGATATGCGCACCCCGATCTCGTATGCTCTTGCGTGGCCCGGGAGAATTTCCACGCCGTCGCCGAGGCTGCGTCTCGAAGAGGTCGCCGAGCTGAATTTCGAACGGGTTGACGACATCCGGTTTCCGTCTGTGAGCCTGTGCCGGGAGGCCTTGAAAACCGGCAAGAACGCCCCCACCATACTGAATGCCGCGAATGAAGTCGCCGTTGCCGAATTTTTGTCCAAAAGATTGTCTTTTCTAGACATTGTTCGGGTAGTAGAAGAAACCTTGAGCGATGCGAATCGGACGGGGCTGCAATGCGAACTGCGCTCAATCGACGATGTCTTTCAGTCGGATGAATATGGGCGTCGGCGGGCGAAAGAGATTGCGGACGGTTTGCGCCCTTAAGAATGCGGGCCACAAGGGATAATTGCCCTTCGGGCAAGGGGGTTTCGTGAGGTCGGGCTATTGACCGCGCGCGGCGCCTGAAAAAAGAAAAGAAGCTATCTATATGGAACTGCTCACCGGACTGTTCGGCAGCGTCGAAAGCCTGTTTTTAATTGTGCTGCCGTTTCTCGTCGTGCTGACCATCATCGTGTTTTTTCACGAACTGGGTCACTTCATGGTTGCCCGCTGGTGCGGTGTGGCGGTGGAAACGTTCTCAGTGGGGTTCGGACGCGAGATTTTCGGTTTTACCGATCGCAAAGGGACCCGTTGGAAGTTTTCGTGGATACCTCTGGGCGGTTTCGTCAAATTCGTTGGCGATGAAAACGCGGCCAGCATGCCGGCCCGCGATGCCCTCGACGAAATGGACGACGAGACGCGAAAGCACAGTTTCTACCACAAGTCCGTGCCGCAGCGTGCCGCCGTCGTGGCCGCGGGCCCGATCGCAAACTTCATTTTGTCCATCGTCATATTCGGGCTGCTTTTTTTGATCCTGGGCAGGCAGATCACGTCGCCCATCGTGGATGAGATTCTGCCCCAGAGCGCCGCCGAGGAGGCCGGTTTCCAGGTCAGTGATCTGGTGGTCAGCATTGACGGTTCTGACATCGAGACCTTTTCGGATCTGCAGCGAATCGTTTGGTCCAGCGCCGGCAAACAGCTCAGCATAGTTGTTCGCCGCAATGAGGAGCTGGTGACGCTTCAGGCAACGCCGAAAATCGGCGAGGCGACCGATCCCGCCGGGAACAAGCATGAAGTGGGGCAACTCGGCATTACGCGCAACACGCAAGGTGACGTTACGGTTGAACGGTATGATCCGGCAACGGCACTCTGGATGGGGGCTGAGCGGACCTGGGTTGTTGCCGAGGGGACGTTGTCCTACGTGTTCGGGCTCATAGCCGGGCGTGAAAAAGCGAATCAGCTGGGGGGACCGATATTCATTGCGCAGATTTCCAGCCAGGTTTTTCAGATCGGGTTCGCCGAATTCTTCAATCTGGCCGCGGTACTTTCCGTGACCATCGGGCTCATTAATCTTTTTCCCATTCCCATGCTTGATGGCGGACACTTATTGTACTACGGAATCGAGGCGCTCAGAGGTAAGCCGATGAGCGAAAAAATGCAGGACTTCGGGTTCCGGGTGGGGCTCGGTCTGGTTGTTGCCCTGATGATTTTCGTGACTTGGTTGGATCTGGCGCGACTGGAAGTTTTTGGGTCCTAATAAAGGGCCTCCGACGGGGAATCTTCGGTTTCCTTGACTCGGAAAACATCGTACAACGAGCCAACGACTTGGCTTAGTTGCAGCAGGGACGGCGTAACGAGCGGGTGAAAGTTCACATATGCGTTTTACGTGTGGTTTTATTGGTCTATTTGCCGCTGCGATCGTTGCCCTCAGCTCCCTGCAGGGCGCCGGGTTCAGCGTAGTTACGCCTGCGGCTGCCCAATCTGTCATCAATGTCATCGTTGTGCAGGGCAACCAGCGCATAGAAGCGGATACGGTCCGCTCCTATATGGTCATTTCTCAGGGCGAAGCGTTTGATCCGCTTCGGATCGATGATTCTCTCAAGGCCTTGTTCCGGACAGGGCTTTTCGCCGATGTCCAGATCTTCCGTCAGGGCAACAACCTGGTCGTCGAGGTCGAAGAGAACCCGATCATCAATCGCATCAATTTCGAGGGCAACAGCGAGGTCGACGACGACACGCTGCTGGCGGAAGTGCAACTGCGCCCAAGGACCGTGTTCACCCGTGCCCGGGTCCAGGGCGATGTTCAGCGCATAATCTCTATTTACCGGCGCTCGGGCCTATTTACCGCGCGGGTCGAACCCAAGGTCATCAGGCTGCCGCAGAACCGCGTCGATCTGGTGTTTGAAATCAACGAAGGCACTGAAACCGCGATTGAGCGGATCAACTTCGTCGGCAACCGCGCCTTCACGGATTCGGAATTGCGTGCTGTGGTTTCGACCGCAGAAAGCGCCTGGTGGAAGATTCTGGGTGCGTCGGACAACTACGATCCCGACCGGCTGAGTTTCGACCGTGAGCTGCTGCGCCGCTACTACCTGCAAAACGGATATGCCGATTTCCGGGTGATTTCGGGTACCGCGGAGCTGGCCCGCGACGGGGAAACGTTCTTCATCACCTTTACGGTGGAGGAAGGGCCGCAATACACGTTCGGAGAGATCAAGGTCGATGTCGGCGATACGTCTCTTGATCCCGTGGCGGTTGCGAGTGAGATCACCACATTCGAGGGTGATACCTATGACGCGAACAAAGTGGACTCGTCGATCGAGCAGATCACTCTGCAGGCCGGCAAGCTCGGGTTCGCGTTCGCCCAGGTCCGTCCAACGGCGGAGCGTGATGAAGAAAATCTGCGCATTGATGTGACGTATGTCGTCAATGAGGGGCCGAGGGTCTACATTGAGCGTATCGAGATCGTCGGCAATGTACGTACGCTCGATACCGTCGTTCGGCGAGAGATGCGCCTGGTTGAAGGCGACGCGTATAACCGGGTGCTGGTCGACCGGGCCCGGCGGCGCATAACCGGCCTGGACTTCTTCAACACCGTCGATATCCAGGAGCAGCAGGGCTCCACGGCCGACAAAGTGATTTTGGTCGTGCAGCTCGATGAGAAATCGACCGGACAGCTGAACTTCGGCGCTGGCTTTTCAACGACGGAAGCCGTGCTGGGCACAGTGAGCCTGTCGGAACGAAACCTGCTCGGCCGTGGCCAGTTCATTCGGTTGGCAACAAGCCTGAGCTTCAAACGTCAGCAGCTCGACTTCAGCTTCACCGAACCCTATTTCCTTGACCGGCGTATCCGGGCCGGCGTCGATGCTTTTGCCACCGAGACAAACCTGCAAAGCGAATCCTCGTTTGACAGCCGTCAGATTGGTGGCGGTTTGCGGTTCGGATTCCCGGTGTCGGAGGATTCAGCGGTTGTCCTCAGATACAACTTCACGAACCGGAACATCAGTGACGTCGATGCCGGCGCGTCCGCCGCGATCGCACAGGCGGCTGGTACGACCAACACGTCCCAGGTGGGGCTGACATGGCGCTACGACACGCTCGACAGCCCGCTCGACCCGACATCCGGTATTCGCTTCGTCATCGACCAGGATCTGGCCGGTCTTGGCGGAGATGTGTTCTTCTATCGCTTCGACACCCGGGCAACCTACTTCTACAGTCCATGGGAAAGCATCCGCGTGATGCTGCGCGGCAGCGGTGGCTATATCGGTTCGCTGAACGGCCAGAAGGTCGACATTATCGACCGCTTCTTCAAGGGTGGCGAGAGCTTCCGCGGCTTTGAACGCTCGGGTATCGGTCCGCGCGACCTCACACCTGGCAGCAACGGCGATGCGCTCGGCGGGCAGATTTATGCAATCGGCACCGCGGAGGTTTCCTTCCCCGTCGGACTGCCGGAAGAGTTCGGTGTGCGGGGAGCGGTGTTCAGCGACGTGGGAACGATTTTCGAGTCTCATGAGTCGCGTTCGAACGCGTTTGTCGCCGGCTCCGATCCTGATCTGCGCGCTTCTGTGGGCGTGAGTGTCCTGTGGACCTCTCCGCTTGGTCCGTTGCGGTTTGATCTGGCCTACCCAATCCTCAAAGAAGACTTCGATCAGGAGGAGTTCTTCCGGTTCAGTGCGGGCGCACGGTTCTGATCGGACGCATGCGCGTTGGGGTGCGTTTCGCCTCGCTGTCGAGCCGTGATGATCGCTGATCAATGAGACCAGGGTGGTATGCGCGTTTTTCCAAGCGCATTACTATAGTCGTGGTTTGATCGGGTGGCGGGAGCCGATATACTTTGGCATCGCATCTGGCCTATGCTAGATGGGAAAGAAGCGGCACCACACAGCTGGAAGAAAAGCGCTGAGAATGGCAAGTTTGGCAGAAAAACAGGAACTTGAGACCGCCGATATTGCTCGGATCCTGGAGTTGTTGCCGCATCGCTATCCGTTTTTGATGATCGACAGGATCATTGAAATGAACGAGGACATTTCAGCGATCGGCATCAAGAACGTGACGATGAATGAGCCGTATTTTGCCGGGCACTTTCCCGGCTATCCGGTGATGCCCGGCGTGCTCATGATCGAAGCGATGGCGCAGACCGCCGGTGGGCTGGTCAGCAACTATCTCGGCACGAGCGGTAAATCGCACATCGTGTATTTCATGACCATCGACAAGGCTCGGTTTCGCCGGCCGGTTGGACCGGGAGACACGTTGTATTTCCCGGTGCAGCAGATCCGCAAACGCTCAAATGTGTGGAAGTTCCGCGGCGAGGCACGGGTCGATGACCAGCTTGTGGCCGAAGCTGAGATCAGCGCGATGATCGCGCCAAACAACCAGGCCACCTAGACCTTTTCACCTTCATATTGAATCGTTTGATGGCGCCAAATTGGCTCCTCGGCAGCATCGCGGTGCTTGCTCGATGAACCGCGCCGAACTGCGCACCGCGCTGCTGCCGAGCAAACCGATTTGGGCGATAGCACTTGGGTTGATCCAAGGTGATCGTCGTCCATCTGTGTTTGCGTTGAGCTGTCTTACCGCTGGTCGGGCATGACATATTCGCGCTGCGTCGGGCCGGTGTAGAGCTGTCTTGGTCGCCCGATGCGCTGCTCGGGATCCTCGATCATTTCCTTCCACTGGGCGATCCAGCCAACCGTGCGGGCCAGCGCGAAGAGGACGGTAAACATGGTCGTCGGGAAGCCGAGCGCGCGAAGGGTGATGCCCGAGTAGAAGTCGATATTCGGGTAGAGCCGCTTTTCGACGAAATACTCATCTTCCAGAGCGATCTTCTCGAGCGCCATCGCCACTTTGAGCAACGGGTCGTCGCGGATGCCGAGTTCGTCCAGAACCTCATGACAGGTCTGCTGCATGATCTTCGCGCGCGGGTCGTAGTTCTTGTAGACGCGGTGACCGAAGCCCATCAGCCTGAAGGGATCGTCGCGATCCTTGGCACGGGTAACATACTCGGCGATCCGGTCTTCGGTGCCGATTTCAGTCAGCATGTTGAGGGCGGCCTCGTTGGCGCCTCCGTGTGCCGGTCCCCACAGACAGGCAATGCCGGCGGCGATGCAGGCAAATGGATTGGCTCCTGACGAGCCAGCCAGCCGCACGGTCGAGGTGGATGCATTCTGCTCATGATCCGCGTGCAGAATAAAGATCCGGTCCATGGCGCGCGACAGCACCGGATTGGCCTTGTACTCCTCGCATGGCACCGCGAAGCACATCTGCAGAAAGTTCGATGCGTAATCGAGATCGTTGCGCGGATAGACGAAGGGTTGGCCAATGTAATATTTGAAAGCCATCGCGGCAATTGTCGGCAGCTTGGCGATCATGCGGCGGCTTGCGACTTCGCGCTGCCACGGATCGTTGATGTCGGTGGAGTCGTGATAGAACGCGGACAGTGCGCCGACGATCCCACACATGATGGCCATCGGGTGGGCGTCGCGGCGGAAGCCGGTGAAGAAGCGGCTCATCTGCTCGTGCAGCATGGTGTGATAAGTCACCGCTGTTACGAACTCTTCGCGCTGTCCGTTGTTCGGCAGATCTCCGTAGAGCAGGAGATAGCAGGTCTCAAGGAAGTCACCATGCTCTGCCAGCTGATCGATAGGATAGCCGCGATACAGGAGAATTCCTTCGTCGCCGTCGATGTAAGTGATCTTGGACTGGCAGCTTGCAGTGGACGTAAAGCCGGGATCGTAGGTGAATTTACCGGTGTCGCGGTAGAGCTTGGTAACGTCTATGACGTCGGCGCCAACTGTTCCCTCATATACCGGCAGCTCTATGGAGCCGTTGTCTGTTTCGAGTTTTGCTGCGCTTTTTGTATTAAAGGTGCCGCTCATGTCGCTCCCGCAATTTAATAGATGCTGCCCTTGCCGGGATGGTTACAGGCCGCAATCGTACACAAATCGGGTGTCGAAGGAAATCTGGTGCTGCGGCCCCAAGGCTGATGCTGAGGAATCAGGTTGTGCGCATTCTACAGGTGCAAAAACCTGTGGCAAGTTGTTGCGTTGCACAAATTTTGGGCAGCGTTACGCCGCCTGATCTGCTATCCGGCGCAATGTTTCGTCACGCCCAAGCAGGGCGAGAACATCGAAAATCCCCGGAGAGGCGGTCGACCCGGTCAGGGCGGCGCGTAGTGGCTGGGCAATCTGGCCGAGCTTCAGGTTCTCACGTTCTGCAAAGTCTCTCAGGGCGGCTTCAACCGCTTCGAGGGTCCAGGGCTCGGTTTGGCCCAGCGGCACCGTGAGGCGGGCCAGGATCTGGCGGGCGTCGCCGGTGAGAAGCTGCCCGGCCTTGTCATCCATCGGGATGGGGCGGCGGGCAAAGAGGAACGCCCCGGACGCAGCCAGGCCGACGAGCGTTTTGGCGCGCTCCTTCAATGCAGGCATCGCGTCCACAAAGATCCGGCCTTCCTCTGTGGTCAGGGCTTCAGGCATGGAAGCCTCCTGCCCAATGTCGGGCAGCAGGTCGGCAACGGCGGCGCTCAGGACCGCGTCTTCGCTTGCGCGAATGTAGTGACCGTTCAGATTCTCAAGCTTGGCGAAATCGAACCGCGCCGGGGCGCGGCCAACGGCATTCAGGTCAAACCAGGAGATCATGTCCTCAAGGGAGATGATCTCTTCGTCTCCGTGGCTCCACCCGAGGCGCACCAGGTAGTTGCGCATGGCATGGGGCAGATAGCCCATCAGCCGGTAGGCATCGACGCCCAGGGCGCCGTGACGCTTGGAAAGCTTGGCGCCGTCGGGGCCGTGGATCAGGGGGATATGTGCAAATTCCGGCAGCGGCCAGTCCATGGCCTTGTAGATCAGTGCCTGCCGGGCGGCGTTCGTCAGGTGATCGTCTCCCCGGACGACATGGGTGACTGCCATGTCATGGTCGTCGACGACCACGGACAGCATGTAAGTGGGCGAACCGTCGCTTCTCAGCAGGATCAGATCGTCGAGTTGTTCGTTGGCGGTGACGACCGGTCCCTGGACGAGATCATCGATTAGGGTTTCACCCGTGCGTGGCGCCTTGAGGCGTATGACAGGATCGACGCCGGCAGGTGCATCGGCAGGATCGCGGTCCCGCCATGTGCCGTCATACAGCACCGGGTTTCCTTCCGACCGGGCCTTCTCACGCATTTCCGCAAGCTCTTGCGGCGAGCAGTAACACCGATATGCGTTGCCGCTTGCAAGCATCTGATCGGCAATTTCCGCATGCCTGGTGGCGCGGGTGTGCTGGTAGACCACGTCGTCGTCCCACTCGAGGCCGAGCCATCTGAGGCCGTCGAGTATGGCTTCGATCGCATCGTCCGTCGAACGTGCGCGGTCGGTATCTTCGATGCGCAGCAGCATCTTGCCGCCGAAATGCCTGGCATAGAGCCAGTTGAACAACGCCGTCCTGGCGCCACCGATGTGCAGATAGCCGGTGGGCGAGGGGGCAAATCTCGTGACGACGGGCGTGGTCATGATCACAAGGTCCTTGCGAATGAGCGGTCAGAGCAACCTATAATGGCTGTGCGTCCACCGTGGTGGCGGTAACAGGGGTGTCCTGCGCCGGGGCGGTTTACCACAGGTTCACGCGATGCGTAAGGGCATGGGGGATGGTGTTCCTTCTGGGCAAATCCGGCAATCTGTTTCAGCCGGGCAACATGATGCGCCGGCTTTTCCAGGAGGAAGCCGACAGGCATTTTCTGTGGGCGCCGGTGCTGATTGCGGCCGGCGTGATCATCTATTTCACGCTCCAAAGCGAACCTGGGTGGATGGCCGCGTTTGCGAGTGCGTCTGGAGCGGCGCTGCTGGCGGCCATACTTGTCTGGCGCAAGAGGGCCGGTCTGGCCTTCGTCGTGGCGCTGGTCGCCTTCGGGTTCGTTTTGGGAAAGGTCCGCACCGAAAGCCTGATGACGCCCGTGCTGCATAAGGACAGTCGCGTCGTCACGGTTTCCGGCTGGGTCGAGAGCGTTGAGTTCAAGTCCGCGAACCGCCAACGCGCGGTGATCCGGGTCACCGCTCTGGAGCCATTGCCGCCGGAGCTGACCGGCCTGGCCGGCAAGTTGAGAATCTCTTTCTCCCGCCGGGACGGAGACCTGCACCCCGGCCGGTTGATCACTTTCAGGGCACGTTTGTTCAAGCCGCGGCGGCCGGTCGCGCCGGGCGCCTTCGACTTTGCGCGCCGCGATTGGTTTCGCGGTATCGGGGGCTCCGGTTTCGCTTTCGGGGACGTTGCGGTGTCGGACGAACCTGCGGACCGGCCATTCGACCTCGCGATAGGGGATTATGTTGCAGGATTACGCAACGCCATCGCCTCGGCGGTCAGGACGCACCTGGACGGTGACGTTGCGGCCTTTGCGGTCGCCGTCCTGACCGGCATGCGCGGTGAGTTGCCGGAGGCCAGCGTCGCCAATTTGCGGGCCGCGGGGCTGGCACATCTTCTCGCGATTTCCGGACTGCATATGGGATTGGTTGCCATCACCATCTTCGGTCTCATGCGGTCCGTTCTGGCATTGAGTTCGCATGCCGCACTGCGCTGGCCGATCAAGAAATGGTCGGCGCTCGCCGCGCTCCTCGGCGGCGCGGTCTACCTGGCCCTCTCCGGGGGCGCGGTTTCGACACAGCGGGCCTACGTCATGATTGCGATCATGTTTCTGGCCGTCATAGTGGAGCGTCCCGCCATCAGTATGCGGAATGTCGCATTGGCGGCGCTCCTCATACTGTTGCTGCGGCCCGAAAGTGTACTGAATGTCAGCTTCCAGATGTCGTTTCTCGCGGTGATCGGCCTCGTCGCTCTTTATGAGATGCGCGGTGCGTCCAAGCCTCGCTGGATCACGCTGCAAGCCTCCGACGGGTGGCCGTGGCGTACGGCAAAGCGGAGTGTGCTCTACATCGGCGGAGTGGTGTTCACCACACTGGTTGCCAGTCTGGCAACGGCCCCGGTCGCGGCCTATCATTTCAACCGCGTCGCCGTTTTGGGGGTCGTGGCCAACCTGGTGGCGATCCCGCTTATGGGGATCGTCATCATGCCGATGGCGCTGGTTGGGGTGCTCCTGATCCCGTTCGGCCTGGAAGGCGTGCCATTCACCGTTGCCGGGTGGGGGATCTCATTGGTGCTCGAAGCCGCCGAAGCGACGGCGGCG
This sequence comes from Hyphomicrobiales bacterium, assembly GCA_021775615.1. Taxonomy (GTDB): domain Bacteria; phylum Pseudomonadota; class Alphaproteobacteria; order Rhizobiales; family JAJFHB01; genus JAJFHM01. The sequence goes on from JAJFHL010000064.1 coordinate 26,909, forward strand.
CTCTCCGGCGCGATGCGTCACGTGTCGGCCATGCCGCCCGAAGCGCTCTTGTTGTTTGTGTTTGGCGGACTTTGGATCTGCCTGTGGCAGCGGCCATGGCGCTGGGCGGGTTCCTGCTTGCTGGTGCTTGGCGTCGTGGTGAGCGCCTTGACCGAACGCCCCGATGTTCTTGTCGAACAGGAAGCCAAGAACATTGCGGTCAGAGTGCAGGGCGGCCAACTGGCCCTGTCCAGCAGCACGTCGGCAAGATTTGCAGCGGAGAGATGGCTTGCCGCGGATGGGGACGGCGCGGCCCTGTCGGAGGCATCGTTGCGTGCGGGAATAACGTGCGACGAAGAGGGGTGCATTGCGCTGGGGCGGGGTGGAATGCGTATTGCGTTCCTCAACAGCCCGTCGGCGCTGCGCGATGAATGCGACACAGCCGACATTGTGGTGACCGCCTTCTCATTTCGCGGTTCATGCGGCGGGGCCCGCTTCGTTGTGGATCGCTTTGCGCTCTACAGATACGGCGCCCACGCGCTCTACTTCAAAGTCGGTGACGCCAAGGCTCCTGAAATCAGGGTGGAGCGTGTTGCCGACCGGCGCGGAAACCGTCCGTGGACCGAAGCCGCGGGTGATCAGTAGCGGCGGATCAACCCCACAAGTCGGCCTTGAACCTGGACCCGGTCCGGTCCGAAGATGCGGGTTTCGTAAGCCGGGTTGGCCGCCTCGAGCGCGATCGACGCGCCCTTGCGGCGAAGCCTCTTCAAGGTCGCTTCCTCGTCATCGACAAGGGCGACTATGATCTCGCCGCTATTGGCGTTGTCCGCCTTCT
>JAJFHL010000065.1 GCA_021775615.1 Hyphomicrobiales bacterium
CGTCCGCCATGAAGCTTTCGGAACGCTCGCCGGTCCACCTGACCGGGCGTCCGACCTTCTTTGCGGCCCACACGCAGACGGTCTCTTCGGCATAGATGAAGATCTTCGAGCCGAAGCCGCCGCCCACATCCGGCGCGATGACGCGCAGCTTGTGTTCCGGCGCGATGCCGACGAAAGCCGCCAGCACGAGGCGCGCCACATGCGGGTTCTGGCTGGTGGTGTAGAGCGTGAAGCTTTCGGTGCCGGCGTCATAGTCGCCGACCGCCGCGCGCGGCTCCATGGCGTTGGGGATCAGCCGGTTGTTGACGATGTCCATCGAAGTAACATGGGCGGCGTTCTGGAAGGCCGCGTCGGTGGCGTCCTTGTTGCCGATCTCCCATTCGAAGATTGTGTTGCCGGGGGCTTCGTCGTGCAGCTGCGGCGAGCCTGCGTCCTGCGCCTTCGCCGTATCGACAACCGCGTCGAGCACGTTGTAGTCGACATCGACCAGTTCGGCCGCGGCCTTTGCCTGCGCCAGGGTCTCGGCGATCACCACCGCGACCTCGTTGCCGACATAGCGCACCTTGCCCTGGGCCAGCGCCGGATGGGCACCCGCCTTCATCGGCGTGCCGTCCTTGGAATGGATCATCCAGCCGCAGATCAGCCCGCCGACCCCGTCGGCCGCCAGATCGTCGCCGGTCAGAACGCCGACGACCCCGTCCGCCTTCGCGGCCGATGACGTGTCGATGCTCCTGATTTCCGCATGGGCGTGCGGCGAGCGCACGAAGTAGGCATAGGTCTGGTTCGCGACGTTGATGTCGTCCGTATAGCGGCCCAGGCCGGTGATGAATCTCTGGTCTTCCTTGCGGCGCACCCGCGCGCCAATTCCCGTCTCACTCATGGATTATGGTCCTCTTCGGGGGTTTGGCGCTCAAGACATGGTCTTGGCGGCGGCGGCAATCGATTTGACGATATTGTGATAACCCGTGCAGCGGCATAGATTCCCCTCGAGTTCGGCGCGAATGGTGGCTTCGTCGAGGCTGCCGCCATGGCGGTTCACCATGTCGATGCCGGCCATGATCATGCCTGGCGTACAGAACCCGCATTGAAGTCCGTGGTTTTCGCGGAAAGCCTCCTGCATCGGATGCAGGTCGCCGTTCGACGCAACGCCCTCGATGGTGGTCACGTCCGCGCCTTCCGCCTGGAGGGCGAGCGTGGTGCACGATTTAACTGCGGTGCCGTTCAGATGAATGACGCAGGCGCCGCATTGGCTGGTGTCGCACCCCACATGGGTGCCGGTCAGTCCGAGATTACCGCGCAAAAACTCGACAAGCAGCGTTCGGGCTTCAACCTCGCCCGACACCGCCTTGCCGTTCACAGTCATGGAAACAGTTGGCATATACTCCTCCTCTCAAAGTCACGCGAGCCCGCGCCAATGCCGATGGCACGGGAGGTAACACACCGCCGATGTGGTGGATAACCGGGCTACCGCCTCCCCGCTTCTTGATGTTTATGCGCAAAGTGTTGCGCCAGAATGACTTACGGTCAATAGGCAATCGCGTTTGGTGGGACCGGACCGGCCCATAGCTCCCGCAATTTCAGAAAATTGCATAGGCGATGAGCCCGGCGAGCAAGGCCAGGCCGACATACATGATCCAGCGCGAGCGCGACTGTTCGGCGTCGATCTGCTGCATGACTTCGTCGGAAAACTGTTCCTTCGCGGGGGCTGCGGGTTCCGCATCGACGGTCCCGCCCACGGCCTCGGCAAACGCCTCGAAGAACTGAGCGGCCATCTTCTTGGCCGCGCCATCGACGAGCCGCTGGCCGATCTGCGCCAGTTTGCCGCCCACCGTTGCGTCGACGTCGTAGGAGAGCACCGTGCCGCCGCCCTCCGCATCGACCAAAGCCACCTTGGCGCCGCCCTTGGCGAAGCCGGCCGCCCCGCCCGAACCCTCGCCGCTGATCGTGTACCCGTTGGGCGGATCGAGATCGCTCAACTGCACCTTGCCCTTGAACTTGGCCTTGACCGGTCCGACCTTGGCGACCGCCACAGCTTCCATCTCGTTTTCACCGATCATTTCGATGGATTCGCAGCCTGGAATGCACTCCTTGAGAACCGCCGGATCATTCAGCGCCTGCCAGACGGCCTCGCGCCCCGCGTTCAAGGTGTATTCGCCGGACATCTTCATGTTCCGCTCTCCCCATTTATGGGTGCAGGACACAACGGCGCCTGAACCCGATTTGATCTAGACCTACCAGCATCCGCCAAGGCTTCGCAACATTCGCGGCGCAATCGGATGATCCAACGAAACCGGTCCGGCGTATAGTGAAGCATCTGCAGAGGGAGGGCAAAACCATGATCCGCAACCTCATGACATTCGCAATCGCCATCGCGATGTCCCTGGGCGCGGCCCGGTTCGCCGCCGCCCAGGACGTGACGGACGCCGACAGACAGGCCTTTCAGGAGATCATAGGCAGCCAGATCGAGGCGTTTCGCGCCGACGATGGCGCCCGCGCGTTCTCCTACGCCTCGCCCAACATCAAGTCGATATTTTCAACCCCCGACATTTTCATGGGCATGGTGCGCAAGGGCTACGCTCCGGTCTACCGGACCCAGAGCGTGAAGTTCGGAGACGTCACGCAGGAACTTGGCGGCCCGACGCAGAAGGTCCTTCTGATCGGCCCCAACGGCGGAGCCTGGACAGCGCTCTACGCCATGCAGAAGCAGGACGACGGGACGTGGAAGATTTCGGCGGTTGCGCTCGTCAGGGAGGATGGCGCGGGGGCCTGACGCCCAA
>JAJFHL010000066.1 GCA_021775615.1 Hyphomicrobiales bacterium
CCGTGACCCGGGATGCCAGGCAGGATCGCGAGAGGTTCACGATTAAATTTCAGCTGCAAACCCTCAGCGCCGGTGGTTGAGCGGAAGTCAGGAACACCAAGGGAATGCAATTGTCCAAAAATCTTCGGAGAACAGCCGCCATCACTCTGGTTTTTCTCGTGGTTGGCGCGGGCTGGACGGTTGTGGCGGAGCCAATCTGGTCGCAGTTCGAACACGGCTATGGCGAGATTGAGGGGAAGCGTCAGCTTCTTGCGCGATACACGGCGATTGCGGCGCGGCATGCGATTGCCCGTGAAAAGTCCGACCGGGCAAATGCGCGCCTCGCTGGCGGCGCCCTGCTTGACAGCGGCAGCGAAACACTTGCGTCAGCAGACCTGCAAAAGAAACTCAAGGCACTGGCCTCGCAACGCCGCGCCAGCCTGCGCAGCGCAAACCGGTTAGCGAACAGAGAGCGCAATGGAAACACCTATGTCGGAATCCGTATCCAGCTGAACGGTTCTCTGGAAGCCATACACACGACAATCTACGGCATCGAAAATGGTTCGCCTTTCATGTTCATCAATGCCGCGCAGCTCAATGCCGGGCAGTCGCGGCGGGCGACACCGGATGCCGGGCAGCCCATGATCGACGCGCGGCTCGACGTATATGTCCCGATCCTGGCGGGGGCGCCGTAATGCCCACACATGCGCACAGTCACGGTTGGTCGCCCGTCACCGTTCTTGCGCTTCTGGCCTTGGTGGCGGCCGCGGCATATTTGGACTGGCGATTGTGGACCTCGCCGATCGATGTCACCGCCGAAGCAGAGACCGCACTTCACGCGCGCAGCGAGCAAGCGCCAAGCCAACCGGACTTTGCGCCACCGCCCTTTACGGACTTTCGCGACACTCTCCTGCGGCCGCTGTTTAACGCAACCCGCCGGCCATACATCGCCAAGAAGACACAGCTTCCGAAGGAAAAGGCTGCCGCCCCTGAGCCGCAGATTACTTTGGATCAGCTGCACCTTATGGGCGTTGTCAGCCGGCTTGACGGAAAACGTATTCTGGTACGCTCCCCGGGAGCGCCACAGGGGGCCTGGCACGGCGAAGGCGCTTCGGCCGAAGGCTGGACGGTCTTGGAGATCAAATCAGACTCCGCCATCATTCAACTGAGGGGCGAGCGTCACGAGATCACGCTCTATCAGGCGCTCCGGGAATAGAGCCTCGACCGCAATGTTGCCACATGCGGGCCAAGCTTCACCCACATTACAACGTTAAGCTGTAATTTCGACCGGGAGCTTATGTATAGTGCGCGTTGTGTCAGCCCACCGTTGGTGGAGACCATGTTTCGCATGGCTCCTCGTTTGCCCGCTCTTGGGGGCATGCGGGTCGGCGCTCGACATCAATGAAGAACTGCTCGACACGGCCATCGAGCCAACGTCGAACACCGCGCCCCGACACGATCCGGTTCCAGATCGATCCGATAGCACCTACGACACGGCGGACCTCTCCGAAGAGATGCTCAGTCGTCCGGGCTCGGGTGTATTCCGGGGCACCGGCAAGCTGATCGCCGACCCGCCGCCGGCCGCGGCCCGGCATTTCAGGTCGGAAGAAACCGCAAATGGCGATGAAGGCATAACCCTCAACCTGGTGAAGGTCCCGATTGCAGACGCCGCCAAAGCGGTTCTCGGCGACATATTGAGCCTCAACTACATCATCGACCCGAATGTTCAGGGCGATGTCACGGTTCAGACCACCAGCCCCGTGCCGGTCTCCGCTCTTGCCGATCTGTTCGACGCCGTCCTCAAGGCCAATGGGGCGGCGATTGTCGAGGACGGCACCGGCGTGTTCAAGATCGTTCCGTCGAACCTGGCGATGAGCGCAACTCCGTCCCTGCGGACCGACCCCCGCGCAGCTTCGCGCCGGCTGATCGGTATCGGCATCCAGATTGTCCCGCTTCGTTACGTGTCCGCCACCGAGATGGAGCGCATCCTCCGGCCGATTGCGCCGCAAGGTGCAATCCTGCTGGCCGATACGCCGCGCAACCTGTTGATGCTGACGGGCACACGCAAGGAGATGGCGGCCCTTCTCGAGGCCATCGCCGTCTTCGATGTCGACTGGATGAAGGGAATGTCATTCGCCCTTGTTCCGGTACGGACGTCGGATCTTGAGGGGCTTGCGGAGGAACTCAAGACGATATTTGCCGCCAACGCGGCGAGCGGCGCGAACACCATCGTGCGGTTCATTCCCAACGAGCGGCTGCAGTCAATGCTGGTCATTTCCTCGCGTCCCGAATTCCTCGACCGGGCCGAAATCTGGATCACGCGCCTCGATGCCGCCACGGAAGGAAATGAACGCAGGCTGCATGTCTACAACATCCAAAACCGCACTGCCGATGAACTGGCCGGCCTGCTGCAGCAGGTCTTCGCGATCGGCTTCGAGGGACCGCTCGACGACGCCACCGCGGTCGGACCGCGTTACGACCCGGGTACCATGACCTCGCCGCCGCCGTCGGAAGAGCATGAAGAGCCGGCCGCAGCGCAACCCGTGCGGCGCCAAGTGCCGGACACGCCCGTGGTCCAAGCCGGAGGGCTTCAGGTCGTCGCGGACGATTCAAACAACGCCCTCCTGATCTTCGCAACGCGCAAGGAATACAACCGCATCCTGCAGATGCTGACCGAAATCGACCAGATCCAGAACCAGGTCCTGCTGGAGGCGACCATTGCGGAGGTCACTCTCAACGACGAGCTCAAGTTCGGTCTTCGCTGGTTCTTCGAATCCGGAGATTCGAGCTTTTCGTTCACCGACGCCGCGTCGGGCGCCATTTCATCGGTGTTTCCCGGTTTCTCCTATTTCTTCAACATCAACGATGCCCGCGTCGTGATCAACGCGGTGTCCGGCGTCACCGATGTGAACATCATTTCCTCTCCCAGCCTGATGGTGCTCGACAACAAGACGGCCACACTCCAGGTCGGCGCCCAGGTTCCGATCGCCACCCAGTCGGCGGTCAGCGTGCTCGATCCGGACGCTCCGATCGTCAATTCAATCGAGCTGCGCGACACCGGGGTCATTCTTTCGGTGACACCGCGGGTGAACGATTCCGGCCGGGTCACCCTCGAGATCGAGCAGGAGGTCAG
>JAJFHL010000067.1 GCA_021775615.1 Hyphomicrobiales bacterium
TAGCCGGCCTGATCTGCCAGCGCCCGCAACAGCCCGAGCCGGAAATGTTCGGCAACGTCTTTCTCGTAGCTCATTTCGACCGCTCCATCAGATAGCCGTCGATCCGGTCCACGGTCTTGCCCATCGCCTGCAGCGTGGCGACCGCCTCCTTGAAATCGCCGCTCATTTCCGTGACGCTGATCGCAAGACTATGGAACTCGTCCTTCGTTGGCGTATGTCCTATGAATGCGTCGAAATGCGCTTGCCGGTCGCGGAACAGTGCGTTCTCTTTCGCCAGATCCTTGATCGCCTGGTCATTGCCTTCGATGCGCTGGCGCAACGCGTGAATGAACCAGCCGCCGATGCCGGAAACGACTGTGTAAATGAGCGCCGCGATTGCGACCCAGGCTTTAGGATCGTCCATGGCGTCTGACCTTTTCGTCCGGCTGCGTCGACGAACAAAGCTCGCGATACCGTTTCTTGAGCGCGGCGTAGCGCAGGCGCGAACCCTCGCTGTCGCGGCGGCTCGGGCGGTATTCCTCCAATGTCACCAGCGGCCGCGCGACCTTGCAAAACTCACTCACGACAACCGGCTGCGCCTGAAAGCAGTGCATCCAGATAATCAGGCCGATGCAGTTCATGTTCTCTAGTCCTTGAAGTCATCGCCGATGAACTCGTCGACCTGGTCTGCCGACCAACTGGCGAGTTCATCGTCGATGGCGTTCGACAGGTCATGACGTTTGGAGACGAGCACCATTGATTTCGCAACCTGGCGCTGCTCGCCGGTGGAGATGTCCCGTTGCGTTTTGACTTCGCTGAGCACACCATCGACCACCTTCAAGGCGAGGTTGATGATGGACAGCCAGCCACCGCTGGACGCTCCACCGACGAGTTTGACCAGAAGCTTGAACATCAGGCCGCGAGCAGGTCGCCGACCACGGCGACATTGTCATTCGCCGCGATCAGCTCCGTTGCAGGCGCACCAAACGACGAGAACCACATAGCTCCGCCAACGACTGCGGCAACGGCGATTGAGTTCGCGACACCCTCTGCCGCTTTGTTGGTAGCGTCCTTAAGGAAGATGGCCGCGAAGCCACCCGAGATCAGCGTGCCGCCGTCCATCGTCGGATAGAAATTCGTGATCAGATCCGAGATGACCGGAATGTCAAAACCCATCAGCTTGACCACGCCGGCGACGATCATTGCGACGCCAAGCCAAAAGGTCTTCGACGTCAGGTTGAACATTGAAGTGAAGCTCATCAAATTGCCTTTCCTGGTTGGCCGCCGGGCGCGGCGGCCGGTTGATGCCGTGCGCTAGAGGCGCGCGGCCTGCACGTGCATCCAGTCGAAGTTTCGGGACCGGCCAAGCGACAGCCAGCCCTCCTCCTCCCAGAATTTCCAGAACTGCTCATATTCGGGCTGCGCGAAACGGGCGCGGTCGCGGCCCCATCGGAGCTGGTTGTGTGCCGGGTCGAAGTCGATGGCGATGCCCCAGGAGTGCATGGACCAGCCGGCGCCACCGCGTATCCTGCGGACGTTGAGCGTGCCGCCCAGGAGATCAATCCCGAGCCGCTTGATCTCGTCGTCGCCGTAGTGCTCGTGGATGCGCTTGAATATCCGCTCGGCGCTGTCGGCGCACTTCTCGTGCATCGGGACACGGGATACCGACTTGCTCAGATCCCACGCAAGGCGCATCTTGAACGGCAGCCGGATACGCCGTTGGTTCTGGCCCCGCGCCCCATAGAATTGCGGGACGTCTCGTTGGCGCGGAAACACGGCCGGCCCTTTTGGCGTTTCGCGAATTGGCGAGGGATCGTCGCGACCGGAGATCTCCACGTTCGCGAGCTTGGCGTTTGTCGCCGGCCCAACGATGCCGTCCGGCGTCAGCCCGTGCATGCGCTGGAAGTGTTTGACCGCCTTCTCGGTTTTCGAACCGAAGTCACCGTCGATGGCGCCGACCGGATACCCAAGTTCTTTTAGACGGGACTGGAGCGCCTCAACCGCCGGCCCTTTCGTCTTCCGGCGCAGCATCGCCGCATGGGGACCAGGCCCTTGCGCGGGCACACCGTTGAGCAAGATCCGGCGGACTCTCATCGTCTGCTTGATGCGCTCTTGCAGCCCGTTGTAGCCGCCATTGATGCGGCGGGTCACATCGTCCACTTCGTCGGCGTCGGCGTAGTGGTTGAGGTTCAGGTCTTTCCAGAACGCCAGGGCGACGCGCACCGCGATATCGGACTGCGCGGCCTTCTCGGGGTTGGCCACCAGGTCAACACCGACGGCCTGGCCGAACTTGCGGTAGTTGGCCTTGAAAGTCAGGTGGATGATGCCGGCGCCACGGTAGCGGTAGCCATCGCCGGATTGCTCCGCGCCATTGCCGCCCCGGTTCCCGTAGACGTAGCTCGCAATCTTTTTCGGCTTGCCGGCATAGGCGCGAGCCTGCGCCGTCGTGAAGTGTCGCGGGAACACCTGCAACAGCCGCGTCGCTGAGTAGTTCATGTTCTCGCGGAAGACGGTGAAGCCCCCGGACTCGACAATCATCTGGCCAAAGAAGTGCGAGGCGCGCAGCACTGTGGTGATGCCGTACTCCGGGAAGTGCCGGTTCATCGCATCGGCAAGTTCTGTGAGCCGCTTGTCGGTGGCGCGACGGCCGGCGATCTTACGAAGCAACGGTTTTGTGATGGTCAAAGTCATGGTGTCGGGTCCGAGTTGGGATTGTGGCTTTCGGTGTGCGGCGTGGCGGTACCTAGGGCGGTGACTTGCGCTCGGACTGCGCCATGTTCGTTGACCAGATCAGCTGGTTCGCAATGATGTTCTGGACCGGGATTTCAGGCTCGCAGGCGACGCCGTCGGTCAACACGTAGACCAGGCTGTTTGGCGCGCCGTGGAAACCGAAGATCACCACCTCGTTTCCCGAGTACTCCGTCTTTGGCGGCCAGGCGTTCAACGCACGAACGAAATGCGCGGCGTCCTCACCGACGAACAAGATGTTCGCCGACCGCATGTTGGGTACAGCCTGTTCGTGCCGCTCCATGAGCATGGAGACCGTCACGCAAGGCTTGAGATCGTCCGGCTTGGCGGTCTGCGCATGAGCGCCGGAAAGCAAAACTGTTGCCGCCAATGCGGCGGCGGTAATGAAAGCAAAGAGTCTTGACATCGTGGGCCTCCTTCCAGCCTGTACGGCTGGAAGCGAAACCTAGATAAAATCCCGGTTAAATATGACGGGCGCAGGTGCGTCCTTCGGTGCTTTCAGAAAAGTTCGCCCTGGTCCGGGTCGGATTTGGGCTGGCCGGAATGGCCGTTCTTGTGGCGCTGGACGGTCGCCCTGTGCACGCCGAGAGTGCGGACGATTTCGGGCTTTGGCCGCCCCTCGTCGATCATCTCATGCATGCGCCGCCACATCTTCGCCCGTGAGCCCGTGGGCCCGAGCGGCACGCTCTCCTGGACACCGCCATCGCCGGGCGCGACCCGTTCGCAGATCAGGACGGCGCGTTCCGTGCCGACCAGGTCGACGAGCCAATGGTCGGGTTTCGGGACCCTCGGGAAATAGGCCAGGTGCCCGCCCTTCGCCTCGGCGACCTTGAGCGCCGCGTCCAGGCCGGCAACCTCGGCGATCTCGGCGAGAACGCCGGGGAGGTACTGGCTATATGAGGTGATCGCGCCCACGTCTGTCAGCCGTCGCTCACCGCCAGAGCCAACGCAAAACGCGACGGAGCGCGCCGGCCGGCGTGGCGGGCACAGTGAACAACAGTTCACCGGTATAGGTCGCCCACGCGAGACTGTTGATGCGCGCCTTCGCCTCTTCGGCCGACCGCGCGGTGATCGTGACCGACCACCGATGACCGTCAAAGGAATAGTCGAAAAGGAAGTCGCGGTAATCGTCGAAGGTGTTCATGACGATGCCGGGCCCATGTTCGATCTGATCTTGTCGCCAAGCGATTTGATCACCCGGTGCCAGGCCTCGTCGGTGGAAACCGGCTCGACCAGGTCGAACGGTGCGGTTGAATGGACCAGGCCGGCCGTGCGCAATATGTGCCATT